>JADIMO010000091.1 GCA_017694755.1 Candidatus Cryptobacteroides merdavium
GGACCGATTCTGTGCAATTTTGTAGGGATTGATGCCAATTTCTGGGATTATGTTCCCGGAAAAACAAATATTACAGCGTCAATAGATGTCTTTCCTTATTTGTCATCAGGGAATAAGGTCTTTGATATGAAAATCATTTATCACAAGAAGGTACTCGGGATTTTCAACAGGGAAGTGACAGCTTTTTCCCAGATGAATTATGCGCCGTCATCCCCTTTGGCATTTGATGCTTTCCCTGGCTCATATTACAGTCTTTCACATTTCATCAATTCAGATGCGGATGCCATCAATATCGCTTTATTTCTCGGAGGTGATTACGAATATTCGGTCAATGACAAATTCATGTTCGTCCCTACGGCAAGTGCGCTTGATATAGGCATAGGAAGAAGGACTTTGGCTGTCAGTGATTATACCAGGTCGTATTGGCCGGACATACCGCAGCCGTTGGTAGAGATGCCGTATCAGGCAGTTATCGCCGAATCAAAGGCATCCGATCATATCAGTGAAATAGAAAATATGTACGAATGGATACTGGAGCAGATGAGGATATATATTTCAGGGCCGCTTTCCCCTAAGTCCGGAGACCGCTATGTGCTTGAAAACTGCAGCTATCCTGTAAGATGGTCCATATCCGACATGTCAATAGCTGCAATAGACCCCCTTTCAGGAGAGATTACATTAAAGAAACCGGGGGTAGTCAAGGTGACAGCCACATATCAGTATGAGTATGGGACGGTTTCAAGGAGCAAGACCGTGATGGTCGGTCTGCCGGATTTCTATATTTCAACATCCGAGGACGGAATGGTTGCCATTGCTACGGCAAAATGCAGGACAAACGGGTCGATGTTCAAGATGTTGGTTGATGCCGGCCTCGTTGAATATGAGTGGGGGACAAAGACATGGGGAAATCCTATTGAATGGACCGTGCAGAAAGATTCTGTGTTTGCCCTTGGTGTCCCGGAAAGAATGTACAGGACAACGATATATATGAGGGTGAAGACTGCTTCCGGCCTGACAAGTCCTGTTTATAGTTATACATATGATGCATCTAATCCATTTACACTCAATCCAAAATTTATTGTCAGCAACGCAGAAGGCGAGTTATATCTGACTACGAATTATACTATTGCCTCCGCAGAAGGATGGCCGTTGTCTTTAAATGTTCAATTGTCAAAATATTATGAATTGGCTGGAATTGAACCCGGCGGAGTTCCTGGGAAAATAATTGTGAACGGAGAAAGAGAACACTGGTGGGACGAATACCCAGGAGGGCAGTCAATGGATGTCGGTATAAATTTCTATCTGTTTGACGAGGATGAATTTGATGGTTATAGGCGGCAGATGAAGCCGTGGGGCGATACGGAAATGATGGTTTTTAAAGTACTTGTTCAAGACAGGTGGGGAAAGGATATGATGACAGCACCAGTGATATTTATTTATATTGAGGACTTTCCGGATGGCTATATGCCGTCAGATTTGCTTGATCTATACGATCAGTTCTGAATCTGCTATATTTCGGAGAATCGGTAGTGTTTCAATTAGTTTGTCCAGAGCAAGCCTTCAGACCTCTTAATTTTGCAAATTCGCCGCGCCTGCGAATGCTCCTGTAGTACCTGCCCCATTTGGAGCAGCCCCCCTGCCACTCGCCCCATGCCTGCTACACGGTGTAGTTCCTGTCGCCAGTATGGCCAATATCCGGGGATGGAAGTTGCCGTACCTGTCACGCGGTATACGGAATGTCAATGTACGCCCATGACCGTAGCTGCGACCGGGACGGTACCCGTTGCACTTGTTGCAGGCAAGGCCTTCTTCCTGCAGGTACTCCCGGCAGTGCCGGTTCTACCGGAACTTGTTCCTTTGTGAATTCCATAAAGTCTGCTCCTTTTTTAGTTTTGTTTCTTTTTGCTTTTACAAATCTGAAAAATCTGTAGACTTTTTTATTCCACTATCTCAGACACACTTTTTGGAACAGTATCAGCAAATGTCCAGTATTGTTTTTTCTTGAGAAAAAAGATAACTTCGCAAATGATCGTGTGCTGACCTGTAAAATGTCTGTATTATGAAAAAACATCTGTTTATTCCGGCGGTGGTTGCCGTGTCCGGCCTCTGCGGCTGCTCTTTTGATTTCGGTGACAACTATTATGTCGGGGATTATTTCCCGGAGGTTGCAGGGGAGAATTATGCACAATATGAGGAGAATCCGTTCGTGAGTACAGCCGAGCAGCCGGTGTCGACATTTTCGGTGGATGCTGACGGCGGCTCGTTTGCCAATGTGCGCAGAATCCTCAATCAGGGAACTATGCCTCCGAAATACGCCGTGAGGATTGAGGAGTTCCTGAATTATTTCACTTTTGATTATCCGGCTCCGTCGGGAGAGGAAAATCTTGCCGTTAATGCGGAGATGAGTACATGCCCGTGGCATGAGGGACATCATGTGCTGCGGCTCGGCATCAGGGGAAAGGATCTTGATGACACGCAGCGGCGTCATTCCAATTATGTGTTTCTGATAGATGTGTCCGGGTCAATGTATGAGGATCTTCCTGTGCTGAAGGAGGGCTTCTGCAGGCTCATGGATTCTCTTTCTGAGGATGATTTCGTGTCCATAGTAGTATATGCCGGAGCCGATAAGGTCATACTCAGGAGTACGCCTGTAAGTGACGCGAACAGGGCCATGATCAAGTCCCGGATCCGCAGCATGGAGGCCGGGGGTTCTACAGCCGGAGCAGATGGCATAAAGACTGCGTATGAGCTGGCTCAGGAGAATTTCATTGAGGGAGGCAACAACAGGATTATTCTCGGCTCCGACGGTGATTTCAATGTCGGCATGTCATCTGTAGAGGCTCTCAAGGAACTCATTTCAACCAAGAGGGACAGCGGAATTTACCTCACGACTCTCGGAGTGGGTTACGGCAACTATAATGACGCGATGATGGAGCAGCTGGCCGATTGCGGCGACGGTACATACGAATACATAGACTCTCCGGAGGAGATAGAGCGCGTGTTTGTGGAGAATTTCTGCCGCTTTTTCCCGGCTGCGGATGATGTCAAGATACAGGTCAGCTTCAACCCCGAAGCTGTTGACAGTTACAGGCTGATAGGATACGAGAACAGGCTGCTTGAAAACGACGATTTTGAAGATGACGGAAAGGATGCCGGGGAG
The DNA here is from genome assembly GCA_017694755.1 of Candidatus Cryptobacteroides merdavium. GTDB lineage: Bacteria > Bacteroidota > Bacteroidia > Bacteroidales > UBA932 > Cryptobacteroides > Cryptobacteroides merdavium. Next base: position 3,161 of record JADIMO010000091.1, read on the forward strand.
ATAGGTTCAGGACAGACAATCACTGCATTGTATGAGCTGATTCTGAAACCGGGTGTGAATCAGGGCGCAAGTTACCTGACATTCGATGTGCGCTACAAGAAGCCGGGACAGTCGGAGTCCCGCCCGGTGTCCCTTGACCTGAAGGATGCACCTGCGGCATGGGAAGATGCATCGGAAAATATGCGCTTTGCTCTGTCTGTGGGGGCTTTCGGTCTTATATTGCGTCAGTCCGAATATAGGGGTGATGCTTCATATTCTCTGGTCTATGACCTCGGGCGGGATGCCTGCAGCTTTGACCCGTACGGGCACAGGTCACGGTTCTTCTCTATGGTGGACAAGGCTGAAGCAATCAGCGGCCGTTGATTTCAAGTCAGGCCGTGTACTGACGGTTCTGTCAGAAGTATTTCCTTTCGTTCCTGACGAGGGCGATGAAGATGAAAAGCATCACTGTAAATGCCCACAGGGATGAGCCTCCGTAGCTTATGAACGGCAGAGGGATGCCGATGACCGGCATTATGCCTATCGTCATCCCTATGTTGATGAACAGGTGCATGAAAAGGCAGCTTGCGACGCAGTAGCCGTATATCCTTGTGAACGCTTCCCTGGATTGCTCGGCATCTGAGATTATCCTCCAGATGAGGAAGATGAACAGTCCGATCACGGCTGCCGCACCTACAAATCCCCATTCTTCCCCGATGGTGCAGAAGATGAAGTCTGTACTCTGTTCAGGTACGAATCCGTATGTGGTCTGGGTGCCTTTGAGAAAACCCTTTCCGATGAATCCTCCTGAGCCGATGGCTATCATCGACTGGTTCACATTGTAGCCTACACCTGACGGGTCGTCTTTGAGTCCCAGGAGGACTTCTATACGCTTCCTCTGGTGGTCCTGCAGCACTTCATGGAAGAGGAAGTCCACGGAGAAGATCAGGCCTATGCCGATGAGGAATGATGCTATCGACAGCCACCTGAACGAGCTACCTGTCCTGAATGCCCTGAATGCGAAATAGGGGAGGGCGACTGCAGCAGCTGCCCCCAGTATGTATATTGGCTTTATCTTTGCCAGGATGGATTCGGGATCCGGATTGTCTCCTGTGATCCTGTTGTAGATGAACGGGAGAGCCCCTAAGATGACCAGTGCAGGGAGAAATGTCATCATCCATTGCTTTACCTTGTCGGAATATAGGGCATTGCACAGGGTTATGACGAAGGCCAGCACCAGTATCGATGCGTATGACGAGACTGTAAGGGTCAGGATGAACAGCAGGATGGCCATGCCTATCATGAAGAGCAGCCAGCCGGAAAGCCCCTCCCTGTAGAGCATGAATACGAAGCCTACATAGACGAGTGCTGAGCCTGTCTCGCTCTGGGCCACGATTATGGCCATCGGGACAAGTATTATGGCGGCAGTGGCCAGGAAATCCTTCATGTTGGACATCCTGTAGCCGGACTGGCTCATGACTGTGGCGAGCATCAGTGATGTGGCAATTTTGGAGAGTTCCGCAGGCTGGAAACTGACCGGACCGAACGAGAACCATGATCTGGATCCTTTGACTTCAACACCGAGGAAGATCACGGCAACCAGAAGGATGATCGTGAATGCGTATATCGGCACAGACAGGCTCTCATATATCCTTGGATTGAGGACAAAGAG
>JADIMO010000092.1 GCA_017694755.1 Candidatus Cryptobacteroides merdavium
GGGTTTGATACATATTTTGATTTGCAACACTAAGATAGGTGAAAAATCTGACATGGCAAAATCCTGAGCAACTTTTTGTTGCTCAGGTACTTAAAAAGTTATATTTGTAATAGTGTTGCGGAATTAAGGAGTTTAAGATACTCTGCGATTGTCTTTTCAAGTCCCATGTAGATGGCGTCGCAGATGATAGCATGACCGATGGACACTTCTGCGGCCCAAGGTATTTTCCTGATGAAGAATCCGAGGTTGTCCAGGTTGAGGTCGTGCCCGGCATTCACCCCGAGTCCGCATTCCCTGGCCCTTTCTGCCGCCTCAATGAACGGTTTCACCGCCTCTTCCCTCCCTGCCGCATATCCTGCCGCATACGGTTCGGTGTACAGTTCCACCCTGTCGCATCCGCACAATGCAGCCGCCTCTGCCATTTTCGGGTCCGGGTCTATGAATATGGATGTCCTTATGCCTTTCGCCTTGAATGTGCGGCACACATCCGTGAGGAAATCCCTGTTCCGCACCGTGTCCCAGCCGGAGTTGGAAGTGATGGCATCGGCCGCGTCAGGCACAAGCGTCACCTGGTCAGGCACCACTTCGCAGACGAGGTCTATGAATGACGGTATCGGATTTCCCTCGATGTTGAACTCCGTCTTCACAAGGGGGCGTATCTCCCTCACGTCAGAATATCTTATGTGCCTTTCGTCAGGCCTCGGATGTACTGTGATTCCTTCGGCCCCGAACCTTTCGCAGTCCAGCGCAGCCTTTGTCACATCCGGCATGTTTCCGCCTCTGGCATTTCTCAGAGTGGCTATTTTGTTTATGTTTACGCTCAGTCTTGTCATTTCCCGAAATATTATGCGGGGACAAAAATATACATTATTGTTCAAAATGTTGCCGGAAACTTGTAACTTTACGCCTGATTTGCCCATCCGGGCAGAGGAATTGAGAAAGCTGAACATCCTTGAAATGAAGATAGCCGTATTTTTGAGAAACAGGAAACTGGACGGGGATGCCCGGATACTCAGGCTGGAGGACCGTCTTTCTGCCGGAGGGTGTGCGGTGTACAGCGTGTCTTCCCCTCAAGACCTGCAGAAGGATGACACGGACATGCTTGTCAGCATAGGCGGGGACGGGACATTCCTTTCTTCGGCTGTCATCGTGGGGGATTCCGGCATTCCGGTCGTGGGGGTTAACCTGGGGAGGCTCGGCTTTCTTTCGGAAAACGGGCCTGACCAGGTGGCGGAGGCTATACTGGGAGGGAAATACACCATTGAGGAGCGTCCTCTGCTGGAAGCGGATGTCACGGTATCCACGGGATGCCTGGCGATGGATTGCTGGCCGTATGCCTTCAATGAGGTGACGGTGCACCGCTCCGGGGCCGCAATGCTCGGCGTGGAGGTGAGTGTGGACGGGTCCGTGCTCCCGACATACTGGGCTGACGGGCTGCTGGTGGCGACAAGCTCCGGCTCCACTGCATATTCCCTCAGCGTGGGAGGGCCGATAGTCCTTCCGGCGGCGAGGGTGCTGATAATATCGCCGATATCTCCGCACAACCTGAATGTCCGTCCCTTGATAGTCCCGGACACATCCAGGATACATCTCAGGTTCAAGTCAAGGGACTCCAAGGTGATATTTACGCTGGACAACAGGATGGTGGAGGCGGACCCGGAGATGGAGATGGACATATCAGTGGCACAATTTTCGCTGAAGCGGGTCCGGCTTTATGGCTCCGACTTCATAAATGCTCTTGTGAGCAAACTTTTCTGGGGGGAAGATATCAGAAACGGCAGAGATCAATAACCTGATGGAAGAAGACAAGAAGATAATTCCGCGCCATGTGTCAATAATCATGGACGGGAACGGCCGATGGGCCTGTGAACGCGGCAAGGAGCGCGTGTTCGGACATGCTGCGGGGGTTGAAAGTGTCCGTGCATGCACTGAAGCAGCCGTGGAAGAAGGGGTGAAATACCTTTCGCTGTTTGCTTTTTCGGAAGAGAACTGGGGTCGCCCCGAAGATGAGGTCCATACTCTGATGGAACTGATGGTCAAGGCGATGAAGGAAGAACTTCCTACGCTGATGAAAAATGATGTGAGGTTCGTCGTTCTCGGCAACAGGGGGCGTCTTTCGGATTCCCTGAATGCAATGATTGACGACTGTATGCAGACGACTGCCTCCAACGGAAGGCTGACCCTTGTCGTTTTCTTGAGCTACAGCGGGAAATGGGATATCCTGCAGGCCGCCAAGGGACTTTTGGAGGAGCTGGCCGGGCATCCGGAAAGAAAGGAAGAACTTCTCGGGATGGACATCATGGAGTTCGGAAAGCGTCTCGTTACTGCGGACATTCCTGATCCGGACCTTATAATCCGGACTTCGGGTGAATGCCGACTGAGCAATTACATGCTTTGGCAGGCCGCCTATTCCGAGTTCATCTTCACGGATGTGCTCTGGCCGGATTTCCGTAAGCCTGAGTTCCGTGCCGCCCTTGCAGAGTATGCAAAACGGGACAGACGGTATGGAAAAGTTAAATAAATGCTTATATTTGCACCTTCAATGCTTATATTTGTGTCTTTGAGTTAGATGATTGAAAAAGAAGAGAAGAGATGAGATTACGCCGAACAGTCTTTCTTATACTTTTGACTGTACTGTCTTTCCCCGCATTGGCGCAGCTGAAGCAGAGTGAAATAACGGTAGACTACAATAATCCGCAGAAATATATTGTCGGAGGGGTTGAGGTGGAGGGAAACCATTACTTCGGTCCTGACCAGATAATCCAGCTGACAGGACTTCAGAAAGGTCTGGAAGTGACTGTCCCGAGCGACGACATGTCGTCAATAGTGAACCGGCTCTGGCTGCAGCGCTATTTTGAGGATGTGGCTGTGGTCATTGATTCCATAGCACCGTCAAGGGACACCGCCTTCTTCAAGATATGCATCACAGAGCGGCCGAGGGTTTCCAGATGGACATTCTCCGGAGTCAAGTCTGGAGAGCAGAAGGAGCTCATGGAGCGCCTTAATCTGCGCAGGGGCGGTGAATTTTCTGATTATGTGGCGAAGACGGCCACCGACATCATCAAGAGATATTACAAGGAAAAGGGCTTTCTCCTCACTGAAGTGGATGTCCAGACCAAAAGGGACACACTGGTAAAAAGTGCCATAAGGGTCAATTTTGCGGTCGACAGGAAGCAGAAGGTAAAGATAAAGAAGATCACTTTCCAGGGCAATGACAATGTGAAGGAGACCAAGCTGGTGCGGTCAATGAAGAAGACCAAGGATGCCAGGCTTATCAATTTCTTCAGTTCCAAGAAGTTCAATGAAAAGGAATATGTCAATGACAAGCGCAGTCTGATAAGTGCCTTCAACGAGGCCGGCTTCCGGGACGCAAGGATCCTTAAGGATACCATGTATTATGTGGAGCCTAACCGGCTTCAGATAGATTTCGTGGTGGACGAGGGACAGCGCTACTATTTCCGCAACATCACCTGGACCGGAAATTCCGTCTATTCGTCCGAGACCCTCAATGGCATCCTCATGATCAAGAAGGGCGATGTCTATGACGTGGTCACCATGGAGAAGCGTCTGTTCGGAGGCGGCAAGCAGAATGAATACGATGTCTCCAAGCTTTACAGGGACAACGGATATCTCTTCTTCAACCTCCAGCCTGTGGAACTGAACATAGTGGGCGACTCCGTGGATGTGGAGATGCGCATCGTGGAGGGCAAGCCTGCAACATTGAACAACATCATCATCAACGGCAACGACCTCACCAATGAGAGGGTGGTCCGCCGCCAGATTTTCACCCGTCCGGGCTATCTCTTCAGCCAGACCGACTTCGAGAGGTCCATCAGGGAAATCGCTTCCATGGGGCAGTTCGACCCTGAGGCCATTGCCGATCCTTCAAAGGGATGGTCCATCATTCCGAACCAGCTTGACAACACCGTGGACGTCGTCTACAATGTGACCGAGAAGCCTTCAAGTACTCTTGAACTTTCCGGAGGATGGGGAGGAAACACTTTCGTGGCGACGGTCGGAGTCAGCTTCAACAACTTCTCCACAAGGAGACTCTTTGACAAGTCGGCATGGCGACCTGTGCCTTTGGGAGATGCGCAGAGTCTTTCCCTCAGGTTCCAGACCAACGGTACCTATTATACCAGCCTTTCGGCCAGCTTCATGGAGCCGTGGCTGTTCGGAAAGAAGCCTACATCGCTGAGCATATCGGCATACTATACGAGACAGACCAATTCATACATCGCGTTCAATATCCTGAACAATGATGAATTCATGGAAGTCTACGGACTTGCAGCAGGAATCGGAACGAGGCTCAAAAGGCCTGACAACTATTTCGTGCTCTACAACCAGCTGAGCTGGCAGACCTACCGTCTCCAGAACTGGAACTACAACTTCCTGTTCAATACCGGTATCTCCCATAACCTCAGCTACACCATCAGCCTTTCCAGGACTTCCACCGACCAGCAGATATATCCGCGTCAAGGCTCCGAGTTCAGCCTTTCGCTCCAGCTCACACCTCCTTATTCCCTCCTCAGGAAGAAGAACAGGGGAGTGCTCGACGAGAACGGCAACCCTACACGGGTCTCCAACTGGCGTGACATAGACTATAACCTGCAGACATCCGAGCAGAGATACAAATGGATCGAGTACCACAAATGGTCATTCCGCGGAGCAATATACACCAAGCTTGTCGGAGACCTCGTGCTTATGGCCAGGGCGCAGTTCGGATATCTGGGATATTACAACAGGAACTGGGGCTACTCACCGTTCGAGGGCTTCCTCCTCGGTGGAGACGGAATGTCGGGCTACAATACATACGGTACCGAGGTGATTTCACTGCGCGGGTACGAGAACTACTCCCTGACTCCGCAGGTCATCGCACCTTACAGTTCCGGCAGCTATGCATATTCCGGAAACGTGTATGACAAGTTCACCGTGGAGCTCCGCTATCCGGTGGTGCTCCAGCCGCAGTCCACGATTTTCGCCCTCATCTTCCTTGAAGGCGGTAACTGCTGGTCTGACATCCGGGACTTCAATCCGTTCCAGATCAAGCGTTCAGCCGGTGTCGGCGTGAGGGTATACCTGCCGATGATCGGACTCCTCGGAGTTGACTGGGGCTACGGATTCGATGACCCTACATACGGCGGAAGCCAGTTCCACTTCGTCATCGGACAGCAGTTCTGACGAATTTCCTGGTGCTGAAAATTCATCGGACTGACATTAATTAAGGAAACAATTAGAAAGAATAAATAAACAACAGACATTATGAAAAAGACAATTATGATTGCTGCAGCCATAGTGCTTGCATGTACGGCCGCTTCAGCACAGACCCTAAAATTCGCGCATGTCAATTTCGGCGAGCTTGTGCAGCTCATGCCGGAGATGGATTCGGCAAGGGTGCAGATTGACGCTGCATCCAGGGAGACACAGGAAACCTACCAGAGCATGATGATGGAGTTCCAGAACAAATATCAGGAATATCAGCAGAAGCAGGCTACCTGGACGCCTGCCGTGAGGAGCACCAAAGAGAAGGAACTTGGAGATATCCAGACCCGTATCCAGGAGTTCGAGCAGGCAAGCCAGCAGGATCTGACCCAGCTTCAGAATACACTCATGGCGCCTATCTATCAGAAGGCACAGGATAAGGTCCATGAGCTTGCAAAAGCCCAGGGTGTAATTTATGTGTTTGATTCATCTTCGCTGCTTTATGTTGATTCAGCACAGAGCACTGATCTTACTCCGGCTGCAAGGGAGGCTCTCAACATTCCTGCCGACAGGACTCTTGAGTCGCTCCAGGCAGAGCTTCAGGCCAAGGCACAGGCTCAGGCTGCAGCTCAGCAGCAGTAGCAGGAGATTGACGAGGCAATCTTTTCCGCTGCCTGCCTGAAATCAAGGCCGTCGATTTCAATGGTGATGTGTGCGGTCTTTTCGTAGATGGGGGCACGGACGGACATGAGTCTGACAATACGCTTACTGAGGGTTTCTGATGATATCTCAGGGCCCTCCTTTTCTTTTACCTCCGTTTCAGCCCTTCCTGTTCCTGATGCAGTTCCCGTGACTGTTTCTGATGCAGTTCCGTTATTTGTGCTGTTTTCCTTGATTTGGCCGGTGAGCATTGGTCGCCCTTCACAATTCCCTTCAAGATTATGAAGGAGGGTGTCGATCTCGGCCTTGAGGTAGATGCAGAATGTATTCCTATGAATCATTTCGGCGCATTCCGGCGTGGTAAGCGTGCCTCCTCCAAGGGAAAGTACGGTAATGCCTTTCCCGGACGGTTTCCCGGCCTGTGCGGCCAGTATTTCCGTAAGGCAATTCTTTTCAAGGGAACGGAAGGCCGCCTCTCCGTCTTCGGCGAATATTTCCGTGATTTTGCGGCCGGAAATAGCTTCTACCTGAGTGTCCAGGTCGATGAAAGTACCTGAAAGCATTCCGGCGAGCACTTTCCCGATGCTGCTTTTCCCGCAGCCCATAAATCCCGAAAGGGCGATTGTCTTCATTTCTTTCAGTTCCAGCCGGTTTCAGAACAGGCTCAGCTGTCCGTCTTCCTCTTCCGTGTCCGTATAGTCCGTGTCCGGCATTTCCGGTGGATTTCCGGCATTCCCGCTGCCGTCGGTCATGACCGGTTCTGCAGGAGTTTCTTCAATCTCATCCTCCGGCCTGACTATCGGCTCCAAGAACATCGCGTCCTTGACCTCGTAAGGGCTTGCCTTCTTGCCTTTGGCCTGCAGCCCCTTCTTGGCGATGAACAGTTCGGCGTCAATCTTTTCAGCCTCCCTGTGCTCATGCTTCCCGCCGAAGACAATCTCAATCAGCGGGTGCCTGTCATCTGAGATGTCCACGAGCCATGAACCTTTTTCTTCGGAAATGAATGTACGGGTGGTGTTGTCGCTCGTTTCGAATGAGAAACGCTTGATATAGATGCTGTCCTGCTTTCCTCCGAAATGGTAGATGGCTGTCCATGTCTTGCCAGGATCGAATTTCTCCAGTCTTAGGAGTTCTCCCTGATACCTGTTGCTCAGGTCGAAGGAGGTGGTGTAATATGTCCCGTCCTTGAATATGGCGAGGATATGGTCTTCGCTGCCGAACTGGCCGAGATATCTTCCCCTACCGTCTTCGTTGAGGCGGTTGATGTCCTCGTCGAACCAGATGTCCTTGCCGCCTATGGTGGAGACTCCTTTCGATTTCAGGGTAACCTTCCTTATGGCATTTTTGGAGACAAGGTTGCCCCTGGATGCCCTTCCCTTTATGAGAAGCTTTGAGAAGTCATATTCATCGCTGCTTTTCTTCAGTTTGGGCCTCGGTGCGAAGCTGATGCGTACGGTTTCCGCCTCGCCGTTCGGATTGGCGGAGAACCACAGGATGGTGGAGCCGGGAGTGCCTTGGGTGAGATCATATTCCTTGTCCCTTGTGATGCTGGTCACAGAGAACCTCTTGGCGTAGCTCACAGGGCTCTTTCCGTCCCGGTATATGGCATTGTAGATGGTCCTGGTGTCGTTCCTGTCGAAGACTGCCACATGGATGATGTCCTTGCCCATGAAGGCCTTGTCGCTGACTTTCGTGACCTTGTATTTGCCGTCCTTGTGGAAGACGATGATTTCGGAGAGGTCGGAGCAGTCGCAGACATATTCGGCATTGTCCTCCTTCTTGAGGTTGATGCCCACGAAGCCTTCCGCCATGTTGGCGTACAGCTTGGCGTTGTTGTTCACCACGCGGGTCACTTCTATGGACTCGAAATTGACTATCTCGGTGAGCCTCGGCCAGTCCTTGCCGTATTTCTTCTTCAGGTTCTTGAAGTAGTTTATGGTGAACTCCGTCAGATGTTCGAGGTGATTGGATATTTCAGCCATTTCCTCCTCTATACCGCGAAGCTTCTCGTCCATGGCCTTTGCGTCGAACTTGGATATCTTCCTCACAGGCTTTTCCACCAGCTTGGTGATGTCGTCCATGACGATTTCCCTCCGTACAAGGTCCTGGTATTTCTTCATTTCGGAAAATACCTTGTCCAGCTGCTCTTCCCAGGAGCTGAATGACCTGTCTTCGAGTATCTTGTATATCCTGTTTTCGAAGAATATCCTTTCGAGCGAGCCGTAGTGCCAGTCTTCCGAAAGGTCGTCAAGCCTTATCTGGAGCTCCCTGCCGAGCAGTTCCATCGTGTGCCTGGTGTTGTAGCGCAGGATTTCCTCCACATCCAGAAACTGCGGCTTGTTGTCCACGATAACGCATGCGTTAGGAGATATGGACACCTCGCAGTCGGTGAAGGCATACAAGGCGTCTATGGTCTTGTCCGGTGACACATCGTTCGGGAGGTGGATGACGATGTTCACATTTCCGGCAGTGAGATCGTCAATCTTCCTTATCTTGATCTTTCCCTTTTCTTTTGCCTTCAGAATGGAGTCTATGACTATATGTGTAGTCTTCCCGAACGGGATTTCTGTGATGGCTATGGTGTTCTTGTCTAACTTTTCTATCCGGGCGCGTACCTTGACCGTCCCTCCGCGTCTGCCCTTGTTGTATTTGGAGCAGTCCGCATGGCCTCCGGTAGGGAAGTCCGGATAGAGCTCGAAGTCCCGCCCTTCCAGAATGGCGACTGAGGCGTCCAGAAGTTCATTGAAATTATGCGGAAGTATCTTCGATGCAAGTCCCACCGCAATCCCTTCTGCCCCCTGCGCGAGCAGGAGCGGGAATTTTACCGGAAGCTCCATCGGCTCCTGGTTTCTGCCGTCGTAGGAGTTCATCCATTCAGTCGTCTTCGGGTTGAAGACCACTTCCTTGGCGAACTTGCTCAGCCTGGCCTCAATGTATCGCGGGGCTGCATTGGCATCTCCCGTGAGGATGTTGCCCCAGTTCCCCTGGCAGTCTATGAGAAGGTTTTTCTGCCCCAGCTGGACCATTGCCCCAACGATGGATGAGTCTCCGTGGGGATGGTACTGCATTGCATGGCCGGCGAGGGTGGCCACCTTTATGAACGAGCCGTCGTCCTTTTCGCTCATCGAGTGCAGAACGCGTCTCTGTACCGGTTTCAGTCCGTCACCTATGTGCGGCACGGCCCTCTGGAGTATGACATATGAGGAATAGTCCAGAAACCATTCCCTGAACATTCCCGAAAGCTTGTATTTCCGGCTGTCACCGTTCAGCAGCCTGTCGTATTTGCCGGACGGCTCACCTTCGGTGATTTCGCCTGCCGGCGTTTCAGCGTCCTGGCCTTCATCTGTCATCTCCTCCCCGATTTCTTCCGGGGTGAGGTCCATGTCGTCGTCCTTGCTCATTTTTCAGATTTGATGGTTGTCATCATGCAGTCAATGTATCCTGCGTTCTCAGAGTTCGTATCCGAACCTGCGCAGCTCCTTCCTGTTTTCCCTCCAGTCCGGGTCCACTTTCACGAACAGCTTGAGGAACACCTTCTTCTGGAAGAACTCCTCCATTTCGAGCCTGGCTTCCGTGCCGGTCTTTTTCATGGCGAGTCCGCCCTTGCCGATGAGGATGCCTTTCTGCGAGTCCCTCATCACATAGATCACCGCGCTGATGTCATATCTGTCCGCCCCTTCCTTGAATTCTTCGATGACCACCTCGCAGCTGTAAGGTATTTCCTGGCTGTAGTTCAGCAGAATCTTCTCCCTTATGATTTCCGATGCGAAGAACCTCAGGTTCTTGTCAGTGAACACATCCTTGTCATACCATGCCGGAGCTTCCGGCAGCCTTTCCAGTATGGCATCGAATATGTTGTCCAGATTGAACTTCTCCTTTGCGGAGGCCGGGAGGATCACAGCCTTCGGAAGCTGCTTCTCCCACTGGCACATCAGCTCCATGACATGCTCCTGTGTGCTGACATCTATCTTGTTGATGACCACAATGACCGGGCAGTCTATCTTCTGGAGTTTCGCTATGTATTCGGCATTCTTGTCCTGTTTCTCAACAACATCTGTGACATATAGTATGATGTCCGCGTCACCTATTGCGGTGTCCACGAAGTTCATCATGTTCTGCTGCAGCCTGTAGTTCGGCTTCAGGATACCCGGGGTGTCCGAGTAGACTATCTGCCAGTCTTCCCCGTTCACTATGCCCATTATCCTGTGTCTTGTCGTCTGCGCCTTGGCCGTGACTATCGAGAGCTTCTCTCCGACAAGCGCATTCATAAGAGTGGATTTGCCGACATTCGGATTACCGATGATGTTGACAAATCCTGCCCTGTGTCTTTTAGGTGTATCAGCCATATTGTATTTCCGTCAATATGTGCGGGATCAGTTGTATGCTCCCATCTTGAGAATGTTTTCCTCTCCCTGGGTGAGGAATCTCCACTGTCCCTTCTTGAGCCCTTTCTTGGTCAGACCGGCGAAATATACCCTGTCAAGTCCGCGTACCTCATAGCCGAGGGATTCGAATATCCTCCTGACGATGCGGTTCTTTCCTGAATGTATCTCGATGCCGATCTTCTTGTGGTTGTCGTCCTCCACATATTCCAGCTCGTCCGCCGCTATCTCCCCGTCGGAAAGGAGCACTCCGGCCTTTATCTTGTCGTAGTCCTCCTGTGTGAGGTCCTTGTCCAGCGTCACCTGGTAGATTTTTTTCTTGTCGTATGACGGATGGGTCAGTTTTTCGGCCATTTCCCCGTCATTGGTGAACATGAGCACTCCGGTGGTGTATTTGTCGAGCCTTCCCACAGGGAACACTCTCGACTTGCAGCCTTTGAGGAGATCCATCACCGTCTTCTCGGCATGCGGGTCGCTGGCTGTCGTCACGAAGCCCTTCGGCTTGTTCATCACTATATAGACCTTTTCTTCCCCTCTGATCCTTTCCCCGTTGAATCTTACGTCATCGTTGTATATGTTGACTTTCGTTCCTAGTTCGGTGACCACCTCTCCGTTGACTGTTACCACACCTGCGGTGATATAGTTGTCGGCCTCCCTTCTGGAGCATATCCCGGAGTTGGCGATGAACTTGTTGAGCCTTACCTCCTCCTTTACCGGTATGTTCACGAGGTCATTGTCAGAAAACCTGCTCTCGTCCATGAGTTGCTTTCTTGTGATCATCTTGTTTATCCCGCTTTCAACAGGAATGTTGCGCGGCTTTTTCGGGGCACCGTATTTCGGGCCTTTCCTGTCATTGAATCTTGCTCCTCCGGAGTTTCTCCTGTCTCCGTATCCTTCATTGCTGTTGCCGTAGCCGCCTCTCCTGTCGTTGCCGAAAGGCTTCCTGTCATAGCCGCCCGAAGACCTTCTGTCCCCGCGCTCTCCGAAACTCCTTCCCTGAGAAGGCCGGCGTGTCTGTCCGTAGCCCCTCTCTCCACCGAAACTTCTCTCTCCACCGAAGCTCCTTTCATTTCCGTAAGTCCTTTCTCCGCTTCCGAAAGACCTTCTTTCGTATCCTGATGACTGCGGCCTTTCTGCTGCCGGAACGCTTCTGAGCGCACCGTCCTTTCCGCGGATCACCCTCGGCCTGCGCTTAGGTGCAGCCGAAGCCTGTCCGTCTGAACCGTATCCTTCATTGTGAGGTCTCTGGTATTCTCTCGAATAGCCATCCGAAAATCTTCCGCCTCTGTTTCCTGAAAAATTCCTTTCAGTGTTTCTCCTGCCGTAATCGCTACGGTCTCCTGTCCTGCGGTCATTGCCGCCTCTTCTGTAGTTTTCCATCTTTTTCCGTGCCCCTCCCGGGGTCATGCATTTTAATGAAATGAATAAAAATGTTATAAAATGTATGGCTCACGCCATATAATGTCCTATTGGAGATTGAAAATATATGTTATCTTTCCTTTCTGCTGCTGAGGGGCGTCGGCCTTCATGTTGAACTGAGCCTGCATCGCCACCTTTCTTGCCGCCTCCCATAATGTCTTGTCAGTGACCGTTGTCCCCTCTATTCCGGGGTTCGCCCGGGTCACTTTCCCGTTACGGTCGACCCAGATCTCTACAACCACTGTGCCAGCCTCCTGGATGGAATAGTCCGGACTCGGCAATGTACCCAATACTGTCCTGCCTTCCAGCTGTGCATTCGGTTCCCCTTTCGTCTCCCCGACACGGGTATTTCCTCTTGCGTGTCCGGCCTTCAGCGCATCCGTGACCCTCTCCGCCGTCTGGGTGGCCAGCGTGTCCTTCTGTGTCTTGTTGTCGGCTGCGTGGAAGAGTGCCCTGCGGTCGATTTCCTTCTTTCTTGGCGGCTCCTCCACCTCCACATCTCCGAAGTCGTCCACCGTCGCCTCCCTTGCCTCGTTCAGCTCCGACCCTTCATGCTGGGCCTGCGACTGCTGTATCAGTTCAATTTCCCTGTCCGGATCGGCTTCGGCGGCCCTCGGCTGCGTGCCCGTCCTTATCTGCTGCGGCACTTCTGCCTCGTATTCCGAGAAGTCGAGAAGAAATGCCTCTTCCTCAGGCGGAGGATACACGTATTTCATTCCGGTCGCAGCCCCGGCTGCCACAAGGGAAACATGCACGGCCACGGCTGCCGAAATCCCGATCACCCGTGAAATCTTTTCCTGTCTGGCTCTTTCCTTTTTGTACTGTCCGTCCATCTTGCATGTGCCCGTCCTGTGTCTTTCCTGTCCGTCCGTGCCCTGTGCGGCATCCTGGTCAGTCCGGATGTCCCGGTCTATTCTGGCCGCGTGGCCATTATCACCTTATAGTGGTTCCTCTTGGCTATGTTCATTATTTCCACCACTTCCCTGATCGGTACGGTCTCATCCGCATAGATCGAGAATGTAGGGTCCTCCTCATTCTTCAGCAGCTCCACCAGGTCGTCTTCTATCTCGCTGAAAGGCACCGGCTTCTCATCCCCGTTTATGTGGTAGGAGAATGTGTCGGTGTCCCGGTAATGCTTTATGGACACGCTCACCGTGGCCTTTGCGGACACCTGTCCCGTGCTTTTCGGCAGGAGAAGCTTCAGTGCGTTCGGATTGACCAGCGTCGATGTCACCAGGAAGAATATGAGCAGGAGGAACACGATGTCGGTCATTGACGACATCGAGAAATTCGGCTCAGCCTTGGTTGTCCGTTTAAGTGCCATGTCCTGTTCTCCCTTTTACATCCTGCCAGTCCCTTCTTCCACGTTCTCTGCAGGTTCGTGTAGGAGATCCATGAAATCTATTATGGTGCTTTCCATCTTGAACACCAGGTCGGATATCTGCGAGGTCAGCCAGTTGTAGCCGAAATATGCTATGATTCCTACGATAAGACCTCCGACAGTCGTCACCATCGCCACATAGATACCGCCAGAAAGCAGGGTGATGTCTATATTGTTGCCGGCCTGGGACATATTGAAGAATGCCTGCACCATACCCATAACCGTTCCGAGGAATCCGATCATCGGGGCTCCCCCTGCGACCGTAGCGAGGATCGGCAGTCCTTTCTCAAGCCTGGCCACTTCCACGTTTCCCATGTTCTCGACTGCCGTCTGGATGTCGGACAGCGGTCTTCCGATGCGCTCGATGCCTTTTTCGACCAGCCTTGCCACAGGTG
>JADIMO010000093.1 GCA_017694755.1 Candidatus Cryptobacteroides merdavium
GGTCATAGGGCTGAAAGTCATAAGGCAGAATGCGGAGCCTGTTTCCCAGGCAATGTGGATGACGGAAAGCGCGATGCGTTCGCTCGGGCTGGACTATGACTGCACCTCCCTGGAACTGGACAACGGGATGATTCCCGTCTGCGGCATAATACAGGATTTCACCAAAGGCAGGGCCGGCAGCCCTTCCGGAGAGTTCCTGCTCTGCTGCTGGATAATGGACATGAAGTCCGAGGAAGATTTCAGGGTGATCCGGCAGCTGGCCGTAAAGGTGAACGGAGACGAGAAGGACGCTCTCAGGCAGATAAAGGATTTCTACGCATCGAAAGGGTTTTCCGAAGACGAGATACATGTGCAGACCTACAACGAGATAAACCGCAACCTCTACTACATGGAAGACCAGAATATGCAGCTTATTACTGTGTTCACCGGGCTCATCCTCCTGCTGTCGGTGATGGCGATGATAGCCATGAGTACATACTACGCGCGCCAGCACGCACGGCAGACCGCCATCCGCAAGGTGATGGGATGCAGCCGCGCGAAGGTATATGCGGACACGGCGCGGGGATTCCTTTATGCCGTAGGCATAGCCGTGGCGATCGGAGTGCCGTGCAGTGTCATCGTGGCCGGTCACTGGCTCGAAAGCTACTCTTACAGGATAGGCAACTCGGTATGGATCTACCTGGCGGCAGCACTTGTCATGCTTGCGGTGGCCGTGGTGTCGATTTCCTGGCAGGCGGTCAGGCTGATGAACACGGACCCGGTGGATGCGCTCAAGACAGAATGACGGCATTGTAAAGAATCTTTACAGTCAATGTAAGAAAATTTTACAGAAAATCATTTTAATCATAGACACAAAACATTAACAGCAAAGAACTTGAAAAGATTGGCACATTAATTACACATACCGGCAGCCGGAAATATGATTTCTACCGTGAAATATGATGCAAAAAAGAGAAAAAGACATCAAAAAAGAAATTTCCGGCACGGCAACAGAACAACAACAATAAAAACAATAAAACACCAGAATCATGATCAAAGTAACAGACCTCTGCAAAGTGTTCCGTACAGAAGAAATCGAGACCACGGCATTGAACAATGTGACATTTGAAATCAAGGACGGGGAATTCGTAGCCATCATGGGGCCGTCAGGATGCGGAAAGTCCACCCTTCTGAACATCCTCGGCCTGCTCGACAATCCTACCAGCGGAAGTTACGAGCTTCTAGGCCATGAAGTCGCCAGACTCAAGGAAAAGGACCGTACAAAATTCCGCAAAGGCAACATCGGATTCGTATTCCAGAGCTTCAACCTCATCGACGAACTCAATGTCTACGAGAATGTCGAACTCCCCCTGCGCTATCTCAACATCAGCGCATCAGAAAGGAAACAGAAAGTCACCGAAATCCTCAAACGCATGAACATAAGCCACAGGGCCCAGCATTTTCCCCAGCAGCTTTCAGGAGGACAGCAACAGAGGGTGGCCATTGCACGTGCTGTGGTGGCAGGTCCGAAGCTGATACTCGCCGACGAGCCAACAGGTAACCTCGATTCCAAAAACGGCAAGGAAGTCATGGACCTCCTTTCAGAACTCAACAGGGAAGGGACTACCATCGTGATGGTGACACACTCCCAGAGGGACGCATCAGTGGCACAGAGGACCATTGACCTGTTCGACGGAAGGATAGTCAGTGATGTGGCCAACGAACTGTAGGCGGGACCTTCTCAAAAATTCAGGATATGGAATCTGCCCGGCATGCACGGGCGGAATTCCTCCAAATTCAAACAGACCTCGAAACAACGGTATGACAATCAAACGGATTTTCAGCAGAAACAGGTGGATTAGTTCCACTTTGAATATCATCGGACTCACAGTGGCTTTCACTGCGTTCATGGTGATAATGATACAGGTACGGTATGACTGGAGGTACGACAGGAACTACCCGGAGCACGAGAAGGTCTTCCGGCTCGAATTCGTCAATGACCCGTCCAACCTCGGGTCATACGGCATAACGATATGCCGGCCTTTCATCGAGTCGCTCAAGGGGACCATTCCGCAGATCGAGGAACTCGGGGTGTACAGATACTGGAAAAACTCCTCCTCGGAATGGTACAGGCAGGGCGATGAGGAGCAGGAATACAGCCTGGAGTCAAGCGTCCTCGACACCTGTATGCTGAAAGTATTCCCGTTTGAATTCACGGAAGGTGACCCGGCAGAATTCGCCAGGCCCGGGAGTATCATCATCGCAGAATCTGTGGCAGACCGTCTCTTTCCCGGAGAAAACCCTGCAGGAGAATCGCTTATAGACAAATACTCCGGGTCAGAGTACCGTATAGCAGCCGTTTACAAGGATTTTCCCGAAAACAGCAGTGTGGCCAACGGTGCTCTGATACAGGTCGGCAACGGTGACAGAGACAACTGGAGCGAATGGTCTTATATGTGCTACATGAAGCTGGACGACCCGTCGCAGGCGACTGAGGTCGCTGCCCTGATCAAGGAAAAACTGCTTGAGTCCTTAGAGATAGATCCTGAATCCGAATACGGAAAAATGTTCGAGAACGGTGTCCGCGTCACCAATCTCCATGATGCCTACTTCTCCAAGGACATAAGCGGGGACTCTATGGGGAAAGGGAACCAGTCCACGACCGGGACATTGTTTGCCATCGGGCTTGTCATCATCGCCATTGCCGTCATAAATTTCATCAACCTGGCAACTGCAGCGGTACCTCTGATCATCAAGGACATAAACACACGCAAGGTGCTTGGCTCCGGAAGGACTTCCCTGATCTGGAGACAGTTAAACGAAGCCATAGTAATTGCTGCAGCCGCATTCGGGCTCGGCATTCTGGCGCTCCATCTGATTTCCGGGACTTCATTTACATATTATATTTCAGGATCGATGCGGGTCGCGGACAATGTCACTGTCATACTGATCGGGGCGGCGGTGGCTTTCGGCTCTTCACTTGCAGCAGGGATCTTCCCGGCAGTTTACAGCACATCTTTCCAGCCTGCGCTGGTGCTGAAAGGGTCATTTTCCCTGTCTCCTAAAGGGAGGATGCTCAGGAGTTTCATGGTCGGATTCCAATATGTCGCCTCATTTGTGCTGATAGCAATGGCCTTTTACATCCAGGTGCAGACATCGTTCATGAAAAACAAGGACATGGGGTTCAAGCGGGATCTGACAGTCGAATTCGGATGCGGTTCCCGGATCGGGAGCATGGCTGACAGCTTCGAACAGAAACTCAGGCAGAATCCTCATGTCAAAGATGTCACCTTTGCAGGCAACTGGCTTGTTTCCAATACGAAAATGGGATGGGGACGCGAATTTGACGGGCACCGTGTACAGCTGGATGTGCTGCCGGTATCGTCCGATTTCATTGATTTCTTCGGCATGACAATAAAGGAAGGGCGGAATTTCTCCCCTTCCGATGACCTCAACCCGAACGGGACATTCATCATGAACGAACAGACCATGCTCAAGTTCCCGTTCCTCAGACTCGGAGCCAGGCTCCAGGGACATGTGGGTGAACCGGCGGAGATAGTCGGGATAGTGAAAGACTTCAATTTCAAACCGTTGCAGTACGGCATCGACCCCATAGCCCTGTATGTGTTCGGCTCTGATCCATGGTGGCCCCTGTCAGTAGTTTATGCCAGGATAGACGGGACGGACATTGCCGGGACATTCCAGTGGATACGGGACTGCATCGAAGAGTTCAACCCTGAAATCAACGGAAACGACATCAATTTGAGATTCCTGGACGAAAGCATCGGACGGCTCTACGAGAAAGAGGAGAAGCTGAACAGCCTGATAGCCATCACCGCCGTCCTTTCCCTGATAATCTCGCTCATCGGAATCCTGGGCATTGTGAGCGTAGAGACGCAGTTCCACCGCAAGGAGATTGCCCTGAGAAAAGTCCACGGGGCCGCCATCGGCACGATTCTCATGATGCTGAACAGACAATACATCATCATGACTCTGATATGCTTTGCAATCTCTGTCCCTGTCGCATATTTCATAATGAAGGCATGGGTCAAAGGATTTGCCTACCAGGCCCCGGTACCGATATGGCTGTTCATCGCCTCACTCTGCGCCGTACTGGCGGTCACCATGATCACCGTCACCCTCCTTACATACCGTGCTGCGACACAGAATCCGGTAAACTCACTGCGTGACGAATAATCCTATGACAGGGCCGGAATTTAACAGAATCAGACAATGATACGGAACTTTCTGAATGTGATACGCCATTTCAAGGCGGCTTTTATACTTAATCTGCTGGGGCTGGCCGTGGCATTCACCGCATTCATGATGATAATGATGCAGGTGAACCATGACATGACCTTCGACACATGCTATGACAATGCACAGTCCATATTCCGGCTGGATGTGAAGATGGACGGCAACGGTCAGGCCATCGTCAGCAGGCCTCTTGCAAGGCTGTTCATCGGATCATCCCCTGAAATAGAGGCAGGCTGCATTGCCGAGGCCAGGTCCGGGACCAATTTCTGGCATATAGAAACCTCTGACGGCAGGACAGGCTACAGCGAACGCTATTGGGATGTGTCGGCGGAAATCCTGAAGGTATTTTCCTTCAGGATGATCGAAGGGGATCTCAATTCCCTTGACGCCCCCGGAAGCGCCGTCATACCGGAAAGCATGGCAAGAAGGATGTTCGGAAACTCACCCGCGACAGGACAGATACTGCATGCCACCGTAGAAGGTGACATCGACAGGACCGTCACCGGAGTGTACAAGGACTTCCCTGAGAATGCCTCCCTGCAGAACATTGTCTACACATCCAAAAATCCGAAGGAAAATTATGACAACTGGGGCAACTGGAACTATTACTGCTTCGTAAGGCTCTCAGACCCGGCATCTGCAGGCCGTATCATAGAAGATTTCAAGGAAAACAACCGGACTATCTTCGGAGAGGACTTCAGCTGGGAGGAAGACGGATTCGACCTTGTGCTCGACCCTCTTCCGGACCTGCATTTCAAGTCGGCAGGACATTTCGACGGTCTTCCCAAGGCAAACAGGAGCACTGTCTATGCCCTCATATCCATAGCATTCATCATATTGCTGATTGCAGGCATCAATTTCACCAATTTCAGCACTGCCCTCACCCCGATGAGAATCAAGGGCATAAATACAAGGAAAGTCCTCGGCAGCACTGATTCGGAAATAAGGACCGGACTTGTGGGCGAAATCGTCACTGTAAGCGTCACGGCCTATGCATTGTCATTGCTGATTCTGTATCTGGCCGGAATGACCCCGCTGGCTTCCCTGCTGGACTGCAGCATGGCATTGGCGGAGCATCCGGGAATAATTGCGGCGGGAGCCTGCGCATCCGTTGTCCTCGGCATCCTTTCAAGCCTCTGGCCGGCCTTCTATATGACATCAGTGCCTCCTGCGATGGCACTCAAGGGCAGCTTCGGCCTCTCCCCTGCCGGGAAAAGGATGAGGAATGTGCTGGTTGGCATCCAGTTCACGGCATCGTTCGCCCTCATCATCGCCGCCTCGTTCATGTACCTCCAGAACCGGTTTATGCTGAAGACTCCGCTCGGCTTTGAAAAGGATCAGGTCATAGTCACTGAAATCAATGACAAGATTCTGAACAGCCGGGACGCATTCACGGAAGACCTGAAAAAGATTGCCGGAGTAGAAAATGTGGCATTCTCACAATTCACCATTGCCGAAGGGGACTATTACATGACCTGGGGAAGGGACTACAAAGGAGAAAACATATCTTTTACCTGCATTCCGGTGAGCCATACCTTCCTCGATGTCATGGGCATTGAAGTGACCGAAGGCAGGAATTTCAGAAATGAGGATGAAACAGGAGCCGACGGATGCTACATCTTCAATGAAACCGCACGGGAACAATATTCCATGCAGGCAGGTGAAACAATAAACGGAGATGAGATAATCGGCTTCATACCCGACATCAATTTCGCTTCGCTCAGACAGGGCATGAGTCCGATGGCCTTCTACATGTACGGCAATTGGCATTGGGGAGGGATGTTCAGGACAGCATACATCAGAGTGGCGGCAGGGACGGATATGAAGGCAGCAAGACCGGAAATAGAGAAAACGCTTGACAGGTTCGACCCTGAATATCCTTTCAGCGTGCGCTTTTATGACTCGATACTTGAAGGTACATACCAGAAAGAGCAGAGGACGGGCTCGCTCATCACACTTTTCAGCCTGGTAGCGATATTCATATCCATAGTCGGAGTGTTCTCGCTCGTGGTCTTCGACTGCCAGTACCGCAGAAAGGAAACTGCTGTGCGGAAAGTCCTCGGAGCGACAGGAACTGAAGTGACAGGAGTGTTCTGCAGGACATATTTCGTTCTCCTGTGCATATGCTTTGCAATAGGAGCTCCTGTGGCATGGGATGCCGTGGAAAGATGGGCAGAAGGCTTTGCATACAGAAGTCCGCTGCACTGGTGGGTATTTCCGGCAGCATTCGCTGCAGTGACCGCAGTGACCATATTGACTGTGGTATGGCAGAGCTGGAAGACGGCAAATGAGAATCCTGTGAACAATTTAAGAAGCGAATGATCCATGCGGGAACTGGCTTATGCGATAAAATATCTCCGGAAAAGGAAATGGAGCAGCCTGATGAGGGTCATCACGCTGACTTCAGGACTGGCCATAGGCATGGTCCTGATAGCGAAAATAACCTTTGATCTGAGTTATGACAGGTGGCTGCCGCAGGCGGAAAACCTGTACCAGGTCCAGAGCCTCTACACGGACAAGGCCGGTACGGACAAGGCGGAAACGACTGACTACGGGCACACATTGCGGCCTGTGGCACCGACCGCCGTTTCAGAGATACCGGGGGTCATCGCCGGGACAAGCATGAGAGAATCAGGCGACAGGGTTATATTCAGCGGAGAGGAACGGTTTGAAGTCAAGATGATATCGGCTGATACCGCATTTTTCAGCACCTTGGGGCTGCCTCTTGTGTCCGGAAAAGGAAATTCCCTGGAGCTTGAGGACAATGTATTCCTTTCCGAAAGCCTTGCCCGCATCATCTTCGGCAGCATCGAGGCAGAGGGCAGGACCATATTCATGGACAAGAGCCGGATCATGCCGGTGACAGTGGCAGGGGTATTCAAGGACATTCCCGGGAACAGCCATCTTGAATTCAATCTTGTCCAGGGCCTCGGACCATACGAGGCAAATGCCTGGGACAGGGGCGACGGATTCACCGGATATGTGAGACTGAGTCCTGAATCAGACACGGAAGCCGTCAACAAGGCCATTCCGGAAATGATGCATCGCCACATGGACATGGAACTGCAGAGGGAAATGGGATACACATTCACAGCATATCTGAAGCCTGTCCTGTCCCTGCATTCCGGCGACAGGGAAACACAGCAGACAATCCTCATTCTCAGCATATTCACCATCCTGCTTTTGGCCACGGTGTCGCTCAATTATGTATTGGCTTCCGTGTCATCCCTCGCCTCAAGGACGAAGAGGACCGCTGTATTCAAATGCATGGGGGCCTCTTCCGGCGACATCTTCATCTCAAGCATCTGGGAAACGGTCATTCTGGTCCTCATCTCGGCGGCATCCGGTCTTCTGCTCCTGTATGCAGGCAAAGACATCATCCACGGACTCACCGGGGTCCCGTTCAGAAACCTGTTCGGCTCATGGCAGGTGACAGGCTATGTACTTGCCACAGTCACAGTGGCTGCAATATCCGGGCTGGTTCCGGCAAGAATCTTCTCTTCCATCCCGGCCATGGACATATTCAGGATGCACAATCCGGACAGAAACGGCTGGAAAAATGTCCTGCTATTCGTACAGATTGCAAGTTCCGCATTCATCATCGGCTTCACAGGCATCGCAACACTCCAGTACAGGCATATCGCAGCCCTGGATCCCGGCTATGATCTGGAACATCTGGCATGGTGCTTCGTGGACAATTGCTCCGAAGCCGACAGGACACTCATTAAGGACGAACTCAAGAAATGCCCTGAAATAGAAAGGTCCGCCTTCTCCATGGACATTCCTACCAGGAAATTCCATGGTTTCCAGCTCATTGACCCGGCCACAAAGACAACCGTCGCCACAATGAGATACACTTTTGCAGACAGCGACTTCATCGAAACGGCCGGAATAAGACTTAAGGCCGGACAAAATATTCCGGATGACATCAGTGATCCGGCACCGGCCATAGTGAACGAAAGGACATTGAAAGCCCTCGGATGGGAAGATAATCCCGTGGGGAAACTCCTTCCCGACAACGGCCTGACGATTTCAGGCGTATGTGAAGATTTCACCATGGGCTCCATCTTCATTGAACAGGAGCCACTGTGCCTCATCGCCTACTCCAAGGAGGGCGAATTCCCTTCATATCTCACCGTAAGGTACAGTGAACTCACGGCAAATGCCCTCACCAGGACGGAAAACATTCTCAAAGGCCTCCTTCCCGACACCGACATCGTGCTGCACACCTACAGGGACGACCTGCATGAATCCTACAGGGACACCGAAAGGTTCCGCAATTCAGTGGCTGCCGCCTCGGCATTCATGCTGCTCATCACCCTGACCGGACTTCTCGGATATGTGGCCGATGAAATGCGGCGCAAAAGGAAAGAAACCGCAATCCGCAAGGTCAACGGCGCCACTTCCGCCGGCATCGTCGCAATGATGCTGAAATCCATGTCCGCCATCAGCATCCCGGCCATAGCCGCAGGCCTTGCCGGCTCATTCATAGCTTCCGGATTCTGGCTTCAGAACTTCCCGGAACGGATCAGCCCCGGCATCCTGTTCCACACCGCCACAGGCATACTCCTCCTCTGCCTCATTCTCGCCTGCGTCGCCCTGCAGACAGCCAAAGCCGCCACCGAAAACCCTTCCGCCAACCTCCGCAGCGAATGAAATTTTTCTTTTTATTGTGATTATTTCTCTTTTTGACCATGGGTCGGCATCGGAATGTCATTTATTATTTGCTATCTTTGAAGTTAGAATGACTTATTTTCTGAACAAAGATGAAAAAGAAACCGATAGTCGCCCTGATATATGACTTCGACGGCACGCTGTCGCCGGGGAACATGCAGGAGTTCGGCTTCATACAGGCGATCGGCAAAAGCCCTGCGGAGTTCTGGAGAATGAGCGACGAGATCGCCGCAGGCCAGGATGCCAGCAATATCCTCAGCTACATGAAGCTGATGTTCGACGAAGCCAAGAAAGCAGGAATAAGCCTGAAAAGGAGCAAGTTCAAAAGCTTCGGAAAACGGATAGAACTTTTCGAGGGCGTTAAGGAATGGTTCGGGCTCATCAATGAATATGGAAAGGAGCGAGGAGTCATCGTAGAGCATTACATCAATTCCTCCGGACTTGCGGAAATGATAGAAGGCTCCCCCATTGCAAAGGAATTCAAACGCATCTTCGCATGCTCGTTCCTTTATGACGAAAAGGGAAACGCCGTGTGGCCCGGCGTAGCGGTGGACTATACCGCCAAGACGCAGTTCATCTTCAAGATCAACAAAGGCATACTCAGCATCAGGGACAACAAGCTCGTAAACGAGAGCCAGCTCGAAGAAAACAAGAGAATCCCGTTTCCGCACATGATATATTTCGGAGACGGGGAGACGGATGTTCCGTGCATGAAGATAGTGAAGATGTTCGGCGGCAATTCAATAGCCGTCTACAACCCGCTCGTTCCAGGAAAGCATGACATAGCCAAGAAGCTGCTGAAACAGAAAAGGGTCAATTTCATCACCCCTGCCTGCTACACGAAAGACAGCCGCACTTACAAGGTCGTATGTTCCATCATTGACAAGATCAAGGCTGAACATGAACTGCAGAGACTTTCGTCTTTCAGGTAAGCCGGGAAGGACAGCATGACCGCCGCCATACGACAAGACAAATTCATGAACAACAAAATATCATATTCAAATGATCAGAAACAAAGCCTTATTTACTTCAATCACAGCATTCCTGATTCCATTGGCGGCACTGGCGCAGCCGAGAAGCGAGACACTGCTGGAAAAAGGATGGAAATTCACAAGAGAAGATGCCGCAGAATTTGCCGGGACACAATACGATGACTCCGGATGGCAAGATGTGTCGGTGCCACACGACTGGGCCATCTACGGACCGTTCAGCGTACAGAACGACAAGCACCACACGGCCATACTCCAGGACGGACAGACTGACCCGATGGAGCATGCCGGAAGGACCGGAGGGCTTCCTTTCACAGGAGCGGGATGGTACAGGCTTGAATTCAATGCACCGGACATGGACGGAGGGCGCAGATGCACCCTGGTTTTTGACGGGGCCATGAGTCATGCCAAGGTTTATGTAAACGGGCATGAGGCATGCTTCTGGCCATACGGCTACAATTCATTCCATTTTGATGCCACCCCATTTGTAAAGAAGGGTACAAACACCATTGCGGTAAGGCTTGAAAACGAGACGGAAAGTTCCCGCTGGTATCCCGGTGCAGGACTTTACAGGAATGTACACCTCATTTTTACGGAAGACGCACATATTCCTGTCTGGGGCACACAGATCATCACCGAGGAACTCGGGAACAACTTCGCCAAGGTATCCCAGAGGACTTCCCTTGACTTCCCTGAAGAAAAATCATTCAGCGACTACACCATAGTGACCGAACTTCTGGACAGCGACGGGAAGGCTGTTGCCTCCGGCAGGATGGAAGGCACTGAATTCGACGGGGAAATATTCCGCCAGGACTTTACCGTAGAAAACCCGCACCTCTGGACTCCGGAGACCCCATACCTCTACACTTCAGTATCTCGCATCTACGAAGACGGAGTAATGAAAGACGAATACAGGACAACCTTCGGAATTCGTACGGCGGAAATAATACACGGAAAAGGGTTCTTCCTGAACGGGGAAAGGGTTGAATTCAAGGGAGTATGCAACCATCATGACCTCGGTCCTCTCGGAGGCATAGCGAACGAAGCCGGCATAAGGAGACAGATACGCATTCTCAAGGGCATGGGATGCAATGCGATACGCACTTCACACAACATGCCTGCCCCGGAACTCGTAAAGGCATGCGACGAAATGGGAATGATGCTCATGTCAGAATCATTCGATGAATGGGCCACGGCAAAGGTCCAGAACGGCTACCACAAGATATTTGACGAATGGGCAGAGAAAGACCTTGTGAATCTTCTGCGCCACTACCGCAACAACCCGAGCATCGTCATGTGGTGCATCGGGAATGAGGTACCTGACCAGTGGAACGGAGACAAGGGACCGAAACTGTCACAGATGCTGCAGGACATCTGCCACAGGGAAGACCCGACAAGACCTGTCACGCAGGGAATGGATGCCCCAGACGCAGTCGTGAACAACAATATGGCCGCCGTAATGGATGTCCCGGGCTTCAATTACAGACCGCACAAATATCAGGAGAACTACGCAAAGCTGCCGCAGGGCATCATCCTCGGAAGCGAAACGGCTTCCACTCTCAGTTCAAGGGGAATATACAAATTCCCTGTAGTCAGGAGGTCAATGCACAAGTATCCGGACCATCAGGCATCATCCTATGATGTCGAACACTGCGGATGGTCCAACCTTCCGGAAGACGATTTCATACAGCACGAAGACCTGCCATACTGCATCGGAGAATTCGTATGGACCGGCTTTGATTATCTGGGAGAGCCTACGCCATACTATTCCGACTGGCCGAGCCACTCCTCGCTTTTCGGAATAATAGACCTCGCAGGCATTCCGAAAGACCGTTACTGGCTCTACAGAAGCCACTGGAACAAAGAGGCCGAGACACTTCACATACTGCCCCACTGGAACTGGGAAGGCCGCGAAGGAGAAGTGACCCCTATCTTTGTATATACCAACTATCCGTGTGCAGAAGTGTTCATAAACGGGAAGAGCCAGGGAAAACGCACGAAAGACCTGTCCGTCACAGTGTTCAACAGCGCAGATTCCGTATCCATGGCCAACTTGAAGAGACAGTCGAGATACCGTCTGATGTGGATGGACACCGTATATGAGCCGGGCACAGTAAAGGTCGTTGCATACGACGAAAACGGAAAACCTGCGGCTGAAAAGGAAATTCACACGGCCGGCAAGCCCTACAGGATAGAGCTTGAAGCAGACAGAACATCGATCAAGGCCGACGGCAAAGACCTTTCATTCATAACTGTCAAGGTGACTGACAAAGACGGCAACCTCTGTCCTCTTGCCGACAACGAAATAAAGTTCAAGGTAAAGGGGAACGGATGGTATCGCGCAGGAGCAAACGGGGATCCGACATCCCTTGAATCTTTCCAGGCCCCTCATATGAAAGTATTTTCAGGCATGATGACTGCCATTGTATCCTCAACCGAAGAAGCAGGGGAAATCATACTTGAGGCTACATCCAAAGGGCTTAAAAAAGCCGAAATCAGCATTGTCAGCACACAAGACCTCTGACATCACACAAGTGAACATAATGAGGATGACCAAAAGTGCACTTTTGGTCATCCTCAAACGTCTTTCTTCGAAAGGCTGGACCCGTTTTAATCCCTTCTGTTCGCTTTCGAATGTCCACAGGTCATTCTCATAAACCGCTCACATACAAAAGAACCCTGTCGTTACACCGGAACGGAGTCTGACAGGGTTCTTTCCCAATTCTCTATTCAAGGTTGAAAAGAGCTGTGGTATTTTGCATTATGCGTTCAAGTTCAGAAACATGTTTTTTCTTGAACCTCATACTTTTGAGCATATCTATCTGTGCCAGGGAATGAAGGTCCGTACCTATATATGAATACAGCCCCTTTTCCAATATGGCCGCTGCCTTCAATGCCGCCCCCTTTCCATAGAACCCGCCCAAAGAAAGGATGTTCATCTGCAGTTCGCATCCCTTGTCCACAAGATTCCTTATGCGCTTAAGGTCCGGCGAATAGAATATATACCGTTCCGGATGCGCAAGGACAGGATGGAAATCCATGCAGTTGAGCCTGAATATGGACTCATCAATATTCGTGGACTCGTACGCATATGACATCTCTATGAGCATGTGTCTTCCTGGAAGCATAAGAAGATCACCTGAAAAGGTGTCTTCAAAGCCTTCATAGACCATGTGCTCCCCTGCTATCTTGAAATTGATGCCGGAAGCCTCTGAAAGACGGGCATGCAGCCCGGCAAAATGCCCCGTTATGGACCCGAAGTCATTTTCCGGATAAAGTTCCGGATAAATATGCGGGGTCAATATCATGTTCTTCACCCCCAGGCCTGCCAGTTCGGCCACAGCCCTGCCTGAATGTTCAATGTCCCTGAAACCGTCATCCACCCCGGGCAGGACATGGGAATGCATATCGGTTTCAAAGGGAAGATCTGCCACAGCCGGTCCTTTCGAGAACAGCGATGCCAGAAAACCTCTGTTATTAACCATATGATTACACACATTATAAAACCAGCCTGCCGGCACCCCTTAACCGGCAGGCCACGAAAAGATCTAATATACCTTCACTGTAAGTTTGGCATACGCCCTTTCCACCTTGGCAAGGGCCTCCTCGACGGTGTCAGCAGTGGCTAGGAGGACTCCGAGACGGCGGTGCCCGGAGATTTCAGGCTTGCCGAATATCCTCATCTGGACGCCCGGTTCCTCCAGAACCTTCTCCAGATTCTGGAATTCATATTCTCTGGTATTGCCTTCCACCACAATGGCCTTTGATGCGGACGGCCCATAAAAACGCACCTCCGGGACAGGAAGACCGAGGATGGCACGGGCATGAAGGGCAAATTCCGACATGTCCTGTGATATCATCGTGACCATCCCGGTGTCATGAGGCCGTGGCGACACCTCACTGAATATCACCTCATCGCCTTTCACGAAAAGCTCGACCCCGAATATGCCGTAGCCGCCAAGCGCTCCTGTTATCTCCCCTGCTATATGCTCAGCCTTTGCAAGCGCATCTGCAGACATGGCCTGTGGC
This sequence comes from Candidatus Cryptobacteroides merdavium, assembly GCA_017694755.1. Taxonomy (GTDB): domain Bacteria; phylum Bacteroidota; class Bacteroidia; order Bacteroidales; family UBA932; genus Cryptobacteroides; species Cryptobacteroides merdavium. The sequence goes on from JADIMO010000093.1 coordinate 13,929, forward strand.
TGCCAGGACTCCCTGTAGTCCCCTTCCACCTGATGATGCCCGATCGGCTTGAGGAAAGTGGTTCCGGCACTGTGGCGCACCGTCAGCAGGGTTATCTCATAGTCAAAATCCACAAATCCTTCCACTATCACCTTTCCACTGCCTGCACGGCCTCCCTCCTGGGATATATGCCATGCCCTGTCGATGTCCGCCTCAGAACGTACAGTACTCTGGCCATGACCGGAAGAACTCATTACAGGCTTCACGACGCAAGGCAGTCCGATTTCCTTCACGGCCTCGTCAAACTCCTCCCGAGTGGATGCAAAACGGTATCTCGAAGTCGGCAGGCCGAGAGTCTCAGCGGCAAGGCGCCGTATGCCCTCACGGTTCATGGTAAGCTGAGTGGCCTTGGCAGTAGGAACCACATTGAAGCCGTCATTTTCAAGTTCGACAAGCTTGTCCGTGGCAATAGCCTCTATCTCAGGGATTATATAGTCCGGCTTCTCCTCCTCTATGATTTCCTTGAGAGCCGCCCCGTCCAACATCGGAATCACATGATGCGAATGCGCCACATGCATTGCCGGGGCATTCTCATATTTGTCCAGGGCGACAACCTGCACCCCGAAGCGCTGAAGTTCGATGGCCACCTCCTTGCCCAGTTCACCTGAGCCGCAGAGCACAGCCTTCTTGCCATACTTTGTAAATGTAGTTCCTATCTTCGTCATGATTCTATTATTAGTTTATGGTTATCAATAAGTTATATGTGGATAACTATCATTTCCCGTATCTTTTCAGAATGTCACCGTAGGCATCTATGCGCCTGTCCCTGAAGAAAGGCCAGCCGCGGCGGACATATTCTGTCCTGTCAAGGTCAATGTCCACGACCTTAACGCCTTCCTCATCCTTGCCGAACTGGGCCAATATCTCACCCTGAGGTCCGGTGGCGAAAGAATTTCCCCAGAAATCAAGCCCGACAGTATTTCCTGAAGGGTCTTCCTCATGTCCGGTCCTGTTCACTGTGATGACCGGAAGTCCGTTTGCCACTGAATGTCCGCGCTGCACAAGCTTCCACGCATCACACTGCACCTTCTGCTCCTCAACCGGGTCCGTGCCCACGCCTCCGATGGCCGTAGGGTAGATCAGGATCTGCGCCCCGTTCAATGCCATGAGCCTTGCTGCCTCCGGATACCACTGGTCCCAGCACACAAGCACGCCCAAAGTTCCGACCGAGGTCTCTATCGGTCTGAAACCGAGGTCGCCCGGAGTAAAATAGAATTTCTCATAATAGCAAGGGTCGTCAGGGATATGCATTTTCCTGTATTTTCCGGCAATCGTACCGTCCTTTTCAATGACCACTGCAGTATTGTGGTAGATGCCGGCAGTCCGGCGCTCAAAGAGGGAAAGGACCAGGACTATGCCCAGCTCCTTTGCCAATGCCCCGAAAGTCTCTGTGGAAGGTCCGGGTATCGGCTCCGCAAGATCGCAGAGCGATGCATTTTCCGTCTGACAGAAATATACTGAATTGTGGAGTTCCTGCAGGACAACAAGCTGCGCCCCGGCAGAAGCACAGGCCCTGATGTTGGACTGCAGTTTGGCGATGTTGGAGGCGATGTCGGGGGTGCAGGATTGCTGGACCATACCGACTTTCAAAATCTTCATATTTTTTCTTGTTTCTTTTTTGTGATAACTGCGTTGGACTTCACATCCTGATGTAGTTCCGGACGGAGTACGAAGCCCGGAGTGAAATCCCTTGCTTAGTTTTATCTCGCAGATCCCTCGGTTGCGCTCGGGATGACTCCTTAGCATTTGCACCAGTCATCCGTCCTCAAATAGCCTTCAGGAAACTGCATGGTGACGCAATGGAGAGAACCGTGGCCGGAAAGGAGGGCCCGGCAGTCGATTACGCGCACTTCCCTGTCGGGGAACACTTCCTGAAGACGCTGACGGGCAATCTCATCCTTTGGCGAGGATGCACCAGGAACGAGTACACCGCCGTTGACAATCAGAAAATTGGCGTATGATGCAGGAAGCCTGTAGTCGTCAAGCCAGAGAGGCTCGGGCAGAGGTAGCGGCACAAGCCTGTATGGCTTCCCGTCTTCAGTCCTGAAAGTCACCAACTGCTTTTCCATTGCATCCAGCTCCGCAAAGTTAGGGTCCGAAGCGTCATCGCATTTCGTATATGCAATCGTATCCGGGGAGCAGAATCTCGCAAGGATATCAACATGGCTGTCAGTGTCATCCCCGATTATGCCGCCATGCTCAAGCCAAAGTACCCGCCTCAGACCGAAGGCACTTTTCAGCTCTCCCTCGATTTCGTCACGGGTGAGATACTCATTGCGGTTGACGGAGCAGAGACAGGACTCCGTGGTAAGCATCGTCCCGCAGCCGTCAGCATCTATGCTGCCGCCCTCCAGCACGAACGGACGCATGTCCACCCCGAAGACATCATCATTGAAGGCCCCCTGATTGAAGACTGTCTTTGTCAACTGGTTGTCAAGGTCAGAGGCGAACTTCAGCCCCCATCCGTTGAAGACAAAGTCATAAAGATATTTCTCCCCATTGTCCCCATGGACCGATATTCCGCCGTGGTCACGGGCCCATGTGTCATTGAGCGGAGCCTCGTAAAACAAAATCTTGTCCACATCGAGCGACATCCCGGTCCTCCGGCACACCTCGGCAATGTCAGACTTCGCCTCGGCGATATCCCTTGCCACTATCATCAGCGGCTCAAAATCCAATATGTTGCGGGCTATGTCAACATAACATTCCAAGACCTTGTCTATCTGATACCATTCCGTATCCCTGTGCGGCCATGTGAGCTGTACGCCGCTCTGTCTTTCCCATTCGGCAGGAATTCTCATATCTGCAATAAGTTCTGTGTTTTACAATTTCTGACAGGACAAGGACATCATTTCAGCCCGGCCCTATCAGCAAACGAGGCCAACCAGACTATGGTCAGCCCCTCCCGAAAAGTTTTACGGCCATATCATAGTTAAGCATTCCGCGGCCGCAGTGCAAATATATGCACTTTTAATGCCAAAATGAAATTTTCAGCCCGGAATTGACCGGAAATGTCAAATTTCAGAAAAAGGGAATACATTCCTCAATACCCACCAGAGCACAATCACACCGAACACGGTCCATACCACTCCCCTCCCCGTCACTGCTTCATGGAACCGAGGAAACCTGTACTTCAACGCCTCAGCCGCCGCAAGTACTGCAAGAAACGGCATCAAAACCACCATCAGCGCATTATGCCTGAAAGCCCCGCCTATATCCAGATGGAAAAGAGCATGCAGCGCCCTCTGCGAACCGCAGCCTGGACATTCAAGTCCAGTGAGCATCAGAAAGGGGCATTTCGGAAACCACACGGAATCCGACGGGTCGAATCTCACATAAAAGAAGACTGCGGCGGCAACTGCCAAGACAACTACGACACAAAGTACCGTCCGCAGCGGACGCAGCTTGTTCAAAACAGGCATCCGGCATAAAAGTTATTGCCGCTGTCCCACCATGTAGCCCATGACACCCCTGCTACAATCAGTGCAACATAAGCAATCCAGAACAGAACGCACAGTGCAATTCCCCAAAACGACCAGTTCCTCGCCTTACGCGAATACATCATCGCTTCCTCGGCATTGCCCGCGTTCCAGCAGGAATCCACCTTGGAAGCATACACTATCCCGATTATTCCGAACGGCACGCAGCAGAATATCGTCACCAGTATCGACAGCACAAGATAAGTGGACGGCTTGCTCTGCCCATACATGTCCCTCCTTGCCTGTCCGCCGTAAGGATAAAACGCAGAACCGGAAGACTGGTCACAGCCGCAATTCGGACAGAACCTGGCCCCGTCAGAGAGTTCAGTCCCGCAATTTTTACAAAACATGATTCAATTCTTTTATTCGATGGAAGGGCAACCAGAATGTCACCCTCGTATTAAAATAAAGGGAAAGTCTTTTCGTTGTCAACATATTTCTCCTCAAAATCCGCATCCGACATGGTGAGCATCAGAATGCCCTGGACGAGCATGAGCAGCGACCAGATTCCGCATGTGCATGCGGACAGGACAATAGTAATGATCCCTGCCGTCGTCTTGCCGAGATAGAAATAATGTATCCCGAGCCATCCCAGGAAAATGGCAAGGAGGCCGGCCACGACCTTCTCTTTTCCGCCAGCCTGGGCCATGGACGAAGGTGGAACAATCCTCCCTCCGCAATGAGGGCAGAATCTCACATTTCCAGGAACCTTGGTCCCGCACGCAGGACAATAGACATCCTTTACCACAGGCGCCCCGCAATGCGGGCATACAGAAGCGGAATCAGATATCTGCTGACCGCATTCCTTGCAATTTATCAATGCCATAACTATTGAATTAACAGATTTT
>JADIMO010000094.1 GCA_017694755.1 Candidatus Cryptobacteroides merdavium
TCCTGCTTTATGGCGACGAAAGTGGCGATGCATGGGAAATAGAGCAGGACAAACACCATGAAGGCAAGGGCAGAGGCAGGAGTCATGGAGTGCTGCAGGGCACGTTGGAGCATGGTGTCGCCGGATGCCTCGGAATCAATGTCCTCTGCGCTGTACATCACGCCGAGGGTGCTGACGACGAGCTCCTTGGCGCCGATGCCTGAAAGGATACCGACTCCCATCCGCCAGTCGAAGCCGAGAGGCTCAAGAACAGGCTCGATGGCCTTGCCGATGTAGCCGATATAGGAATTTTCCTGCTGCTCGGCCACGGTGTCATATGCCTTGTGGTTCGGGAAATAGCCGAGGAACCAGATGATGATGGAACATACGAGGATGATGCCGGCCATCTTGTGAAGGTACTGCTTTCCCTTCTCCCAGGTGTGACGGAATACGGACTTGGCGGTAGGCACGCGGTACGGAGGAAGCTCCATGACGAAAGGAAGGTCGTCGTCCTTGATGAAGCGGCTCATGACCTTGGCGGAAAGTACGGCCAGGACAATGCCGATGGCATAGACGCCGAGCATGACAAGGCCTCCGTAATGCGGGAAGAACGCACCCACAAGCAGGATGTAGATTGGAAGCCTGCCGGCACAGGACATCAGCGGAATCACGAGGATGGTGATGAGACGGCTCTTGCGGCTCTCGATGGTCCTTGTGGCCATGATTGCAGGCACATTGCATCCGAATCCCATTATCATAGGGATGAATGACTTGCCGTGAAGTCCCATCTTGTGCATCAGCTTGTCCATGATGAAGGCCGCCCGGGCCATATATCCGGAGTCTTCAAGCAGGGATATGAACAGATAGAGGATGAGAATGTTCGGCAGGAAGACAAGCACGCTGCCGACACCGCCTATGATGCCGTCCACGACAAGGTCCTTGAATGCCCCTTCTTTCATATAGGTGCCGCAGAAGTCACCGAATTTTTCCACAAGCCACTCTATCCACTGCATGGGATAGTCCCCTATCGCAAATGTGCATTCGAACACAAGGTAAAGCATGAGGAAAAATATCGGGAAGGCAAGCCACTTGTTCGTGACAATGGCATCAATCCTGTCCGTTATGGTGTTTTTGCGCCTCTGTCCGTTGAAAGGATGATATGTTTCCGCCAGCGCCCCCTGGATGAAGGCATATTTGGCATCTACTATGGCGGATTCTGTCGTGGCCTGAAGGAGGCTGTCTATACGCTTCTGCTCCTCATACCTTGCAGCAATTATTTCATCCCTGTTCGGAAGGACCTCTATGACCTTTTCTATATCCTTGTCATTTTCGAGATATTTGATGGCAAGGTATCTGGTCGAATATTTGAATCTTATCTCTTCATTCTTCTGAATCAGGAGCTTTATCCTGTCTATGCTCTTTTCCAGCTCAGCCCCGTGGTTGATATGGATGTGACGGCTCAGCTGCGGAGTGTTCCGTTCATATATCTGGATGACGGTGTCGAAAAGCTGCTGGATGCCTTCCCCGTTGCGGCTGACGGTGGGAACAATCGGCAGGCCGAGAAGGTGACCGAGGGTCTTCAGGTCCAGTTCATCCTTCCTCGCACGGAGTTCATCGTACATGTTGAGAGCCATCACCACGCGGAGATTCATGTCTATCAGCTGCGTGGTCAGGTAGAGGTTGCGTTCGAGATTGGAGGCGTCCACGACATTGATGACCACATCCGGCATTTCCTCTATGAGGTTCCGGCGGACATAGAGCTCTTCAGGGCTGTATGCGGAAAGGGAATATGTACCCGGAAGGTCGACAAGGGTGAATTTGTAGCCGCCGTATTCAAATTTGCCTTCCTTGGCATCGACGGTCACCCCGCTGTAGTTGCCCACATGTTCATGGCTGCCCGAGGCGATGTTGAAAAGGGATGTCTTTCCGCAGTTGGGATTGCCGACAAGGGCCACCCTTATCATCTTCCTGCGCTCGTCGGCGAGGTGCTCCATCTCCTTTTCTATAGACCTGTCATCGCCATTTCCGGCGGCAGACTTTCTGACTGCGGCTTTCCCGGAGGCAACTTCTCCGGAGGCAGCGTCTTCGCAATCGTCAGCCTCGATAGGCGGCACCGGTTCCTGTGAAGCCAATGCCTCCTTGGCCTCAGTCTCGCTGATGACCTCTATCTTGTCTGCCTCCTCCCTCCTCAGAGACAGTTTGTAGCCTATGATTTCATATTCGATGGGATCTTTAAGGGGAGCATTGAGAACGACCTTCACGAGCTTCCCGCGCACAAATCCCATCTCAATGATTCTCTTGCGGAAGCTTCCGTGCCCATGCACTTTCACTATCACGCCGCGTTCCCCTGTCCTCAATTCAGATAATTTCATTGTTTTCTTCTTTTTGTTCGGGAAGCCGTCCGGACCTCACTCAGCCCCCGCCGGCCGCCCTGTTGATTCTGCCGTCTGTTTTCCGGCGCCGAAGATACAAAAAATGCCGCCACGCCAATCATTTGTCCCCATAAATTATTGTCATAATCCCAATTAATCACGATTCATCCCCGCCCCGCTCCCTAATAATTGGTAGCAGTTCTACAGGCGGTTTTTGTAGAGGCGGGCCATGAGCTTGTGGTAATTGTTGCGGAGGGTGATGCAGGAGGTGAGATTGGAGTAGATGGAGGAGGTTTCGACAAAATAGTCGATGAGGGAGATTTCGCCTGACTCGACGGCTTTCTGGAGGAGGGAAAGGGTTTCCCTCATGAGAGGCTCGTCGTAGGCACTGAGGGCGGATTCGGTCTGGCGGATCTCGGTCATGATGGAGCGGACTTCGGCTTCAGACTGCAGACGGACGGAGTTGAGGGCGCTGCTCGCGGCAACTGAGCGGGCCTTGGCCGTGGCGACCTTGCGGTGGTTGGAGAAAAGAGGGATGGAGCCGCCGACAAGAAAGCCATGTTCGGCTTCACGGATGTCCGTATTGCGGCGGTAGCCGACCTCAAATCTCGGAATCCAGCCCTGACGGTTCACGGCAATTTCCTTCTGCGCGGCTTCGGCAGCGCTCTCGGCGGCGTGGATGGATGCATCGGAAGAGAGATATTCCTCAACGGCCGCATCAGGGTCGACAACTTCCTCCACTAGAGGATAGAAATCGGCATCGAAGACTATCGGCTGGCCGCCGTTCATGGACTGCAGGGCACGACAGGCGGCATCGAGGGCCGCACTGTTGGCAGCGACATCGGTGGCAACACTCATGAGCTCCATCCGGATCTTGTTGACTTCCAGCGCAGAGGCGTCTCCGCTTTCAAGACGCTGGCGATAAAGCAGCAGGAGTTCGTCCGCTATTTCGGACTGCATGGAAAGCAGTTCTCCGGTCTGGCGGTACATTATGATGTCAAGGCAGAGGGACTTCGCATCAAGAAGAATCCGGCGCCTCTCATTTGCAAGGCTGCTGTTGAGGGAGGCCCTGGACAATTCATTCCTCTTGTGCTTTGCCGCATAAAGGGTCGGAAAATCAAAGCCCTGGGAAACCACGAGTTCTGAACCTGCCTGCCCGGAAACACCGCCTTTGTAGAAAGAGCTGTATTCCACCGAAGGGTCTTCAAGCATGTTTTCGCTTTTCATCTGGAGCGACTGCGCCTCGACATCACTCATGATGGAAATCAGCTCAGGGTTGTTGGCCTCGACTGCAGCAAGAATATCGTCCAGATTCTGTGTATGCAGCACTTCTTCGGCATCTGACGAAAGCCCTGACGCAGATTCCGTATTTGCAGTCACGGCACTTCCGGACCGGTCAGCAAGACTGTCCGCAGGAGCCGCAGGCTGTGCGGCCGATTGGAAAACTGCCGCTGAAAACATCATTGCCGCAATGGCATATCTTTTTATATTCATTTTATCCGTAATTTATATGATTATCTGGATCCCTCGACTGTGCTCGGGATGACTCATTGCGGGTCTTCCACTCCGGCATCGGCCTCTTTCCTGTGCAGCCACCAGTACATCACCGGCACTATGAAGCCGTTGAGGAAGGTGGAGGTGAGCAGGCCGCCCAAAATCACTTTCGCCATCGGGCTCTGTATTTCATTTCCCGGCAGGTCGCCTTTCACTGCAAGCGGAATCAGCGCAAGGGCCGACGAGAGGGCTGTCATCAGGATAGGGTTCAACCTGTCGAGGGAGCCGTGTATGATGCTGTCATAGAGGGAATGACCCTGTTCCCGGAGCAGATTGTAATGGCTTATCAGCAGCATTCCGTTCCTGGTGGCTATGCCGAACAGGGAAATGAAGCCGATGATGGCAGGGATGCTCACTTCTCCGGTGGTGAAAAGGAGGGCGAATACGCCTCCGATGAGGGCAAGAGGCAGGTTCAGCAGCACCACACCGCTCTGTGCGGCGCTCTTGAACTGCATATACAGGAGCAGGAAGATGACGATGATGCTCATGAACGAGGTCAGAAGCAATATGCGGCTGGCTGCCTTCTCGCTCTCGAACTGGCCGCCGTATTCTATATGGTAGCCCTCAGGCAGCTCAATCTCCCTGTCCACAATCTCCCTGATGTCATCCACCACGCTTCCGAGGTCGCGGCCCGCAGCGTTGGCGGAAATGACCACCTTGCGTTTCACATTCTCCCTGTTGATGGCATTCGGACCGGTCGAAGACACCACATCGGCGACATACGAAAGAGGCAGTTTGTTCCCATTCGCATCGTCTATCATGAGATTCCTTATCTTTTCAGCAGAACTTCTGTCGGCCTCGGATGCACGCACGACAAGATTGAAGGCCTTGCCCTGCTCATAGACCTGCGACACCGTTTCCCCGGCCATGTTGACCGTGATGAACTCATTGAATGCAGGCATTGAAATGCCGTATTTTGCAAGCATTTCCCGCTTCGGGACAATCTTTATCTCAGGCCGCTCGATCTGCTGCTCCACATTCAGGTCGGCAATCCCCTCCACACCGCTGATTGCATTCTTTATCCGGTTGCCGATAGTGAACATGCGGTTGAGGTCATCACCGAAAAGCTTGATGGCGATGCTGGCCTGGGTGCCGCTCAGCATGGCATCTATCCTGTGGCTTATCGGCTGGCCTATCTCGATGTTCGCCCCGGTGATTGTCGAAAGCTTTTCCCTGACTTCCGCCAGAAGCTCGGCATGGGACCTTCCGTTGAGCTCGAACGGAGCCTCTATCTCGGACACATTCACCCCGAGGGCATGTTCATCCAGCTCAGCTCGCCCGGTCTTTCTCGCCACGGTCTGTATCTCCGGTATCGAAAGCAGCAGTTCTTCCGCCTGACGGCCTATCCTGTCCGATTCCTCAAGGGAGATTCCCGGCAGGGAACTTACATTTATCGTGAACGAGCCTTCATTGAACGGCGGCAGGAAGCTGTGCCCGAGGGTGAAGAACAGGCCGAGAGCTACCCCGAAGAGGGCCACGGTCGCACTCACCGTACCGATTTTGTGCCGCATCACCCATTCAAGGGCCTTCCTGTAATATTTCTTCAGCCACACCGCAAGGAAGGCCTCCTTCGGCACTCCGTCCCCTTTCACCTTATAGTCAAGCATATAGCTGCACAGAACCGGGGTCAGGGTGAGGGCCACCAATGTGGAGGCGAAAAGCGCCGTAATGAATGCGATTCCGAGCGGGGCAAGCATCCTGCCCTCCATCCCGGAAAGGAAGAAAAGCGGCACGAAGCTCACCACTATTATCAGAGTTGAATTGAGAATCGGCATCCTGACCTCTTTCGAAGCCTCGAAGACGACCTCCAGAACCGGCCTGCGTTCAGACTCCGGCAGAGCCTTGTTGGCCCTTATGTGTTTCCAGACATTTTCCACATCGACTATCGCATCGTCCACCAGCGAGCCGATGGCAATGGCGAGGCCTCCGAGGCTCATCGTATTGATGGTCATTCCCATCCAGTTCAATGTCAATATGGAAATCAATACGGACAATGGCAGGGTGATGAGAGAAATGACCGTCGTCCTGACATTCGCCAAAAAGAGGATAAGGACAATGACCACGAAAAATGCCCCCTCATACAATGAGGACTTGACATTGCTGATGGAACTTTCAATGAAGCGTGCCTGGCGGAAGGTGTCCGTGGAAATCTTCACATCCGGAGGCAGGTTCTTCTGCACATCCTTCAATGCCTCCTCCAGCTTGGCCGTGAGTTCCAATGTGCCCGTTTCCGGCTGTTTGGTGACGGTGACAAGCACCGCAGGCTTTCCCTTTTCAGATGCAAGCCCCAGTTTCGGCTGCTGTGCGCCGACCTGCACATCCGCCACATCCTCCAATGTGACAGGAGCCCCGCCGACAGTCTTTATCACCGACCTTGCCATTTCACGGATGTCATCCGTGGAAACCACGCCTCTGACTATATATTCATTGCCATATTCATATATGACACCGCCGTTGGTGTTCCGGTTCATCCCCCTTGTCACGGCCATCACCTCCCCGAGGGTGACCCCGTAATATTTCATCTTGTCCGGATGGATGAGTACCTGATATTCCTTTATCTCCCCGCCGAGGACCGCCACCTGTGCGACACCTCCGGTGGAAAGGAGGCGCGGCCGTATTGTCCAGTCGGCTATGGTCCTGAGGTCCAGCATTGAAGTGGTGTCGGCTGTCATTCCGACAATCAGCAGTTCGCCCAGAATTGAGGACTGCGGACCAAGCGTAGGATTGCCCACATTTTCCGGCAATTCCTCCGCAGCCATAGCTATCTTCTCCGAAACTATCTGGCGGGCAAGATAGATGTCCATATCCCAGTCAAATTCCACCCACACCACGGAAAATCCCGTAGTCGAGGAAGAGCGCACCCGGCGGACGCCGGTAGCCCCGTTGACTGCAGTCTCTATCGGGAATGTCACCAGCTGCTCGACTTCCTCCGCAGCCATTCCTCCGGCCTCCGTCATCACCACCACGGTCGGCGCATTCAGGTCCGGGAAGACATCCACCTCCGTGCGGTTCATAACATATACCCCAGCAACCATGAGCAGTGCCGATGCCACGAGTATCAGCAGACGGTTGTTCAGGGAAAATTGTATTATCCTGTTCAGCATTGTCTTCTATTTTCAATGGTTATGCGTATGGGCAGGGATTGCATTGCTTGCCGAAGCCAGCCTGACATTGTAGGCTCCCTTGACCACCACATTGTCCCCGGCCTTGATGCCGGAAAGGATTTCCGTCCGCGCACCGTCGCTTTCTCCGAGCGTGACCTCACGCTTCGTGTAGCAGCTTGCGTCCATCTTGAGATATACGAAATACAGCCCCTGTTCCTCCGTGATGGCCGACACCGGCAGGGAAAGCACATTTTCACGCTTTGAAGTCAGGAGCCAGACCTCTGCGAACGAGCCGGGCACCACGCTTCCCCTGTTGTCGAACTCGAATGTGACCGGAATATAATAGGAGCCGTCAGAAGAACTGCGGCCAGATGAAACAAGCCTGCCTCCGAGGGAAGCGATGCTCTGCACATGGTCATCGTATGGGGTCATGAAATTGGCCGAAACTATCTGGCCCAGCCGCCCGTAGTATCTCTGCGAAAGGTCCGCCTTCAGCACAAGCCTGCGGTTCTGTGTGACGCTTGCAAGCGGAGTCCCCATCGGCACATAATCCCCTTCACTGACCAAAAGGCTTTTGACATATCCCTTGAAAGGAGCTTCAACGACAACCCCCGTACCGTCTGCATTCGGCTTCAGGGCTTCGTATGCCATACGGGCATTTTCATATTCCTCCTTGATTCTCAGAAAGTCCTTCTGCGACACGATGCGGCTTTCCACCAGCCCGGAAGCCCGTTCATATTCCGCCTTGGCGGTTTCGTAGGCGACCTTGGCCTTGCCTATGCGGTTGCCGTCCTGGATTCCTCCCGAAACTATGGAGAACAGCGGCTTGCCCCCGTCCACTTCGGAGCCTTCCACATAATTGCCCCCGAACGACACAATGCCGTCCGCCGGAGCCACCACCGTCATCTCATCTCCCTGTGCCGGCAGTATCTGCCCGCCTGTCTTTATCACTCCCGAAAACGGTCCCGGAACGACGGTCTCCGCCACAATCCCTGCAGCTGCCGCCTTCTCCGCCGGAATCACTATCTCGTCCGTATGCCCTTCACCGGCCTCTCCTGCCGCATGTCCGTGTGCATCTTCCTCATGGCCTGCCACCTCATGTCCATGCATTGCATCATGGTCATGCGGGTCCTCCCCGTCATGATGATGTGCAGCCTCTTCCGCATCATGATGCAGATGGTCATGTGCGGCCGCCTCCGCACCGTGTTCCTCATGGTTTTCTCCGTGATTGTGTCCCGTCCCGCAGGACCAGAGAAGCAGCATCCCCGCCGCCCCCAAAACAAGGATAAGTCTTTTCATATCTCTGCCTTTTCAATTCAAAAAAACGCTGCAGAGATCCCGAATCCCCGCAACGCCTGCAAAGATATCCCCCTCCTGCCGCAACCCGGTTGCATATTGCCTGCGGCAAGGCTGTGCGACGGATGCCTGAAAGAAAAAAGAAGTTTTGTTTTTGAAACAGTAATGTCTGCAGAAGACAAAGTTGACTTCATACTACGGGCAAAAGAAATGTTTTTATATATGAGTCAGATATTCCCGCATGGGTCCAGATACTGCTGCCGTAATTGCATCACGCCTTGTTGCGGCAGGATGGGCAGGTGCCTTTGATGATGTAATTGATGGAGCGGGTTTCAAAGCCGTCGGGGAGGGGGACGACGGGAACGGTGATATCCTTGAGGCAGAAGGTCTTGTGGCATTTTTCACAATAGAAGTGGGTGTGCATGTCGGAGAGGGTGCATTCGTCCTCGCCTTCGCAGACCTCATATTTGACGGAGCCTGTGCCGTCGTCTATCGAATGGACGACATGATGCTTTTCAAAGGCTTCCAATGATCTGAAAATGCTTGACTTGTCCACGGTGTCCAGGACGGTTTCAAGGTCGGAAAGGGACATTGCCCTCGGGGAAGACATCAGGGCATCCAGCACGAGTATGCGGATGGAAGTGGCCCTCACCCCCTTCTTCTCCAGTCTTTCTATGCATTTCTGATTGTCCATCATCCGTTTTTTCAAAAATTCACGGCATTTCCCGCCCGCCGGCACTCAAAATCCGCCATTATCAGCAAAGGTAGTGAAATTTCATATATCTTTGCAGGTTGGTCAGGTATTTGGCGCATGGAGCAATGAGATTGCGGAATGAGGGCATATATTTTGCTATTGCGCGAAGCCGGTAAAAGATTTTTTATGAAAGGGAAGCAGTTTCTCAAGAACACGTACAGCAGCCTTGACAAAGGATCCCAGTATGTGGTGGTGAAAATCAAGAAATTGAATTGGAAGCAATGGACGGCCATCGGCGTGGTGCTGGCGGCGGTCATCGTGCTGATTGTATGGCTCACACGGCCTGAGCCGGTGGAAGAAGTGGTGCCGGTGGTCAGCACGGAAACGGTGACCACGGAGGATGTGGAGATTTACGGGGAATACCCGGGAAGCGTGAGGGCTCAGCAGTTCGTGGAAGTACGGGCAAGAGTGGAAGGATACCTTGAAAAGATGCTTTTCGAGGAAGGTACATATGTGAAAAAGGACCAGGTGCTCTTCATCATAGACCCGCGCCAATACAAGGCGACGGTGGACAGGGCCAAGGCTGTGCTGGCAAGGAACAAGGCGCTGGAGCTCAAGGCGGAAAGAGACCTTGAAAGAATCCGTCCGCTGTATGACCAGAAGGCTGCCAGCCAGCTCGACCTGGACAATGCGATAGCTTCATACGAGAGCGCGAAGGCAGAGGTGCAGATGAGCGAGGCGGACCTGAGGCAGGATGAACTGGCACTGGGCTACACGACAGTGCGTTCCCCTATCAGCGGCTACATCAGCGAAAGGCATGTGGACATAGGTACGCTCGTGGGACCGGGCGGACAGTCGCTCCTGGCCAACATCGTGAAAAGCGACACGGTGCTGGTGGAATTCAAGATGACAGACCTGGACTATCAGAAAAGCAAGGCCCGCAATGTGAACATCGGACAGAAGGACTCGCTGAGAAAATGGGACCCGTATGTGACGATAACTCTTGCCGACAAGTCTGTCTACAAATACAGGGGGCTTGTGGACTTCGCTGACCCGCAGGTGGACTCGAAGTCCGGGACATTCTCGGTGCGTGCAGAACTGCCGAATCCTGACAGGGAGCTGCTTCCGGGACAGTTCACCAATGTGACGCTCCTGCTTGATGTGCGTGAAAATGCGGTGGTGGTGCCGACAAAGGCTGTCGAAATCGAAAAGGACGGCTCATATATTTTCGTGCTGCGCAATGACAACATCGTTGAAAGGCGCTTCATCGAACTCGGCCCGGAAACAGGCAACAAGGTGGTGGTCGAAAGGGGACTTCTCCCGGGAGAGCAGATAGTGGTGGAAGGCTTCCACAAGCTTTCGCACGGGATGAAGGCGAGAAGGGCGGACCAGCCTGGACGGACAGAATGACAGTTTCTCAATGTCAAGCAAAATTATCTTCAAAACATGAAATCTGATTTCTTCATAGACAGGCCGGTCTTTTCGATTGTCATCTCGATAATAATCGTACTTGTCGGCCTCATAGGACTGGTGATGCTGCCTGTGGACCAATATCCGCAGATAGTGCCTCCTGTAGTGAAAATATCGGCATCGTACCCGGGCGCAAGCGCCCAGACGGTGGCGCAGGCGGTCGCCACTCCTATCGAACAGGAGCTGAACGGTACGCCTGGTATGCTCTACATGGAATCCAGCAACACCAATTCGGGAAGCTTTTCTGCAACCCTGACATTTGACATATCAAGCGACCCTGATCTTGCTGCCGTGGAGGTGCAGAACAGGGTAAAGCTGGCAGAATCCAGGCTTCCGGCGGAAGTGGTGCAGAACGGAATATCCGTCGAGAAGGAAGCCGCAAGCCGCCTGATGACGATAACGGTGCTTTCGGATGACCCCAAGTTCGATGAAATATATCTGAGCAACTATACGACCCTCAATGTACTGGACATGCTCCGCCGTGTCCCGGGAGTGGGCCGTGTGTCGAATGTGGGCAGCCGCTATTACGGAATGCAGCTGTGGGTGCAGCCGGACAAACTGGCGAGCCTTGGACTTACCGTAGACGACCTCACAAAGGCCATCAGAGACCAGAACAGGGAATCGGCGGCCGGAGTCTTGGGACAGCAGCCTATCAGCGGTGTGGATGTGACCACGCCTATAACCGCCACCGGAAGGCTTTCTTCAGTGAGCCAGTTTGAGAACATAGTGGTCAGGACAGGCAGCGACGGCTCTATAATAAGGATAAAGGATGTCGCCAGGGTGTCACTGGAGGCACAATCATACAACACGGAGAGCGGAATCAACGGAGGGAATGCAGCCGTCATGTATGTCTATACCCTTCCCGGGGCCAATGCCATGAAAGTGGCTGAAGAAGTCAAGGCCACAATGGAAGAAATCAGCAAGAACTTCCCGGACGGGATCACGTATGACATTCCGTTCGATATGACCACCTACATCTCCGAGTCGATACACCATGTGTACAAGACACTCTTCGAGGCCCTGTTCCTGGTGATTCTGGTGGTGTTCCTCTCCCTGCAGAGCTGGAGGGCGACCATCATCCCTGCCATAGCGGTGCCTATCTCCCTTGTGGGAACATTCGGCGTGATGCTTGCATTCGGATTCTCCCTCAACATGATGACCCTGCTGGGCCTCATCCTCGCCATCGGTATTGTGGTGGACGATGCCATAGTGGTGGTGGAAAATGTGGACCGCATCATGGCGGAAGAGCATCTGCCGCCATATGAAGCCACGAAAAAGGCGATGAGCGGCATCGGAAGCGCCCTGATAGCCATGTCACTCGTGCTCTGTGCCGTGTTCGTCCCTGTCAGCTTCCTTTCTGGCATCACCGGCCAGCTGTTCAGACAGTTCACCATCACCATCGCCGTTTCCGTGATAATATCCACCATAGTGGCCCTGACCCTCAGTCCGGTGATGTGCTCCAGGCTTCTCAAGCCCCATGACGCCAACGCAAGGCAGAATTTCCTGTTCAGAAAGATCAACCAGGGTTTCAGCACAGGCAATTCATTCTATGAAAAGGTAATACATGCAAGTCTCAGGCATTCTCCGAGAATGTTTGCCCTGTTCGGAATAACGGTGATATGCATCTGGGCTATGGGGCAGCTCGTGCCGAAGAGCTTCATGCCGCAGGAAGACCAGGGATATTTCACCGTAGAGCTTGAGCTTCCGGTCAACGCCACCCTTGAAAGGACACGGGAAGTGACAGAAAGGGCAATGGACTTCCTGCTGAGGCAGCATGACATAGAATATGTGCTGAATGTCACCGGTTCCAGCCCGCGTATCGGGACAAGCCAGGCCAACAGTACCCTGACCGTCATAATGAAGCCATGGGAAGAAAGGGAGGAAAGGGACATAAACAAGATAATGCAGAAGGTCAGGGACACACTTTCCGTCTACCCTGAGAGCAAGGTGTACCTGAGCAGTCCGGCCGTGATTCCGGGACTGGGAAGCTCCGGAGGATTCTCGATGGTGCTGGAAGCCAGAGGAGACGCCACTTATGACGACCTCCAGGAGGCCGCAGACACCCTTCTGTACTATGCTTCGCAGAGAAAGGAGCTCACCGGCCTCGCATCCGGAATGCAGAAGAATATCCCTCAGCTGTACTTCGATGCAGACAGGGACAAGATACAGCTTCTCGGAGTCCCGCTTGCGGATGTGTTCTCCACCCTGAAGGCCTTCACAGGCTCCATCTATGTGAATGACTTCAACATGTACAACCGTGTCTACCGCGTATACATCCAGGCCGACGAGCCTTACAGGGCACACAAGGACAACCTGAACCTCTTCTTCGTCAAGAGTGACAGCGGCACGATGATACCGGTGACCGCCCTCGGCAACACCGAATACACGACAGGGCCGGGAACCATAAAGAGATTCAACATGTACTATGCCGCCACCATCACGGGAGAGGCCGCCCAGGGAGTCAGCTCCGGTCAGGCGATGGACATCCTCGAAGAGATTGCAGACAAGCATCTCCCGTCCAACATCGACATCGAATGGAGCGGACTTTCATACCAGGAAAAGAAGGAAGGAGGACAGACAGGCCTTGTGCTCGGGCTTGCCCTGCTTTTCGTATTCCTCGTGCTTGCCGCGCAGTATGAGAGCTGGTCTGTGCCGATAGCGGTCATTCTCTCCCTGCCGATAGCCATTGCCGGGGCATACCTCGGCATCTGGATAGTAGGGCTCGAAAGCAACATCTATTTCCAGATCGGCCTGGTCATGCTGGTGGGACTCGTGGCAAAGAACGCCATACTTATAGTGGAATTTGCAAAAGAAGAAGTTGAAAAAGGCAGGACCATCGAAGAGGCCGCCGTCACAGCCGCCCATCTGAGGTTCAGGCCTATAGTCATGACCTCCCTGGCATTCATCCTAGGCATGCTGCCGCTGGTGTTCGCCACTGGTCCCGGCTCGGCCAGCAGGCAGAACATCGGTACCGGAGTGTTCTTCGGAATGATAGTGGCAATAACCGTCGGCATAACTTTCGTGCCGTTCTTCTTCGTATGGATTTATAAACTCAAGCATAAAATGTCCAAAAAAGGAAAGGCCACAGGCACAGGAGCAGCAGCCATAGCAGCCTTCATCATGTGCGGAAGCATGATTTCATCCTGCTCCCCTGCCAAGCATTGTGCAGAACCGGAACTCAATCTTCCGGAGCAGTATGTGGCATCCGATCCTGCCACGGACTCCCTCACCCTGGCGGATGTGAAATGGTGGGAACTCTACACCGACACGACGCTCCAGGGACTGATACGGCAAGCGCTTGAATACAACAAGGACATGCTGATCGCCGCCGAAAGGATCCGTGAGCTCGAATACCGGTACAGAATACAGAGGGCAGACCTGTGGCCGTCAATATCGGCAAGGGCATACGCCAACAACGAATACAACAATTACGGCGGAGATGCAGCCGAGCCGAATGACCCCGAACTCGGCCCGAAACTCTCCTTGAGATGGGAAATTGACCTGTGGGGGCACCTCAGATGGGCAAGCAAGGAAAAGGCAGCGGAATACCTCGCCAGCATCGAAGCCCAGAGGGCCCTCCAGATGACCCTTGTTGCAAATGTGGCACGGGCATATTTCGAACTGCTGTCCCTTGACAACGAGCTGGAAATCGTCAAGAAGACCCTCGTGACCAGGGAAGAGGGGGTGAAGCAGGCAAAACTGAGGTCAGACGGAGGACTGACTTCCGAGATCCCGCATCAGCAAGCCCTTGTGGAATACGCCACCACAGCCTCCCTTGTGCCAGACCTTGAAAGGCAGGTGGCAATCAAGGAAAGCGAACTTGCATTTCTCACAGGCTCATATCCACAGGAAATGGGAAGAAACCGGCAGGTTCTTGAACTCTCATACAGGAGCGAACTTCCGACAGGCATCCCTTCCCAGCTGCTCGAAAGGCGTCCGGACCTCATGGAATCCCGCCAGAGGCTGATGGCGGCCCAGGCGGCCGTCGGAGTGGCCCAGGCAGAAAGGTTCCCTACCTTCACCATCGACCTGACAGGCGGACTTGAAAGCAACTCGTTCCTCGATGTGCTGAAGTCCCCGTTCTATTTTGCCGCTGCAAGCTTTGCTTCCCCGATCTTCGAGTTCGGAAAACGCAAATCAGCCTTCAAGGCAGCGATAGCAGAATACAACCAGACACGTCTGGAATATGAAAAGGATGTGATGCAGGCCTTCAAGGAGGTCTACGACGCCGTCATAACCTTCAATTCCGCCAAGGAGAACACCAACCTCAAGTTTGACCTTCAGGAAGCCTCACGCAAATATGTATCCCTCGCCAGCTCCCAGTACATCAACGGTGTCATCAACTATCTTGATGTGCTGGATGCCCAGCGCCGTTATTTCGATGCCCAGGTCGAACTGAGCAATGCCATCTCCAACGAATACATTGCCCTGATAGAACTGTACAAGGCCCTCGGAGGAGGATGGTAGGACAAGATGTCCGAAAAGCAAAAAGAGCATCGCCTTTGCCGGGCATTTCATATTCCTCTGTCTGACAAATAAAGAAACAGAAATATTATCCATTAAACAACAGAAATTCCGGGTCATGATTTCATTTCATGGCCCGGAATTTTTTCAATAACTTTTTTATTAAATATCCTTATTTGCTGACTCATTCAGAAATAAGGCTAATGCCGTCTGAACCTGAAAATGGCAGAAAAGACATCTCTTTCTGCCACGGGATGAACATTACTCCTGCTCCCCTGCCTTTTCAGCCGTGGACACAAGGCAAAGCTCGTCCATCTGCACCTGGTCAATGTATGACGGGGAATCTATCATCACATCACGGCCCTGATTGTTCTTAGGGAAGGCGATGAAGTCGCGGATGGTCTCCTGT
>JADIMO010000095.1 GCA_017694755.1 Candidatus Cryptobacteroides merdavium
TGGGGAAATCTGTGCAGGTCAGAAGCGCCGTAGGTGACGGCATATCTTCAGACGGACAGATCTCTGACATAAATGTCATGATATATGATTCCAAGGGCAGACTTTTCCATTCATTGTATTCGGGGTCGCCTTCCGGACTTGCCGTGGAAGTATATGCCGGGGAAAGGTATGAAATGTTTGCACTGGCGAATGCCGGCATCATTGAAGTCCCTGAAGATATTTCGGGGATGGAGGATTTCAGGTATGGGATACGGTCTATAGCCGAATTGTCAGCTTCCGGAGCCCTGCCCATGTGCGGCAGGGTGTCGCTGTCCCCGTCGTCACCGCATGAGAGGGTACTGATGACGCTGAAGAGGATGGTATCTGAGATTTCCCTTAATTTCAGCCATGAGCCTGGACTGGAGATAGAGTTCACTTCCATAGGGTGTGTGAATGCCCCTATGGACATGGCTCCTTACATGGACAGTTCTGTCCCTGGACTACGGGGTGACGGCGATTATGCGACGGGTGATGATGTGCAATGTTTCATGTCCGGTGAAGATGTCAGGCTGTATATGCTTGAAGATACATCAAGCGGCAATGAATCTCCTGTGGCTTCGGGAAATCCGGGCAGCACCGCGTTGCCTGAGAATCTGGCATACATTGAACTTAAGGGACATATAAGAAATTCCGCCGGACTTCTTTCAGCAGACGTGGACTACCGTCTTGTACTTGATTGGAAGATAAGGCGCAACCGCCGGTATATAATACCGTTCAGGGCAACTGAAGACGGAATCCATGAGGAGTCATACAGGATTGAGGTCATTGATGCCGAACTGGAGGTATCCCGCACTCGCATGGAACTTTCTGTCGGAGGTAAAGATCTGCTTGAAGTCCCTGTCATGGAGTATTCTGAAGTCTCATTTTCTTCAGACAGGCCGGAAATCGCTTCTGTGGATGCATCTGGAAATATTTCCGGACTTGCAGCAGGGACTGCTGTCATAACGGTGGAGTGTCCTTCGCTGGATGCATCTGCATATTGTGTGGTGGAAGTGTATGATTATGAAAAGTTCACGGACTATGAACTAGAGCTTTCGGATTATTTCCGGGCATGGGGAACACTGTCTCTGCCGTCAGCCACGGCTGATGATCCTGTGTATGTTTCGATGGACGGAGATACTCTGGCTGTCGGGGGAGGGGCCGGGATTTCGTCCGGATATGCAAGCCTTGAAAACGGACGGCATACTGTGTATTATGTTCCTTCTGCCGGCAGGACCGTACTTCACATATTGAATGGCTATACTGCCGGAACTTCCACTATCAGGGTGGAACAAGGCAGGAAAATGGCGGACATTGTGCTTGGAGACAAGAAGTATCCGAGGTATATGGTGCAGGCTCAGGATATCAACGGAATTTCCATGTCTGAGGACGGAAATGTAACATATTTTGAACTTTATCTTTCTGATGTTGCCGGCAGATACCTGTTCCTTGAGCAGTTTATGATGCCGGATGCCCTGGCACGGCTTTTTGAACAGACACGATATGAGCAATTCTTCTGGGACTATATGGACTGTCTGGAATTGTACAGCACATGTGGCCATGACGATTTCCTTGATGTTGAATTTTCTTCAACCGGATGGGATGACGGCGGAGAGAATTATCTCTACACCGGAAAAATGGCCTTATTGAAATCGGATGATACGGTACCTGATGAATTCATTCTTAAATTTCATAACAGGGCCAGGGGACTTGAAGGAAGCATGCCTGACACGGATGTGATGGTTACGGTAGGAAAGACTTTCCGCGGACAGGGATATCTTGGGGAACGCTATAATTTTCAGATGGCGCCGGGAAGCCTGTATTCGGACAGGATATATCTGGATGTCAGCTTGCCTGCAGATGCCGAATGGGAGATCCGACGTTATTGCCCCGGGGCGGAAGATGAAAAGGCGGAGGATATCTGGGCGCGGGCATCAGATGAATATACTTCACTTGTGGGGGCTCCTGTTAGGGATGTCGTGACCGGGAAATATTATCTTCCGTTATACGGACCGCAGCGGTTTGATGCCGATGAGTTTTTTGCAAACGGTTCCTATATTTTAAGGGGCTGTGTCACCAACCGTTCTTCAGGGCAGAGGATATATGGGTATTATATGATTGATGTGATATTGTATGCAAGTATCGTTTCTGAAGTGGCGATCGTGCAGACAGGTCTTAATTCGAGCATGGTATACAGGAGCTATGTGCCTTTGAGTGTGTGGTCACAGAGACAATACGGTGATTTCTGGAGCAACATGTACAGTGTCCCGCTGTATGACCATGCCACAGGTCTGCGCCGTTATGCAGACGGTCTTGTAGTGGCACGCGGACAGGATTCATTCTCTATAAATGAGTCCATCAATGATCCGCAGGCATCGTACGACACCGTCATCAGGGCCTTGGGCAGCTTGTTTACGGAAGGCACCGGTGATTTTGATTTCTATGCTCCGGACGGCAGCCGTGTAAGGGAACTCAAGATTGACAGGACCAATCATGAATCGTGCAACTCCTATGGCTATTATCATTTCGTCCGCCAGTATGACAGCGGAGTGAATATTGAAAATTATCTTATCGAAGCGTATTATGAAGATTTCGACAAATATTGACGGTTTTCCCTATATTTTTTTGCAGTCTTTATGAATTTAATATATATTTGTACAAATTTCTAATGTTTATACATAATTGATAGCATTCAGATTGTAGCATATCCGTTTTATTCATGAATGACAATTGGCATGCGGAAGAATTTATTTACTGGTATCCTTATGGCCGGACTGTTGTCCGTATCTTGTGCTCCAGAGGAGAAATTGTGTGACTATGTCGATCCTATGATAGGCTCAGCGCATTCAAGATGGTTTTTCTTTACCCCTGCTGCCGTTCCGTTCGGTATGGCGAAACTTGCTCCGACCACTGATGGCCACTATGGCAATCCTTCGGGATGGGAAGCGGTCGGGTATGATTACAGGCACACTTCAATAGAAGGATTTGTTTCGTTTCATGAATTTCAGATAGGCGGGGTGGTTGTGGCTCCTACCACAGGGGAAATCCTGACAGTCCCTGGATCTGTTGAAAATCCGGACAGCGGCTACCGTTCCCGTTTTGACAAGGACGATGAGACGGCAAGGCCAGGATATTATTCGGTCCTGTTGAAGGATTACGGGATTCTTGCCGAGCTGACTGCTACAGAAAGGGTCGGCTTCCAAAGGTATACTTTCCCTGACGGGGCAGAAGCCAACCTGATATTCAATATCGGTACCAGAATGGGCGAAAGCGGTCCGTGTACGGATGCATCCGTCACTTATGACGGGGACGGACTTGTCGAGGGCTGGGTTGAAACCCGGCCCATGTACACGGACATATATCAGGAAGGGGCAAGGATCAGGATGTATTTCAGTGCAGAATTGGATTGTGAACCGGAGTCTTTCGGCACATTTGTGAATGACCTTTCCAAACTGAGGACTTGCACGTCGCCTGATGGTCCCGAAGAAATGTCCGCGCCTCTGAATGAAGGGGCAAAGGAGGTGTCCGGACAAGGTGCCGGCATTTATTTCCGCTTTGACACGTCTTCGGACAAAGATGTGGAAGTCAAGATGGGGCTTTCATATACGTCTGTGGAAAACGCCAGGGCCAACAGGGTGGCAGAAGCCTCGGATCTTGACTTTGACAAGGCCAGACACCGTGCGGAGGAGATGTGGGAAGAAGCTTTGGGAAGGATCCGTGTCGAAGGCGGGAGACATGAGGACAGGGTCAAGTTTTACACCGGACTTTATCATGCCATTCTCGGACGTGGACTTGCAAGCGACGTGAATGGTGCATATCCTGCAAATGACGGGTCAACTGGGCAGATAGAACTGGGACCGGAAGGCAGGCCTGTCCATAATCTTTACAACACAGACGGAATCTGGGGCGGGCAGTGGAATCTTACCCAGCTGTGGACATTGGCGTGGCCGGAATATTATGCAGATTGGATTTCTGGCCACCTTCTTGTGTATAAGGATACAGGATGGCTTGGTGACGGTATAGCCAACAGCCGCTTTGTCTCCGGCGTAGGGACAAATTTTGTCGGACAGGCCATAGCCTCCGCATATAATTGCGGCATACGCAACTTCAATGTGGAACAGGGATATGAAGCCGCTCTGAAAGATGCAGTATGCGGGAAAAACCGGCTGAAGGGGGCCGGAAAAGGCGATGTGTCCAATTTTGTACGGCAAGGATATGTCTCCAACATAGATTATGTGGACGGGATGCAGGACGCAGATTCGACGGGAGCCTGCTTTTCCGCTTCGCACACCTTGGAATACAGCTTTAACTGTTATGCCGTTGCCCAGATGGCAAAAGCTCTCGGCCATGAAGCCGATTATGAGAAGCTGATGAAGTTGAGCAAGGGATGGTCTCTGCTTTTTGACCCCCAGACAAAACTTATCCGGCCGCGGGACCGTCAGGGCAAATTCATTGAGCCTTTTGACCCGTTTGCTCCGTGGTTTGGATTTCAGGAAGGGAACGCTGTGCAATATACATATTATGTCCCTCATGACATAGAGGAGCTTGTGGCGAGAATCGGAAGCGATGAATTCAATGAGCGTCTGGACAGCACTTTCATCTTGTCCAGGGAAAATGTTTTTGGCGGAGGGACTGTTGTCAATGCATTCTCCGGATTGCACACCTATTATAATCACGGGAATCAGCCTAATCTCCATATTTCCGGGCTTTTCAATTTTTCAGGAAAGCCGTGGCTTTCCCAAAAGTGGATGAGAACCATCTGCAACGAATTTTATGGAACAGAAGGAATACATGGATACGGGTATGGCCAGGATGAGGACCAGGGGCAGTTGGGGGCGTGGTATGTCATGGCTTCCATGGGACTTTTCGATGTAAAAGGACTGTCTGCTCCGGAACCGTCTTTTCAGATAGGCAGTCCCCTGTTTGACAAGGTGACGATAAGGCTTAATCCGGACTATTACCCAGGAAAGGAATTTGTGATCGAGACTGTTGGAAATTCAGACAGCAACATTTATGTCCGGAGAATCCGGTTGAACGGCAGGGAGATGGATACTGTGCAGCTGCCGTTCTCCGAAATAGTGAAAGGTGGCCGTCTGACCTTGGAGATGTCAGA
This sequence comes from Candidatus Cryptobacteroides merdavium, assembly GCA_017694755.1. Taxonomy (GTDB): domain Bacteria; phylum Bacteroidota; class Bacteroidia; order Bacteroidales; family UBA932; genus Cryptobacteroides; species Cryptobacteroides merdavium. The sequence goes on from JADIMO010000095.1 coordinate 5,132, forward strand.
TGTTCCGAATACAGAAATTGTAAGATAGGAATGAATTATGAGTATGAAAGGTAATTACATGACAGTCGTGTCATTGATGGCAGCAGTTGTGTCTCTTGTCCCGTCTTGTGACCATGGCCCGGCAATGTCTCCTGAACTTGCAGGGAAAATAAATGCCGATGAGCGCATAGATACGGTCTGTGCACGCGCAGAAAGGCTTGTAAGCGGCGGCTTAAATGCCGGTGACGGCTATGCTGAAGTCTGGATAAGGGATCTCAACACATTTGTTTCAGTTGCATGTGAAGTGTCTGACAGGGAAAAGCTGAAGGATGCCTTGGCCAATTTTTTCCGTTTTCAGGGAGATGATGGAAATATTGACGACGGATATGTCCCTTCCAGGCCGGATATGACCGGATATGAATATAAGTTTACTGATGCCGCACCCGGTCTTGCAGCACATAAGAATACCGTGGAAACGGACCAGGAGACATCTCTGGTGCAGGCGGTATATAAATATGTCAAATCTACAGGTGATACGGCTTTCCTTTCGGAGACCATATGCGGACGGACGGTAATGGACCGGATGGGAGATGCTCTCCGCTTCCTTCTTGAGAAAAGATGGGTTCCTGAATACGGGCTTCTGTGGGGTGCGACGACAGTTGACTGGGGGGATGTGCAGCCTGAACATCCATGGGGTGTGGAACTCGATGAGAATTCCCATCTATGCATAGACATATATGATCAGGCAATGTTCCTTATTGCCATTGACAATTATGTGGAGATGTCGGAAGATGCTTCGGAAAAGGATTTCTGGACAGCAAAGAGCGATGAAATCAGGGCTTCGGTAAGAAAATGGCTGTGGGATGAAGAAAAATGCAAGTACCGTCCGCATATCTACCTGAAGGATTCACCGTTCCCGTCCGGATTTGATGAGGATGCAATCCATTATCATGGGGGATCTGCGGTAGCCGTGCTTGCAGGCCTGAATACCCCGGAAGAAGTCCTGGCCATATATGAACAGCAGGAGAAGAACAGACTCGCAGCCAATGCGGAATCCATAGGCCTTACGGTTTATCCTCCATATCCGGAGGGAACTTTCCAGAACAAGGGACTTGTCCCTTATTCTTATCAGAACGGGGGTGACTGGACTTGGTTCGGTGCCCGTATGGTCAGCGCTCTTATAAAGTATGGCTATTATGAGGAAGCATACAATAGCCTTGTACCTATGCTGCAGCGTGTCATTGATCATAATGGATTTTATGAGTGGTGGACGCCAGCCGGTGAACCGAAAGGCTCGGGAATGTTCAGGGGAGAGGCCGGAGTACTTTGGACAGCTTGCCATGAATTGCGCTCTGCGGCCGGCAGTTCGGAGCAGGCTTGCCCGCAGACCGTTTCTTGAGAATCATATCACATCACAAGCCGTTCCGAAGAAAGTCGTATAATAGTCTGTTTCTGGAAAGTGAAAAAAATCATAGCCGTCATGGCTCTTTTGTCATGTCTTTCATATGCAGGAATGCCTCTGTCCGGTCAGATTTCCGCCACCAAGGTGGATGCGGGTGCAGACATTACTGAAGTAGAAGACATAATAATTGTCTTCAAGATGCATTTTGACATAGGATATACGGACTGGTCGGAAGCCGTATTGCAGAAATATACGACCTCGATGATCAGGCAGGCGCTGAATTCGGTGGAGGAGACGGAAACATTGCCGGAGGAAGACCAGTTCGTGTGGACATTGCCCGGGTGGCCGATGAAGTACATCCTTGAAAATACTGAAGGGGGTGTCAGGTCGGCTACGGAGGAGGCATTGAAAGACGGCCGTTTTGCCGTACATGCCCTTCCGTTTACATTCGAGACTGAAAGCAGTGATCTGGAAACGCTTGTAAGGGGGATGGAGTATTCGTCCGACATAAACAAAAGATTCGGATTGCCGCTTCCGAGAGGGGCAAAACTCACGGATGTGCCGAGCCATTCATGGGTGATACCGACCATATTGACTCATGCAGGGGTAAAGATACTGCATATCGGGTGTAACTCAGGTTCAGCTTCACCGGATGTGCCGACCGTGTTCTGGTGGGAGGGACCGGACGGATCCAGACTTCTGACCATCAATTGGGCTGAATATTACGGCTCGGGTGTCATGCCTCCGGAGAACTGGCCATACAAGACATGGCTTGCGATGATCCATACGCATGAGAATACAGGAGCTCCTGCACCTGAAGAGGTGTCTGCAGTACTTGCCGAGGTACGGGCGAAGGCTCCTGATGCCAGAATCAGAATAGGGCAGCTTGAAGATTTCTATGATGCGCTCATGAACGAGGATCCGGACATCCCGGTGGTGAGAGGGGACATGCCTGATACATGGATACATGGCTATATGTCCATGCCTGCTGCCGTAAAAGTCAACAAACATATGCAAAGGACCATATATCAGACAGAAGCGCTCAATGCCATGCTGAGGGACTGGGGTGTGGAGACGGACGACTGCGCAAGATATGTCGATGATGCGGTGGAGCAGAGCCTCCTTTTCGATGAACATACTTTCGGGCTTGCCATGAGCCACGGGCAGCAGGCAGACTGGAAATATGGAGATGAATTCCGTATGGCCCGGGCGATGGATGACTATGATTTCATAGAGGAGTCCTGGTATGAAAAGGCGGCACATGTCCATAATGCCAGACATGGCATAATTCCGGTCAAAAGGCGGGAAATGTCTGCCCTTGCCGGGGCTGTCGCCGTGCCTGGCCGCAGGGTGGTGGTGTATAACCAGCTTCCATGGATGCGTTCCGGTGTAGTTTCCATGCCGATGGAAGTATATAAGAAAGATTTCAAGGTAACTGCGCTGAAAGATATTGCCACAGGTGTTTCGATTCCGGTTGAGGACAGTGGAAATATCCTGAATTTCCATGCTTCTGATGTCCCTGCAATGGGATACAAGACATATGAGGTCCTTACTGGAAAAGATGCCGCATGCCCGCCTGATGAGGAATATCCTCTGCTCGCGGACAGCCTTTCCGGCATAATTGAAAACAGATATTTCAGAATTGCCGTCAACAGGGAAAACGGTTCGCTTCTGTCTGTCGTAGACAAGGAAAGCGGTATTGATCTGGCTGCGCAAAAAAGTGATTACGGTTTCGGTGAATACATCCATGAGCGTTTCGGAAATGATGATATAGCCAGATACAACAGCGCATATGTAAAGCCTTCGAGCCATCATTGGGCTGATCAGGAAATGGGGCGTCCGCAGAATCCGGCTTTGGAATATTCATGCAGAAGAGGAAAGGTGCTGCGCATGAGATATGATGTGTCGGATGTTGCTGTCACTGCTACGGCATTCTGTGCCATTGACGATCCGGAAAAGGATGCCGTGAGGGAGGAGTATCTCATGACATATACTTTATACAAGGAGTCGCCCTATCTGGAAATCAATTGGTATTCTGATGTATATGAACTCAATCCACAGCCGGAGGCAGGATGGCTCGCATTCCCTTCTGACATGAAAAAGCCTGAGTTCCGTCTCGGCCGTATAGGTGCCGTTGTGGATCCTGCATCGGATTTTGTGCGGAATACCAATATGGACTATTGCTTCCTCAATACAGGAATGGCCATGATTGACAGGAAGGGCAACGGATTCGGCCTGAATTCCCCTGATGCTCCGGCTGTCAGCCTTGGCCGTCCGGGGCTGTTCAGATTTTCAGGTGACTATATCCCGGACAAAGCCTGTGTATTTGTAAATCTCTACAATAACCAGTGGGGAACGAATTTCTGTGAATGGATTGGTGAAAGACCGTCACAGACAGTCTATGTCTGGCCTGTAATGGGATACGATAATGCAGCTTCCCTGATAACTCCGGTTGAGGAGACCCGTTCACCGATGTTTGCTGTTTACTGTGACGGGGAAGCCGGTGCGCTGCCTGCCTCTTCGGAGGGCATATCAGTGTCTAAGCCGGGAGTACTTGTCACATCCTGTCGCGCTGCCGGAGACAATACTGTCCTCAGGATTTGGGAGCAGTCTGGCTCAGACCGTGAATGCACTGTAGTTCTTCCTGCAGGGGTATATGACCGCGCATCGCTTTGTGACCTCCGTGGAACTGACCTCCAGCATGACATTCCTCTTTCAGGTAACAGTCTCAAAGTCAGTTTGAAGGCATATTCTCCACTTTCCATTGTACTCCATAGAAAAGAGAAATAAAAAAAAGCATGGCCGTTGTCCGGTCATGCCTTTTCTATTGTAATCTCCGGCATGCTGCCGGAGATTGTTTTCAGAAACTGTTACTGCTCATCAGGTCCCTGATCGTCAGGTCCGTTCTGTGGATCTTGCGGACCCTGCTGAGGGTTGCCCTGGAATGGACCCTGAGGACCGCCCTGCTGTGCACCGGCAGCCTTTGCCATATCTTCTGAGGCTGCGTGCCATGCGTTGTTGAGGGCTTCAGTATATCTTTCGATGTCACCGAGGTTCTGGGCGGAAACCGCATCCTTCAGACTCTTGTGGGCAGACTCGATGGCTGACCTCTTGTCGGCAGGAATCTTGTCGCCGTATTCCTTGAGGTTCTTTTCTGTCTGGAAGCAGAGGGCATCGGCATTGTTGATCTTGTCGACCCTTTCCTTCTCGGCCTTGTCGGCTGCCTCATTGGCTTTGGCCTCGTCACGCATCCTCTTGATTTCGTCCTCGCTGAGTCCGGAAGAAGCCTCGATGCGGATCTTCTGCTCCTTGCCGGTAGCCTTGTCCTTGGCGGAAACATTCAGGATGCCGTTGGCATCGATGTCGAAGGTTACTTCGATCTGAGGGATTCCTCTCGGTGCCGGTGCTATGCCGTCCAGATGGAATCTTCCGATTTCCTTGTTGTCTTTGGCCATAGGCCTTTCTCCCTGGAGGACATGGATCTCAACTGAAGGCTGGTTGTCGGCTGCTGTCGAGAACACTTCCGATTTTCTGGTAGGGATGGTGGTGTTGGACTCGATGAGCTTGGTCATCACGCCGCCGAGAGTCTCGATTCCGAGTGAAAGTGGGGTAACATCCAGAAGAAGCACATCTTTCACATCGCCTGCGAGCACACCGCCCTGGATGGATGCTCCGATGGCTACAACTTCGTCAGGGTTTACGCTCTTGTTAGGCTCCTTGCCGAAGAACTTCTTCACAATCTCCTGCACGGCAGGGATACGGGTAGAACCGCCGACGAGAAGCACTTCATCTATGTCAGATGCCTGAAGACCTGCGTCCTGGAGGGCTTTGCGGCAAGGTTCGATAGTCCTCTGGAAGAGGGTGTCGGCAAGCTGCTCGAACTTGGCCCTTGTGAGGGTCTTGACAAGGTGTTTAGGAATGCCGTCAACAGGCATGATGTACGGAAGGTTGATCTCCGTTGAAGTCTGGCTTGAAAGCTCTATCTTGGCTTTTTCTGCAGCCTCTTTCAATCTCTGGAGGGCCATAGGATCCTTCTTGAGGTCTATGCCACCGTTTTCTGCAGCGAACTCTGCCGCAAGCCAGTCGATGATAACCTGGTCGAAGTCATCACCTCCGAGGTGTGTATCACCGTTGGTTGACTTCACTTCGAACACACCGTCACCGAGTTCCATGATGGAAATATCGAATGTACCGCCACCGAGGTCGTACACGGCGATCTTCATGTCCTTGTTCTTCTTGTCCAGACCGTAGGCAAGGGCAGCTGCCGTAGGCTCGTTGATGATCCTCTTCACATCAAGTCCTGCGATCTTGCCGGCTTCCTTGGTGGCCTGCCTCTGTGAGTCAGAGAAGTATGCAGGTACAGTGATGACTGCCTCTGTGACTTCCTGCCTCAGATAGTCTTCGGCTGTCTTTTTCATCTTCTGAAGAATCATTGCCGAAATCTCCTGCGGAGTGTAAAGCCTGCCGTCGATGTCCACCCTTGGAGTATTGTTGTCACCCCTTACCACTTTGTAAGGTACTCTTTCGATCTCTTTTGTCACCTGATCGTAGGTCTCTCCCATGAATCTCTTGATGGAGAACACGGTCTTGTGAGGATTGGTGATGGCCTGCCTCTTTGCAGGATTTCCTATTTTCCTTTCACCGCCGTCAGTGAATGCCACCACTGAAGGGGTAGTCCTCTGTCCCTCATTGTTGATGATGACGGTAGGCTCGTTGCCTTCCATCACTGCCACGCATGAGTTCGTGGTTCCCAAGTCGATACCGATAATTTTTCCCATAATATTTATCTCCTATTTTTGTCAATAAAATTCAAATTCTCACATTCCCGCAAGGGAAATCCGTCATCTCCGCGACCTTCATTAATGTTCCGGCCGCCTTGCGACGCCGGAGATATTATCTAATGTTGTGCCAATCGCCTGAGACCTGCAAAATGTGTCAAAATGGCAGAAAAAAGGTGACATGCCACTGACATGTCACCGGAAGCAATGGCTTTCCTACCATAGGACAATATCCCGGAAGACGGGAAATTTTACCGATTGTCCACGAAAAATCCCGTTCCGGTGCAATATTTTACTTATTTCGTGATTTTTTGATTATGTTTGTCACGACGGATATGATGTGACCAATATAAGTTGACGATGATTTACAGAGAACTTTCGGAACGGGAGTATTCCGATGCGGAATCCAGGATTCTTTATGAAGACAACCACCTTCTTGTGGTTAACAAGAGGGCAGGGGAGATAGTGCAGGCGGACAAGACTGAGGATGAGACTCTTGCCGACCTTTACAGGGCTTTCATAGCAAAGAGGAACGGAAAGGAAGGAGGGGTATTCATCGGCATTCCTCACCGTCTGGACCGTCCTGTGAGCGGCATCACCGTATTTGCAAAGACATCCAAGGCCCTTGAGCGGCTCAATGCGATGTTCCGCAACGGCGAGATGCACAAATTCTATTGGGCGCTTGTCTGTGACGAGCCGGTGCCTGCCGAAGCCGAGCTGACCGATTGGCTCGTGCGCAACGAGAAGCAGAACAAGTCCTATATATTCAGAGGTAATCCTGAAACACGGAAGGAGGCCCGCCAGGCCCGGCTGAGATACCGTACCCTCTGCCGGACAGACAATTATTGGCTGGTGGAGGTTGAGCTCATGACCGGGCGTCATCACCAGATAAGATGCCAGCTTTCTTCCATTGGCTGTGTCATAAAGGGCGACCTGAAATACGGGGCTCCCCGTTCCAACCCTGACGGCGGCATCTGCCTCCATGCAAGACGGATTACCTTTGTCCATCCTGTCAGAAAGACCGAAATGACCATAGAGGCCCCTCTTCCTGACAGCTGGAGCGGCATAGTCCCTGATTCCATTTAGCTGAAATGCTTTTTATTCCGGAAAATTAATCCTAATTTTGCATGATGTCTGTCCGCAAAAGTGTACCCAAGGAGTTATCCCGGGCACGGTCGGGGAATCTGTAGCAGGGACCTCCATTCGGGCTTTGTCCAATGGGCGGAACGACAGCAATGGGTATTATTTCGGATAATCATTTAATTTATTCTGAACCATGAAACGATTGTCTGCTTTTCTCTGCCTGGCGGTGTGCGTGCTGCTGGCCTCATGCTCCGGAGGGTCCGGACCATCCATCATCAGGACTGAAGTCCCTGAACGTCCTGCCGGACAGGAAGATATGCTCCTTTATGCCGCTCCTCCGCTCGATACGGTGAGGATCGGCTTCATCGGGCTCGGAATGCGCGGTCCCGGAGCAGTAGAAAGGATGTGCCAGATAGACGGCACTAGGATAGTGGCCCTGTGCGATGTGGAGCAGGACAGGGTGGAGGGAGCCTCCGGTATTCTCGAAAGGCTCGGCCGTCCTGAGGCTGCGGAATATTATGGCTCTGAAGATGCCTGGATGCAGCTTTGCGACAGAGATGACATTGATCTCGTGTATATTGCCACTGACTGGAAGGTGCATGCCAAGATAGCCAAGTATGCCATGGAGCACGGGAAACATGTGGCGATAGAAGTCCCTGCCGCCATGAATCTGACTGAGATATGGGATCTGATAAATACATCTGAACGCACCAGAAGGCATTGTATGCAGCTTGAGAACTGCGTTTATGACTTCTTCGAGCTTACGACCCTAAATATGGCCCAGCAGGGCCTTTTCGGTGAGATTCTCCATGCCGAAGGCGCATATATCCATAATCTCGAAGATTTCTGGGATGAATATTGGCATGACTGGCGCCTCCTCTACAACCGTGACCATCGCGGGGATGTCTATCCTACGCATGGGATAGGCCCTGTCTGCCAGGCTCTTGACATTCACAGGGGCGACAAGATGAATGTGCTCGTATCAATGGACACCAAGGCCGTGAACGGCAGGGAATATTATGAAAAGCACAGGGGAGAGGCTGCCCCTGATTTCCAGAACGGCGACCACACCATGACCATGATCCGCACGGAGAAGGGCAAGACCATAATGATACAGCATGATGTCGTCAATCCGCGTCCGTACAACCGCCTGTACCAGCTGACCGGAACTAAGGGCTTTGCCAACAAATATCCTGTCGAAGGGTACATGGTGGATGCTTCTAAGGTCGGCGAACTTATGACTGTGCCTTCTGCTCAGGGCCGCCAGGAAAAGGTGGACATCGAGAATCTTTCTGCCCACAGCTGTGTGCCGGAAGATGTGAAACAGGCCCTTATGGAGAAATACAAGCATCCCATCCAGAAGGAACTTGAGCAGACTGCAAAGAAAGTCGGCGGTCATGGCGGCATGGATTATATAATGGACTACCGGCTCATTTACTGCCTCCGCAACGGCCTCCCTCTTGACATGGATGTCTATGACCTCGCAGAGTGGTGCTGCCTTACAGAGCTGACAGCCATTTCAATAGAGAACGGCAATGCTCCTGTCGAAGTCCCGGATTTCACCCGGGGCGGCTGGGACAGGATCGACGGCTATAGCCACGCCTTTGCGGAATGACCTTTTGACAAAGGACGCCTTTAATTATTTCCGAAAGGATTACGGTTTTACTCCGGATTCCTTTCGGATATTTTGTTGTGGCTGTTGTCCCCAGGAAGAATAAGGGTCGGCGATAAGCATTGAATTGTAATATCTCCGGTCACCGGTGACCTCCTCTCCGAGCCATTCAGGTCTGCTGAACGGCTCGGATGCGTTTTCAAGCTCTATCTCTGCCACTGTGAGCCCCTCGTTGGCGCCATGGAATTCGTCAACTTCGAAGACATGGTCCTCAAATGGCACGATGTGGCGGGTCTTGTCAATGGTCTTTGCCCCCTGACAAAGTTTCATCAGCTCCGCCGCTTCGTCTGCGTGAATTTCCTTTTCCCATTCATATCTGCTGAGCCCGTCATCAGTACTTGCCCCCTTGATGGTGAGCCATGCCCTTTCTCCGGCAATCCTCACACGCACTGTCCTGCCGCTTTCCCGGCATATATATCCCTGCTGCATCCTTATGCTGGCCGTGGCCATTTTCTTGTATGAATCATCCTTTACGAGGAATTTCCGTTCTGTTTCAGTCTTGCTCATGATGTAGTGTCTTATGTTTGTCAGCAGGTCAAAGGTGCCGATTCCCGTCTGTTGCTTGTATCACATCAGCCATTTGCTCATGTCCCGGCCTGCGGCAATGCCTTCCCTGATCTCTGATGAGGAAATTTCCACGACAGGGGCATTGATGATTTCTATTTTGTACGGTTTTGCCGTGCCATGACTGCATCGGCAGGCATCTCCGCTTTCCTGCATCAGGCTTTTCCTTATCGTATGAATGTCGTAGCCTTTGCGGGGATAGACTGCCACCCCGTAGTCGGTGAGGATGCGTCTGTAGTCGCGCCATCTGTTGAGGCTCAGAAGGTTGTCGGCACCCATTATGAGAGTGAAGTCGTTTCCCGGCTCGCGCGACTTGAGCGCATCCAGGGTCCTTATGGTATATTGCGGGGCCGGCAGATGAAGTTCAATGTCATCGGCCCTGACCTTCAGACCCGGATGCCTCGCTATTGCCTCCTCTGCGGCACGGTACCGTTCTGCCCCGGTTTCAGCATTGATGTGCAGCTTGAAGGGACTTTGCGGAGACACGACAAGATACACCATGTCGAAGTCCATATTTTCCGTAAGGTACTTCATGATGGTGAGGTGTCCGGTGTGCAGCGGGTTGAATGTCCCTGTATATGCGGCGATTTTCATGCTGTAAGGAACCTGTCCACAATCTGTTCAGCCTCTTTGAACGCCTTTTCAATGTCGTCGTTCACAAGCACATAGTCGAACTTGCCTTTTGCGAATTCCGTCTCTTCCTCTGCCTTGGCGACCCTTCGCTCTATGGCTTCCGGTGAGTCGGTCCCGCGTCCGGTCAGCCTCTGGCGCAGCACTTCCACGGAAGGGGCCTTTATGAATATGGAGAATGCCTTGTCGCCGAAGATGCGCTTCATGTTCACCCCGCCCTTGACATCAATGTCGAAGACAATGGTGTGTCCCTTGGCCCAGATGCGTTCCAGCTCGGACTTCAGAGTCCCGTAGAACGACCCCGGATAGACCTCCTCATGCTCAACGAATTTGTCTTCCTCTATCATCTTCCGGAATTCGTCGGCCGTGAAGAAATAATATTCCTTGCCGTTCTGTTCATTTCCCCTCGGGGCCCTCGAGGTCGCCGAGACCGAAAATTCCAGCTCCGGATGAAGTCCCAGAATATGATTGACAATAGTGCTCTTTCCCGCCCCTGACGGCGCTGAAAATATTATAACCTTTCTGTCCATCGCATCCATTTTTTAATTTCGCGCAAAAATACTATTTTTGCGTCGCTTTCTGAAAAAATTATACCGGCTTGGCAGAATTATTGCGGGGAAAAGGCGGCGGTTTTCAGAAACGTGCCGGACGGAAGCCTATGACGGGCAACTGAACGAAAACGGAAAGAAAATACTTTTAATATATATAAGTTATGGTATCTTATAAGACAATAGGTCTCGTGAACACCAGAGAGATGTTCAAGAAGGCCATCAACGGCGGATACGCCATCCCGGCATTCAACTTCAACAACATGGAGCAGCTCCAGGCCATCATCCAGGCCGCTGCAGAGACCAAGTCTCCGGTCATCCTCCAGGTTTCAAAGGGTGCACGCAACTATGCAAACCAGACCCTTCTCCGCTACATGGCAGAGGGTGCAGTTGAATATGCAAAGGAACTCGGCTGGGAGAACCCTCAAATCGTCCTTCACCTTGACCATGGTGATTCATTCGAGCTCTGCAAGAGCTGCGTTGACATGGGCTTCTCTTCAGTGATGATCGACGGTTCACACCTTCCATACGATGAGAATGTCGCCCTCACAAAGAAAGTCGTTGAATATGCACATCAGTTCGACGTTACCGTAGAGGGAGAGCTCGGAGTGCTTGCCGGCGTTGAAGATGAGGTTCAGGCCGAGCATCATACATATACCCGTCCGGAAGAAGTGGTGGATTTCACTTCCAAGACAGGATGCGACTCTCTCGCCATCTCCATCGGTACTTCACACGGCGCATACAAGTTCAAGCCGGAGCAGTGTACACTTGATCCAAAGACAGGCCGTCTCGTTCCGCCGCCACTCGCATTCGACGTGCTTGACGGTGTAATGAAGGAGCTCCCGGGCTTCCCTATCGTTCTTCACGGCTCATCTTCAGTTCCTCAGGAGTATGTTGACATGATCAACAAATATGGCGGAAACCTTGAGGCAGCCATCGGTATCCCTGAGGAAGAGCTCCGCAAGGCAGCCAAGTCAGCAGTCTGCAAGATCAACATCGACTCTGATTCACGTCTCGCAATGACTGCAGCCATCCGTAAGGTGTTTGCAGAGAAGCCTGCAGAGTTTGACCCGCGCAAATACCTCGGCCCTGCCCGCGACGAGATGAAGAAACTCTACACACACAAGATCATCAATGTCCTCGGTTCAGACGGAAAAGCTGAATAATCCCGGATTGATATAGTCATGAGGAGGGTGTCCTGGAGGATATCCTCCTTTTTTATTGCCGGCTACCAGATGGGAAGCCTGTTTTTATTTCCGTACCACCTTTATTGACAGTTCATACAGCAGATACAGCGGCAGGAAGACCACCATGAGGGTGAACGGGTCGCCGGTAGGAGTGATGACGGCTGCAAGGATGAGCAGGACGACAACGGCATGGCGGCGGTATTTCTTCAGGAAGTTTTTGTTGACCACCCCGATGGCGGAGAGCACCCATGCCAGAAGCGGTATCTCGAACACGAGTCCCATGACAAAGACCATCATCAGAAAATTCCCCATGTAGGAGTTGAGGGAGATCTGGTTGACTATCTCCGTGCTGACCTGATATTCCGTGAGGAAGCGGAATGTGAAGGGAAAGACCACCCCGTAGCCCACGGCGCAGCCTAGGTAGAACATGAATGTTCCGAAGAAGAAGGCAAGGCGGACATTCTTCCTTTCGTCCGGAAAAAGGGCAGGGCTGATGAATTTCCATATTTCATATATGAGATATGGAAAGACAATCACGAGCGCGAGCCAGAACGATGTGCTGATGTGTGTCGTGAACTGCGACGCCACATTGATGTTGATGATGTCCACCGAGAAGTCCCGGCTGAAGTCCGGAAAGATGCCTCCTGTCCCGTGAAGACCGGACAGCCATTTGTAGAGGAAGAAGTCCGAGCTGGCCGGTCCGAGGATGAAGCTGTCAAAAATGTGCGGCATTGCCAGAAAGCATCCGATCATGCATGCCACAAGGGCAATCCCGACACGCATTATGGACCATCTGAGGACCTCAAGATGGCCCCAGAATGTCATTTCATCGTTTCCTTGGCTTTCACCGGACTGTCCCTGCCGGTCATTTTTCTTTCCTTCTTCCATCGTTGCCAGGCGGCTATTTCTTTATGTCTTCTTCGATGTCCTTCATTCCGTCCTTGAAATTCTTGACACCTTTCCCGAGTCCTTTCATCAGTTCAGGAATCTTTGCCCCGCCGAAGATAAGCAGGACTATAAGGGCGACAACCAGAAGTTCTCCTGCTCCTATATTGCCCAAAAACAGCAGCCTTTCCATTCCGTCAAAATGATTAAATCCTTCAAATTTAGCAATAATTGTAAAAACCGCAATGCCGCTGCACCATTCCCGCCAGCTCTCCGATGTGCTTGAGTGCATAGCACCACTTGTCAGTGAGGCTATGGCATTCGTCCAGCCTTTTTCGGAATCGGTTCAACTCTGCAAATATAATATTCAGGTCATGTGGCAAAATTAAATCCGGGTATCCCGCCTGTCAATATCCCCGCATTATGTTTTTTTGTTTTTATATGAAAGTTTTTCTTTTTTTTGTAGATGACCTGTTTGGGAATTTCTTTTTCTTGTGTCTTTTTCTCTTTTTTGTCATTCTGACGAATAATGACCGAATTGCGACAAAAAGTGCAATTCGGAGCAGTCTTGTTTGATTACATTTGCAGACATATGAACGGGCGTTTTGCCCTGATTAAAACCTATAGCCATGTATTTGCACAAATCAATCACTGAAACTTTGACCGCTCTCTCCGTCACCGGATGCCTTCTGCTCACCGGATGCGGGGGATATGAATTCGCTTATCTCTATGAAGACCTTCCTTTCAGCATGGCTGAGGTACACCGCCCGCAGATCCCGGACAGGGAAGTCTGCATCACTGACTTCGGGGCTGCAGGGGACGGCGTTACACTCAATACGGATGCATTCAGACAGGCTGTAGAGGCACTTTCGGAAGCAGGAGGCGGGCATCTTGTGGTGCCGGAGGGCGTCTGGCTGACCGGCCCGATCACGCTGAAGGACAATATCGACCTTCATGTCACTCCTGATGCGGTGATACGCTTTTCTCCTGAGAGGGATCTCTATCCGATAGTCGAAACTGTGTTTGAGGGATTGGATACCCGCAGATGCATTTCGCCTGTCAATGCCGTCGGGGCAAGGAATATATCCATTACGGGCGGAGGCACGCTAGACGGCTCCGGAGATGCTTGGAGACAGGTCAAGAAATCCAAGATGGCTCCTTCACAATGGAAGGAACTGCTTGCCTCCGGGGGATTCACCAATGCGAAAGGAGATGTCTGGTATCCGGATTCGAGCTCGTTCAGAGGGTCCATTGTGAGCGACGCTTTCAATGTGCCGCAGGGGATGGAGACCGATGAGGACTGGGAATCGGTCAAGACATATCTGCGCCCGGTGATGATAGGGCTGAGAGAGTGTGAAAATGTGCTTCTGGAAGATGTACTTTTCCAGAATTCCCCTTGCTGGAATATCCATCCGCTGATGTGCAGGAATGTGATCATCAACAATATAACTGTCCGCAATCCGTGGTATTCCCAGAACGGGGACGGACTGGACATTGATTCATGTGAAGATGTGCTGGTGCTCAATTCTTCGTTTGATGTGGGGGATGACGCCATCTGCATAAAGTCAGGAAAGGATGAGGACGGCCGCCGCCGCGCCCGCCCGTGCCGTAATCTGATTGTGGACAACTGCACGGTGTTCCATGGGCATGGAGGCTTTGTCGTGGGCAGCGAGATGTCAGGAGGAGTGGAGAACATTTCTGTGACGGGCTGCCGTTTTCTCGGCACTGATGTGGGGCTGCGTTTCAAAAGCTGCAGGGGGCGCGGAGGCATTGTCAGCGACATATACATCAGTGACATCATCATGATGGACATCCCGACAGAACCTTTGCTCTTTGACCTGCATTATGGCGGCAAGTCGGCTCTGGAGGCTGCGGCAGAGGACGGGGGTACGGAATTCGACATAGAATATGTGCCTGCCGACGAGACCACACCTGAGTTCAGGGACATCCATATCCGTGACATTGTGTGCAGCGGGGCGGCAAGGGCCATGTATTTCAACGGAATTCCCGAGAAGAACATATCAAACATAATTGTCGAGGACTGTCTCATTGCCTCTGACAAGGGTGCCGACATCAGATATTCCGACGGAGTGGTGCTCCGCAATGTGGATATCCGTCATTCGGAAGGCGAGCGTTTCACTGTGGCAAACTGCCGCAATGTGGTGGTTGAAGGCTGCGGAGAGCCGTCTGTCTTCCAGTACAATAATGAAAATGTCACGGTGAAAAGATGACGATTATCCGTGAAATGATCCCTAAAATAAACAATGATCATTCAAATGTTTACAACAAACATACAATGGATATCGGCTATGGTCATTCATAATATTTGTGATATGAAACATATTGTATCGATAATTTCAGTCGTTGCATTTTTTTTCTTCATGCTGCCGCTGACGGCGTCAGCCGGAAATGACTCAGCCCCGGACCGGATAGTCCTCAGGCTCATGGGCGACTCGACAATGGCGGACAAGGACCTTTCGAAGCAGAATCCTGAGCGTGGATGGGGACAGCGGCTTCCCTCGCATCTGGACTCCTGTGTCACTGTGGTGAACTATGCCCAGAACGGGAGAAGCACCAAGAGTTTTGTCGACAGGGGATTATGGGATAAGGTGAAGTCTGACCTGAAGGCGGGTGAATACCTTTTCATCCAGTTCGGACACAATGATTCCAAAGCGGACGATTCCACAAGATATGCCCCGGCATTCGGACTTTATCAGGACAACCTCCGCATGTTCGTCAGTCATGCACTTTCCGTGGGGGCAAGGCCTGTGCTTTTCACTCCGGTCTCCAGAAGGTGGTTTGACAGCGAAGGCAATCTGAAGCGGGACTGCCACGGGGATTATCCCGAAGCCGCAAGGCAGGTGGCGGAAGAGTTCGGAATTCCTTTTGTGGATGCCAATTCCATCACACAGGAGTGGCTGATGTCAGTCGGGGATGAGGCTTCAAGAAGTTATTACATGTGGATTCCGGAGGGAGTGAATCCGAGGCATCCTGACGGTCTTGTGGACAATACCCACACCAATGCGGCAGGAGCCAGAAAACTGGTGGAACTCCTGCTGCCTGCCATTACGGAGGCGGTTCCGGCCCTGGCGGACCATGTGGTGAAATATGATTTTGTCGTGGCAAAGGACGGAAGCGGTGACTTCTTCACGGTGCAGGAGGCCGTGGATGCCGCCCCTGACTACTGCAAGCAGTCGGAGACTGTCATTTATATAAAGGAGGGCATCTACAGGGAGAAACTGACCGTTCCGGCCAACAAACAGAAGCTTCATCTTATAGGTGAAAATGCGTTCCGGACGGTGATCACATGGGATGACTATGCACTTAAACCGGGCTCCACCGGCTATCCTATGGGCACTTCCGCCACCTCCACTGTTTTCATGCACGCGAATGATTTTCTTGCGGAAAACATCACATTCGAAAATACCGCAGGGGAGGGCAAGAGCATAGGCCAGGCCTGTGCAATCACTGTGGACGGGGATCGTGCAGCCTTCATCGGATGCCGCTTCATTGCCAACCAGGACACCATATACAATTTCGGCCCCGGGCAGAGGCAGTATTTCCGTGACTGCTGGATAGAAGGGACCACAGACTTCATCTTCGGCTTTGCGACGGCATATTTTGAAGACTGTACCATAATGAGCAAGAAGGACAGCTATGTCACTGCGGCCGCGACCCCGGAATGCATGGAATACGGCTATGTGTTCAAAAATTGCCGTCTTATTCATGCCGAAGGCATTGATGAGGTATATCTGGGCCGCCCGTGGCGACCGTATGCGAAGACCGTATTCATAGACTGCGAACTCGGCGACCACATTCTTCCGGCAGGCTGGCACAACTGGAACAAGCCTGATGCGGAAAGGACATCATTCTATGCGGAATACGGGAACAGTGGACCGGGAGCCGCCGGAAAGGAACAGAGGGTGAGATGGTCACATTTCCTTAAGGAAAAGGATCTTGCGGACTACACTCCGGAAGCCGTGCTCGGTCCAAGGGATGCACCGGCAGCCACCACTTCGCCTGAAACCACATCATGGTACTTCAAGGTGTTCTGATTAAAAATATTTAGAGAATTCAAATCGGTTTCTTAAATTTATAGGTTGGTTGATTCAAAGCAGAACTTTTCAGTCATGCCGAAAGCATCAAAAATATTCTCTCTTTTCCTGCCGTTGCTGCTTGCCGTGGCACCGGCAGGAAATCTGCATGCCGCTCCGCTGGACTGTATCTTCGAGCATTATTCGTCCGATGACGGTCTTCCGCACAATTCCATATCCGACATCCATCAGGACAGCAGGGGATACATATGGCTCTGTACATGGTACGGCCTGAGCCGGTTCGACGGAAACACCTTCGTCAATTACACGATTCTTCCGGGGGACTATACCAACCTTTCCCACAACAGGATACTTTCCATCGAAGAGGATGCGGAAGGCTTTCTGTGGCTGACTACATATGACTACCGTCTTTTCCGCTTTGACCCTGTGGCCGAGAAATTCACATCCATTCCTGATGACATTGAAGTGGCCGGGCCCGAGGACATGAAAGTGAAGTTTTTCCATTGCGACAGACAGGGATACACATGGGTGGCCTTCCGGAATTCCGGGCTGTACCGCATATCTCCTGATCTGGAGGTGACATCATTTTCCGGTGACGGACAGAACGGTGCGGGCAGGAGCATAAGCGCCATATACGAAGGTTCAGACGGGACAGTATATGCCGTTTCTGAGCTCGGAATATCGGCGATAAGGGACGGCCGTCCGGCACTTGTATCAAGAACATCTGATGTCATCTCGTTCGCGGAATTCGGAAGCAGGCTGTATTTCGTCTCTCCTGACAACCTCCTTTCCGTAGACATGGCTACTGGAAAGCAGAAGAAGGCTTCCCTTGCCGAATGCGGGGCCGGACCGGCCACGGCAATGGCATTGAGCGGCTCGGAGCACAAGACCCTATATGTGGGCTTCAGGGACAATGCTGTGGCTTCCATAGACACTTCATCCCTCGGCATTGATGTCCACCGGACCGACATGGGCCGGGTCAGATACCTTTTCCCTGATTCGGAGGGGCTTCTGTGGATTGCCACGGAGCGTACTGGAATATGGTCTTACAATCCCTGCAAATCCAGTTTCAGACATTATGAGCATCCGAGAAATGTAAAGTCATATTATGTGGACACGCTTGCGATGGTGATGGAGCACGACGGCCAGCCATGGATAAAGATGAACAATTACGGTTTCGGATATTATGACCGGGACAATGATTCCATCGTACCTCTGAGCAATGTCAAGGAGCAGACCGGCAGCCGCTTCATGAACGGGGTGGCCTGCTTTGAAGTGGACAGCACAGGAGTGGTGTGGCTGTCCACCATCATGCGCGGCCTTGAACGTGTCACCGTCGTCACACCGAAACTTGATGTGATAGTGCCTCCGGCCCGTTCCGATGACATGCTTTCCGCCTCAGAGGTGAGGGCCATATTCAGGGACAGCAGGGATGATGTGTGGGTAGCCACCAAAAGCAGCGAACTCTACATATATTCTCCTGACATGTCCACATGCCGCCGTTTCCCGAATCCAGAAACGCTGGGGAACATCTATGCCATATACGAGGATTCTTCCGGCAACATCTGGCTCGGTACCAAGGGAAATGGTCTGATAAGGCTTTCCCCTTCGGCATCAGGGTATGAGGTGACACATTTCCGTCATGACCAGAATGACGGGTCGTCAATCAGTTCTGACAACATATATTCCATTGTACAGGATCTTGACGGGAGGATATGGTTCGGCACATACGGCGGCGGCCTGTCGATGCTGTCGTCTCCGGAAAGCACATCATTCTGCACCGTCTACGACAATTTCCCTGATTATCCGCTCGAATACGGAGACAGGGTGAGGTATCTGCATTGCATGAAGGACGGGCGCATGCTTGTGGCCACGGTCGGAGGGCTGATCTGGTTCCGCCCCCAGGATAATGTCGAGCTTACGGTCTTCCATTCGGTGAGGAAGATACCCGGTGACATGCATTCCCTCGGAAACAACGACATAATACATATCTTTGATGACAATGACGGCAACACTTGGCTCTGCACATTCGGGGGGGGCATAGACCGGATCCGGTTTGACGGGGACGAGGCGCGTTTCGACATAATCAGCACTGCTGACGGACTTTCCAGCAACATAGTGCTTTCTGCCGTGTGCAGCGAAGACGGTGACATCTGGCTTGCCACAGAGACAGGCCTGTCCAAGATCGAGCATGGCGGGAACACTGTGACGAACTATACCAAATATGACGGGATGGTTCCTACGACATTCAGCGAGGCCACATGTGCAAGGCTGAAGGACGGCTCGCTCGTATTCGGCACATGCAACAATGTCTACAGGATAAATCCGGATGACTTCATATATACTTCCGAGCCTTTGAGGCTTGCATTGTCGGGGCTCAGCATAGACGGGACAAGGGTGCCCCTGACCGGAAAGATAACCATCCCGCATGATTATTCCTTTTTCAGGATCAATTTCACATCCCTCAATTACAAGCTGCAGGGAATGATCAATTATTCCTACAAGCTGGACGGGTACGACAAGAAATGGATCACCGGGCAGACAGGAGGGGCGACATATTCAAGGATCCCTCCCGGAAAATACAGATTTCTGGTGACTGCGTCCTCTTCGCACGGGGTGGAGGCAGATACGGACACTGTCGCCGTGGATGTGCGTGTCATGCCTTCGGTGTGGACATGTACGGCGGCAAAGATCATATATGTCCTGGTCATCCTGGCCATTGCCTCTGTCCTTGTGCGGATGTTCCTCACTTCGATGAAGCTGAGGAATGACGTGAAGCTGGAGCAGAACCTCAATGACATGAAGGTGCGTTTCTTCACCAATATCTCCCATGAACTGAGGACACCTCTGACACTGATACTCGGAGGAATAGACGATGTGCAGAAGAATCTTTCCCCCGGGGACCGCTCCGAATACAGCGTCAACCTTGTCTACAAGAATGCACGCAGGATGATGACCCTGGTGGACCAGCTTCTTGACATAAGAAGAATAGTCAGCGGGAAGATGAGGCTGAGGGTCAGCCAGATGGATATTGTGCAGCTTATCAGGAAAGTTTATGATGATTTCAAGGACATGTCTGCCGAGCGGAACATGGAGCTGAGCTTCACGCATTCAGTGGACAGCCTGATGATATGGGGGGATGCCGGCCGTCTGGAGGCACTGATATACAATCTGTTGTCCAATGCCTTCAAATATACCTCCGACGGCGGGCGGATAGAAGTGGCCATATATTACAGGGAAGGTGTTCAGGAATTCACTCTCATGGTCAGGGACAACGGCATAGGCATTCCGAAGGAAAAGAGGACGGCCATTTTCGAACCGTTTGTCCAGGCTTCCGACGCTTCCTTGAAAGGGATGTCCAGCAGCGGGATAGGCCTTTCATTCTGCAAGGAGATAGTGGACATCCATGGCGGCCGCATATGGGTGGAGAGCGAGGTCAACAGGGGGTCCAGTTTTTATGTGACCCTTCCGACAGACAGAGATCATTTTTCTGACGAGACCGCCGAGTTCATTGAAGAGGATGCAGGGCAGTCTGGCAGTGAGGTGTCTGAGGCATACGGGCTCAGCAAATACAAGGTGAAGCCGACATTCCCGTCCGGTGCATTGAAGGTTCTCGTGGCTGAGGACAATTCCGAATTGAAGGTATATATCTACAACTGTCTCATCAACAGGTATGACGTACGTGATGTATCCAACGGGAAAGAGGCCCTCCAGGTCATTGACGGAGGGTGGATGCCGGATATGATAGTGACCGACCTGATGATGCCGGAGATGGATGGCATAGAACTGATAA
The DNA here is from genome assembly GCA_017694755.1 of Candidatus Cryptobacteroides merdavium. Classification (GTDB taxonomy): domain Bacteria; phylum Bacteroidota; class Bacteroidia; order Bacteroidales; family UBA932; genus Cryptobacteroides; species Cryptobacteroides merdavium. Next base: position 25,708 of record JADIMO010000095.1, read on the forward strand.
ACAAGGTGCGCAGTGATTTCACGACCAGCCATATACCTATAATAATGATTACGGCAAAGCATGAGAATGACACTCATGTCAAGGCCATGAAATATGGGGCGGACGGCTATATCGCCAAGCCTTTCACCATGGAACTGCTCGTTGCAAGGATGGAGAACCTGCTTGACAGAAGGCGTGAGATCATATCAAGGATGTCCGCGGCGGAGCCTGTGGCGAATGGCAAGGGACGCCGCGGGGCAAAGCCTGTTGAGATTGTCCCGGATGAAGTCGTCATCACGGACAGGGACGGGGAGCTTATCAGGAAGGTGATGAAATGGCTGGAGGAGAATGTGTCTGATTCGGAGGTGACTGTGGACAACCTTGCAAGCTATGTGGGCATGGGACGCACTTCCATGTACAACAAGCTGAAGGGACTTACTGGCAAGTCTCCGGTGGAGCTGATCCAGGAATACCGTCTGGAGAAGGCCACCTATTATCTCAAGAGCGGACAGTACTCGGTGTCAGAGACCTCCTACAAGGTTGGCTTTTCCGATCCCGGATATTTTAGCCGTTCCTTCAAGAAGCATTTCGGCATTTCCCCTGCTGACTATATAAAGGAACACAAGAACAGTCAGCAGAAAATTTGCTGATAACCATTTAACGGATAATAATAACATTATGAAAACCAGATATTATATCATGTCCCTTATGGCCGGGCTCATGTCCGCCGCATCGGCCGGCCTGCACATTTCCGCACAGGAGACCCGGGACTTCAGCTTTATCCGCGGCATAGAGCCTTATTCGGTGAAGATGATGCTTTCCGAGATGGCACGGAATCCTGATGCCACCTGGCTCGACGGCCGTCAGGGGCAGTGCAAATGGAACTACACCACCGGACTGGAACTCCTTTCGTTCCTCGATGTGGCTGAAAGATATGACCTTGACTATCCTGTGGACTATGTGCGCAGCTGGGCTGACACCATGGCCACGGAAGACGGCGCGGTCTGGAAATACAAGAAGGAGGCCTATAATGTGGACCATATCTGCCCTGCCAGGATATATTACAGACTGTATGATGAGTTCCGGGACCAGAAATACCGCCGTGTCCTCCGCAAGATAAGGGAGCAGATCGACACCCAGCCGAGGACCGGGGACGGGATCTTCTGGCACAAGCAGATATATCCGCATCAGGTCTGGCTTGACGGCCTGTATATGGCCCAGCCTTTCTATGCGGAATATACAAAGAGGTTTTCACCAAAGTCCGAAAGGGATTCCCTTTTCCGTGATATAGCCGGACATTTCAAGGGGGCTGCAAAGCACACATACGACCCTGTAACCGGTCTCTTCCGCCATGCCTGGGACGAATCCCGCTCCATGTTCTGGGCCGATACCCTTTCCGGACAGTCATCCCATGCATGGGGCAGGGCCTGCGGCTGGTATGCCATTGCATTGGCGGAGACCCTTGACTATTTCCCGGAGAAGCATCCCGACAGGAAGGAGCTCATCGGACAGTTCCGTTATCTCATGGACGCGGTACGGAAATATGCAGACCCTGTCACCGGGATGTGGTATCAGGTACTGGACTCGCCGGGCAGGGAAGGAAACTATCTTGAAGCGACAGCTTCTTCCATGTTTGTCTATGCGGCATTGAAAGGTGTCCGCATGGGTTATCTGGACAGTTCGTGGAGGGAGTATTCACGGGATCTTTACAACCGTTTCGTGGATACTTTCGTCAGGGAAAATCCTGACGGTACCATTTCCCTCACATCGTGCTGCTCGGTGGCCGGACTCGGCGGCAAGGAGATGCGTGACGGCACATACGCATATTATCTCAGCGAGCCTGTCATTGACAATGACTGCAAGGGCGTCGGACCGTTCATCTGGGCCTCCCTTGAATATGAGGCTGCGTTCAATATTGATTATATATTTGATGGGCAATATATTGCCGGAGGTCTGCCTGTGTCGGAGGATTTCGCCCGTATCCCTGCATTTGACGGAGCCCTCGGAGGCGGAATGTACACTGCAGGAGGCCGTGGCGGAAAGGAATATGTGGTCACATCCCTTGAGGACAGCGAGGAGGAGGGCACTTTCAGGCATGCCGTGAGGGCTGAAGGACCAAGGATCGTGAAATTTGCCGTCAGCGGGGACATCCATCTGAAATCCACCCTTAAGATAGAAGATCCGCATATAACCATTCTCGGACAGACGGCTCCAGGCGAAGGCATCACCATCCGCGACCACGGGGTGTATATCGGCACTGACGAGGTCATCATCCGCTATCTCCGTTTCCGGATGGGATCCGCTTCCAGGGATGAGAATGACGCCTTGGGTTCAAGGCATAACAACAACATCATCATCGACCATTGCTCCATCAGCTGGGCGACGGATGAAAACGCCTCTTTCTATGCCAACAGCAATGCCACCATCCAGTGGTGCATAATTTCAGAGGCTCTGAACAGTTCCATCCACAGGAAGGGAGAGCACGGCTACGGAGGCATCTGGGGCGGCCGCAATGTCACTTTCCATCACAACATCATAGCCCACAACAACAGCCGCAACCCGCGTTTCGACCATCCTGCCGTATATGAAGGCACCGACCTGCTTTTCCGTCGGGGAACCGTCGAATTCGTCAACAATATAGTCTACAACTGGGGTATGAAAGCCATCTACGGCGGTGAGGAAGGATGGTTCAATGTCATAGGCAACCTTTTCAAGGCAGGTCCCGGCACGAAGAACCTTGACGGGAGATATGTGGAGATTTCCACTTCCGAAAGCACATCCATGATTCCCGGTTCTTTTTACATAAAGAACAATGTCTATGATGTTTCGGCCGTAAGGGAAGGAAACTGGCTCGGCAAGAAGCCTGATGAAGGGAAAATTGAAAGATATGCTTCAGAATACGAAAATGTTTCGCCAGCAGAACCGTTTGCCTGCCGGAACCCTCTCTCTCCTGCCCCTGTAAAGAAGGAATACAAGGCAATACTGAAGTCTGCAGGGGCTTCCGCCAGCCGTGATGCCATAGACAGCAGGATAGTAAAGGAAATAAGGACCGGCACTGCCTCATTCAAAGGCTCCGTAACCGGCATCCCGGGCATCATCGATTCCGAAAAAGATGTGATTGCTGACTGAAAATGGCGATGTCTGTCTTAATTTGGGAGAATCATTGTATTTTTGCCGGACGACAGACAAAAATAAGGAATATGAGGAGATCTGCACATCTGCTATTTTACATTTTCTTTTTTCTGTTCCTGACAGGATGTCAGGAACATGGGCCGGAAAGCGGCATGGTGCTTTCCGTTCCGGGCAACTTTGCAGGGACTGTTTCCGGAGAAACTTCACTTACATTCTCCTGGGATCCTGTGGAAGGTGCGTCACAGTATTATGCAGCCCTGACAAATGCGTATGATGAGACAAGTGTCGGGGATCCGGTATTCGTGACGGAGTCTTCGGTTACATTCGAAGGTCTGGAGAAAGGATTTTCCTATGTGTGCCGTGTACGGGCCATAGGCGGGATGGAATATTCGGAATTTCTGGTGTCAGATGCAGTCTATCTTCCTGATCCTGAGTATGAGTCATTCAAAATGCCTGCCTCGGAAGATGAACACGGTCTGACTCTCGCTTTTCCTGGTGCGGAAGGCGGCGGAATGCATGTCACAGGCGGACGGGGAGGAGCGGTGATCCATGTCACGAATACGAATGACAGCGGAGAAGGCTCTCTGAGGGAAGCTCTGAACACTTCCGGCTCCAGAACAGTGGTATTTGACGTTGCGGGACGGATAGACCTGCAGTCCGAACTGCGGATCAGTGAAGGGAACCTCACCATAGCAGGTCAGACTGCCCCGGGACAGGGAATCTGCATCAGCGGCTATCCTGTAGCGGTGGATGCGGACAATGTCATCATCCGTTTCCTGCGTTTCCGCCTCGGGGATGTCAATGCCGCTTCCGCTGCAGTTACTGATACCCTTGCCTCCGTCTACGGACATTACCGTGACGGCATCATAATAGACCATTGCTCGATGTCGTGGGGACTTGACGGCTGTGCATCCTTCTATGCCAATACCGATTTCACCATGCAATGGTGCATGGTATATGAGGCTCTGAACAATCCCGTTTCTTCTGCCGGTGCAGGCCTGCATGGCATGGGCGGCATCTGGGGCGGCAAGAATGCATCATTCCATCACAACCTCCTGGCCCACAACGGCAACGGAAGCCCTCGCCTTGACTGTCCTGACATGTACGGTGACCATCTTTCCACCCACAGGGGAAATGTGGACATCCGCAACAATGTGATATACAACTGGGGCAGCAATTCCATGTATGGCGGAGAAGACGGTTCATTCAATGTAATTGACAATTATTTCAAGCCGGGACCTGCATCCGAAGAGGCGGCATGGTTCGTGGATGCCTGGTGGTATTCTCCGGAATATTCTTCCGGTACTGATTATCCTGATATTCATGTCAGCGGCAACTGGCACTCCGGAAACTACGCCTCCGCCATAAATTCGGACAATTCCCAGGGTGTCGTATGGCGGGACCAGAGCCAGTATGGGGAGAATCCTTCCCACAGCCTGCAGACCGAGCCGTTCAAAATCCTGGCGGATGATGCAACGGCATGTTACATGACCGCACATTCCGCTGAAGATGCCTTTACTGCCGTGACCGGATATGCCGGGGCTTCGCTCGTCCGTGACAATGCCGACACAAGGGTGGCTTCTGAGGCCATGAATGCCAATTCGTCGGCATCGGGCAGTAATGGTAGTACCGGCGGCCTGATTGATTCCCAGACAGATGCCGGAGGATGGCAGGAATATTCCGCCACTTCAGATGAACTCACTGCCGTGACGGATACGGACGGTGACGGAATGCCGGATGCATTTGAAACTGAATACAGTCTTGATCCGTCAAATGCCTCTGATGCATCTTCCATGACGCTTGACAACCACGGCCGTTACACCAATCTGGAGATGTATCTACATTGGCTTGTGCGCGACATTGTTTCCGCACAGGGTGTAAACGGTACATATACTGAACTGTAATCGATTGAACTGATTTATATTATGAAAAACTTTCATCTGTTCTTTACCGCAGCACTGCTGCTTTTCCTGTCCGCATGTCAGGAAGAGGTGCCTGAAACTCCGGCAGGTCCTCTCCCTGCGCCTCAGAATGTGCATTGTACTGATGTCACTTCCACTTCCCTGACATTTGCATGGGATGCAGTGGATGGCGCCGAAAGATATGCCGTCAGGCTGAAAAATGCCGATGACGGCACAATAATGGTGACTGAATACGAGACCTCTTTGTCCCATGCATTCACGGGTCTTGAAACAGGAACTTCCTACGTCTGCATGGTCCGCGCAATTGCCGGAAACCGTTTCTCGGAATTCACCTCATCTTCAGCCTATACCCCGGGCGAGAGTACTCCTGATCCCGAGCCGGAACCGGATCCTGACCCTGACCCTGACATGACCGAAGCCTACAAGGCCATGCTTATTCCGTCTGCTGAAGATGACCACGGACTCACTCTTGCCTTCCCGGGCGCTGAGGGCGGCGGCATGTACACCACCGGCGGACGCGGCGGCAGGATAATACATGTGACCAATCTGAACGACAGCGGGACAGGTTCGCTTCGAGCAGCCGTCGAGGCGACGGGGGCGAGAATCATTGTCTTTGATGTAGCCGGAATAATTGAACTCCAGTCAAAACTGAGGATCAGAAACGGCAATCTGACTATCGCCGGGCAGACTGCTCCTGGTGACGGAATCTGCATAAAGAATTATGCCACGGTAGTTGAATCGGACAATGTCATCATCAGATTCATCCGTTTCCGCCTCGGCAACATGGTTATGTCGGGGGATGGCGAGGACTGCATTTGGGGCAGGAGGCATTCAGACATCATTCTTGACCACTGCTCGATGTCCTGGTCTATCGACGAATGCGCATCGTTTTATGGTAATGAGAACTTTACCATGCAGTGGTGTATTATGACTGAAAGCCTCAGAAATTCCAACCATCCTAAGGGCAACCACGGCTACGGCGGCATCTGGGGCGGTGAGAATGCGTCGTTCCATCATAATATGCTGTCCAATCATGACAGCCGCAACCCTCGCTTTGACCATCCTGAAATATATGAAAATCCGTCGGATCCCGACAAGCGCGGCAATGTTGACTATCGCAATAATGTTGTTTATAATTGGGGCAGCAACTCTACATACGGCGGAGAGGGCGGTCATTTCAATATGGTCAATAATTATTACAGGCAGGGACCGGCATCCAGAGACCGCAGGTATTTTATAGATGCGAACGGCATCTATACATCCTCATCTAAGGATTACGGCTATCCGTATCTGTATATGGCAGGAAACTACTATTACGACTATCCGGATATGACAGCCCAGAATGGCGTCTACTGGCATGACCACAGTACCAACATCCCTCCTGACTCAGAGAGGCTGCTGTCATCGCTGCTTCCTATTTCAGGTCCGTCGGGACAGACCGTATACACTACGACTCATTCGGCACAGGACGCTTTTGCCCGCATCTGTGAGGCAGGTGGAGCTTCATTGGTAAGGGATGCTGTGGACAAGCGTGCATGTGCAGATGCCCAGTCCGGCACTGCATCCATAACAGACGGAGGTAACGGGAGTACCGGAGGCATAATTGACACACCTTCAGCAGCCGGAGGTTGGCCGTCATATTCCGCAGACACGGAAAACGAAGCCAACGACAAGACCGACTCCGACAGCGATGGCATTCCTGACTGGTTTGAAAACAGGTTCGGGCTCAATTCCAAGGATTCATCCGATGCCGCCTCCAAGACCATCGACATCCATGGCCGTTACACCAATTTCGAGATGTACCTCCACTATCTCGTCCGCAACATCGTCGCCTCCCAGACCTCCGGCGGCACCTACACCTCCCTCGACTGACACAGCAATAATATATGATACCATACCAAGGGCAGACTCAATTATGAGCCATGCCCTTTTTTATTGTCTGTTTTTTGTTTTTCATAAGTATTGAAACAATATTTGATATATTACAATAATGTTATATATTTGCGGAGGAATGCCATGAATTGGAATGATATCAGGAGGCTTGCACAGAAGAATGGATTCAGGCTTGTGATGCACGGGAAGAAACATGACATATATCGTAATGACAAGACCGGAATGACCATACAGATAGAAAGGCATTGGTCGCAGGAGATCCGTCCGGGGCTTATGCACAGGTTGAAGAAACAGATTGGATTTTGAAATGTCTATCGGAATTATGGAACAGCAGAAAAAATTTGTGGTGTCTGTTGAGAAGGACAGCGACGGCACCTATGTAGCTTATAACATGGATTTTTCAGACTATACCCTTTTGGGGAGGGGGAACACTGTTGCTGAGGCAAAGGCGGATTTCTGCAATTCCATGGAAGAAGTGACCGGACTCATCAGGAGTGAAGGAAGGGAGATTCCGGAAGAGTTTGTGGCGCCTCCTGTCTTCAAATTTGACCTTTCGTCTTTGTTTGAATATTATTCCATGATCAATGTCAGTGCATTTGCCCGTTATGTCGGAATCAATGCCGCTCTGATGAGGCAGTACAGGCAGGGAAATACCTATGTGTCGGACAGGCAGCTGAAGAAGATTGAGGATGCCATCCACAGGTTGGGGAGCGAGCTGTCCAGCCTGACTCTCATATAAGTTTCAGCGGGCTTGTCACAATCTGTCAGCATGCATTATATACATTTTCTTATTGGCCGGAATCCGTTCCGGCCATTTTTCGTTACCGTACACGGAAAATTTGTCCCTGTGTTAAAAAATACATGCATTGCGACAATTTTTCGCATGTCCCATGGATATAAATGGGTAATTTCGCATATCCCGAATAGGGCAGGCCACAAAAGAACATGATGATTAATGACAAAAATAACCATAATGACAAGTACTAACCAAAAAAGTTCTTTTATGAAAAATCTGACATACAAGATTTCTCTGCTGGTCGTCGGGCTGTTCGCGACTTTGTCGCTGTCGGCCCAGGAGATCAGCGGTGTCGTAAAGGATTCGGGCGGGCAGCCTCTCGTGGGCGTGTCTGTCTTTGTCGACGGCACCACCCTCGGCGTTTCAACGGATGCTGACGGACGATATGTCATCGATATCCCTGACGCCAAAGGAAAGACCCTCGTGTTTTCCTGCATAGGCATGAGGACCCAGCATGTCGAGATAGGAAATTCCACCAGGATTGACACGGTTCTTGAAGAGGATGCCAATTTCCTCGAGGAAACCGTCGTCATCGGCTATGCCACGGTGAAGCGCAAGGACCTCATGGGCTCCGTTTCGTCCGTGGACAGCAAGGCCCTGACTGCGGTGCCAGTAACAACGGTGGGTGAAGCCCTTTCCGGAAGGATGGCCGGAGTACAGGTCACTACCACGGAAGGTGATCCTGATGCAGAAATCAAGATCCGTGTCCGCGGTTCCGGTTCCATCACGCAGGACAGCTCACCGCTTTATATCGTGGACGGATTTCCGGTGGAGAGCATTTCGGACATACCTGCATCCGACATCCAGTCCATCGATGTGCTGAAGGACGCGTTCTCGACTGCCATCTATGGTTCCAGAGGTGCAAACGGAGTTGTCCTTGTAACCACCAAGAACGGAACCAGCGGCAAGTTTTCCGTAAGCTACAATGCCTATTGGGGACAGAAATGGATGGCAAACAAGGATGCAATCCAGGTGGACAGTCCGTACGATTTTGCAAGGAACCAGTATGAACTGTCCATGATCAGAGGCACATATGAAGATGACTATATGCCTTATTTCGGAATATATGATGACATTGATCTCTATAAGAATGAGCAGGGGAATGACTGGGTGCAGCAGGTATTCGGCAATACCGGCTCCAATTTCAGCCATAATGTCTCGGTTTCCGGAAGCACTGACAAGGTGAGATGGACCGCCAGTTATTCCCATATAGGGGACAACGCCATCATGACTGGATCCAGCTACAAGAGGGACAACCTTAACTTCAAGGCCAATTACAAGCCTATAAAGCAGCTGTCATTTGATGTGAATGCAAGATATTCACATACCAAGATCATGGGTTCAGGCTCCAATTCAATGAATGATGCCGGCTCGACTTCCGGAAACGGAAGACTCAAGCATGCCGTCCAGTATGCTCCGATACCTGTGGCCCAGGGAGCCGTGTCGGGATCTGACCTTGAAGAGGACTATGGGGACAATGCCCCGCCTCTCCAGTCTGTTGCTGACAATGACAACATGCGTGTACGCCGCAACTGGACGGTCAACGGAGCCGTCACATGGCATATTATCAAGAATCTCAACCTCCGTGTTGAGGGCGGTCTTGAAGACTATACCCAGGAAAACAACCGTTTTTACGGACTCACCACCTATTATGTCGGCAATACCGCACAGTACAAGAACAAGCCTGCTACAAGATATACTGACCAGTACAGGCAGACAATCCGCAACACCAACACCCTTTCATACAATTTTGAGGAAGTGTTCAATGATGACCGGCATCAGCTTGACCTCCTTGTCGGAAGCGAGTATATCGTGAAGAAGTCCAATGAACTGACTTCTGTCATTGAGAATTTCCCTGATTTCTTTGATTCTGAGATGGCGTGGAATTTCATGTCGACCGGTACTTCCATATCGACCAACAATTACTATGACCCGAATGACCGTCTCCTTTCGTTCTTCGGCAGGGTCAACTATGTGTTCGATGACCGGTATTCCATTTCAGCCACGATGAGGGCTGACGGTTCTTCCAAGTTCACCAAAGGCAACCAGTGGGGCTATTTCCCTTCAGCAGCCGTCTCCTGGACAATATCCAACGAGCCGTGGATGAAAGGTGCTTCAAGATGGCTTGAAAACCTCAAGCTCCGTTACAGCTACGGTACCGCCGGCAACAACAACATACCGTCAGGCATGACAATGCTGAATTTTGCCTCATTCTCCACTTCCTGGATTTCGCAGAGCAACACATACTGGTCCACTGTCACTGACGGAGGAGATACGATCATGCCTAATGAGAACCTGACATGGGAAACCACCGTGTCCCACAATATAGGCCTTGACTTCTCTTTCTTCAAGGGAAGGCTTAACGGAGCGTTCGAACTGTATCACAATACTACAAATGACCTTCTCATCCAGTTCCCTACTGCCGGTTCCGGATATGAGTACCAGTACCGCAACATGGGATCCGTTCGCAACAAGGGATTTGAAGTGTCTCTCAATGCCGTCCTTGTCGAGAGGGAGAATTTCGGACTTACCCTTGGAGCAAATCTCAGCATAAATGACAATATGGTGACAAGCCTAGGCGGCCTTTCACAGATAGAATCCGCCACCAACTGGGCTTCGACCGAGATCGGAACCGACTTCATCGTACAGGAAGGCCAGCCTCTCGGAAATATCTATGGATATTGGTCTGACGGATTCTATACGGTGGATGACTTCACATGGGACGGCTCACAGTGGAAACTCAATTCCGGTGTGACAGACTGTTCTGCCGTCATAGGTTCGGACTATCTCAGGCCAGGTGCCATGAAACTCAAGGATACTACCGGTGACGGAAAGGTGACAGTAGATGACAAGGAGATCATCGGCAACACCAATCCTGTAGGCTTCGGAGGATTGACCATTTCCGGTTATCTCTATGGATTTGACTTTTCCGCCAACTTCAACTATGTGTTCGGCAACGACATCTACAACGCCAACAAGATCGAGTTCACTTCTTCGAGAAAATACAAGAACCGCAATCTCATGACCACATCGGAACAGCGGTGGACTAACATTGACTGGAGTACCGGGCAGCTGATAACAGATGCCGAGCAGCTCAGGGAAGTGAATGCAAATGCCACCCTGTGGTCTCCTGCAGTCGGCAACGCCGTGCTGTCGGACTGGGCGGTCGAGGACGGCTCATTCCTCCGTCTCACTTCTGCGACAATAGGCTATACCCTTCCTTCGCACCTGACGATGAAGGCGAAGATATCCCGTCTCCGTTTCTATGTCTCAGGCACCAACCTCTTCTGCCTCACCGGCTATTCCGGATATGACCCTGAGGTGGACACGAGAAGGGATACGCCTCTTACTCCTGGTGTGGACTATTCTGCATATCCGAAGAGCATCGGATTTGTGGTCGGAGTCAACCTTACCTTCTAATCTCCAATAAGAAAGAGTTATGAACATAATAAGAAAAATATTTGTCAGCGCGGGAATCATCGCCGGACTTTCACTTGTGTCCTGCGATCTCACCACCGAGTCCCAGTCCACATTTGACGAGACTTCCGTGTTCTCTGATCCGACTCTTACGGCCTATCAGATTTATTCCATCTACGAGGTCTTCGGTCACACCAACTCCCATCGCGGCCGTTATCTCCCGTGGTATGGATACAATACCGACATTGAATGGTACATTTCCAATACCCGTGACGAGAAGTCGCAGATCGTAAGATACAACATGCTTAGCACCAACAGCCAGCTCAATGTGTCAGATGGCCCTTACAATGAACTGTTTGCAGGAATTGAACGCGCAAACCTTTCCATCAGCGGGATACGCGAATACGGCAGCCCGTCCACCCGTCCTGAGATGGCAGCCCTTCTCGGAGAGGCCCTGACAATGAGGGCAGTCCTCTATACGGAGCTCCTGAAGGCATACGGCGAAGTCCCTGCCCGTTTTGCACCTGTGACTCCGGAGACCATCTATCTCAACAAGTCCGACAGGGATGTGATCTACAAGCAGATACTTGCCGATCTTGAAGAGTCTTTTGACTATCTTACCTATACTACGGCCACCAGCACCGACCGTGTGGGACTTGCCTTCACCAAAGGAATGTATGCCCGTATCGCCCTTATGGCCTCAGGCTATGCTCTCCGTCCGGATAAAGGGACTGTCGGCACAGGCAACGCCGGCACAATACGGCTTTCAGATGATCCGGAACTCAGCAAGTCTGTCCTATATCCTAAGGCTCTTGCAGCCCTGAGGGATGTCATCTCCAATTCCGGGCTTGAGCTCGAACCGGATTATGAAGCACTCTGGAAAAGCGTCAACAATATGGAACTTACTGCCGGCCATGAAATAATCTGGGTGATTCCTTTCAGCAATTCCCGCGGCCGCTGGAATTATACTTTTGCTGTGCGCAACAACGGCTATACGACTTATTCACCTACGACTTCCGACCGTGGAGGCCAGGCCGGTCCGGTGCCTTATGTATATTACTGGTATGATGAGAATGATTCACGTCGTGATGTGAGCTGCGTCAATTTCGAATGGGAAGACAAAGGTGACGGGACTCTTCCGTATCCGGCTGGCATAGCGAACTGGTATTTCGGCAAATACCGTTTCGAGTGGATGACCAGCAGTCCTTATTCGGGCGGAAATGACGACGGTGTAAAGCCGGTGTATATGAGATATGCCGACATCCTTCTCATGGCAGCCGAGCTTGCCAATTCATCTGAAAATCCTGACCGTGATGAGGCTTATGCAAAGTCCTGTCTCCGTGAAGTTCTCCGCAGGGCTTATAGGGGGCATGAGTCAGAGGCTGATGCCATTGTGGACGGTCTTTCCGGAGAAGAAGCCATCTTCAATGAGATAAAGAAGCAGCGTGCCCTGGAATTTGTGGGAGAATTCCTCCGCAAGGCCGACCTCATCAGATGGAACTGCCTGAAGTCAAGCATGGATAACGCTGCAACTGAGCTCAATACCTTGAGGAACGGCGGACGGGGAACGATAACCGGCAGGGATTATTCTCTCCTCGGACATTATCTCTGGTACAGGCACGGGACTGAAAACGGAATTCCTACTATAGAGATGTACGGCATTCATCTCGGCGAAAATGAGGCTGACGAGACTACGCCTCCTGCCGGTTCAGGATGGATTCCTTATCTCAATTCAAGCGGTGCGACTACAGAGTACATAGATACGGATTCGTTTACAAGTACGGATACCCAGCTTGACAAGGCTACACCTGACGGATTCTATAATGCTGATCCGAACCTCCAGCAGTGGTGGCCGATTCCTGAAGTGGCCATCATCAATGCGCAGGGCTCTCTCAAGAATGATTATACGCAGTATTAGCAGAATATGAACAAGACCCGGCCCGGAACTTTCCGGACGCCAGGGGTCTCGAAAAAAGAAAGTTTATATGAAAAAATTATCATCCATATTGACGATTTGCCTTGCGGCAGCCTCTTTCTTCACATTGGCAACCGGCTGTGTGGAGGAGGTGCCGGAAGTCATTGAGGAAATGCATCTTTCCAATGTTCTCACACCTGGCAGCACATCTGCCGTGGTGAGTACATCAGACGGATGTACCGTGACATTCACTTGGACCAATTCCAATACTGCCACGCAGTATCTGCTCCAGGTCTACAGGTTTGAAACAGACAGCGCCCCGGCCTCCGCCGAGGAGGTGACCGATGAAATGCTTTCCGGCATGACTCCGGAGGAACATGTGGTTGAACCATCGGAAACAGGATCCTCCACAAGTGTGAGCATAGCTCTTGACCGGGAATACAGCTTTTATGCACGTGTCTGCGGGCAGAATACGGCTGACGATACCCAGGGAGACTCCAAGTGGGCCGCTTTTCCGTATCCTATAGATACTTACACTGTGATGGATCCTCTCAGAAGCGTCACCGTCACCGACAGGACTGACGCTACCATAACTGTGGCATGGGAGCTTGAAGAAGGTGATGCGGACGGGGTCAACCAGATACGTGTCTCTCCGAGTCCCGACAGTGAAACCGAAGCATATAAGGTCTATACTATAGGAAGCGGCGTGACTGAAATGACCCTTGACGGGCTCAAGGCTTCTACAAGATATACGGTTGCCATGCATTTCAACTCTGCCAACAGGGGTACCGTATATGCATGGACAAGGCCTTCACTTGGCGATGCCGTGACTGTAAGTGACACCACTGCATTCAAGCAGGCCCTGCGTGAGGCTGCCAACTGGACGAATCCTCCTCTCAAGATTCAGGTGGCATATAATGGAGGGGTTGCCTATGAAATGGGAGCGATGGACATCCTCGGTCCGGTCGAGATCTATGGCGAACAGACTGTGGAAGGGGCAAGCCCTGTCATCATAGGTTATTTCAACATGCGTTCTCCGGGCATTACCTATACCTATATGGATTACACCGAACCGACTGCTCCTGTTGAACAGTCCATTCCTGATATTCTCGGTGCCACCTCCCTGAGGGCAGAGGCCCTGTCATTCAGCGGCAACGGCTATGAACTAGGACGGAACATCACATTTGCCGAAAACTTCCCATCAGAATCACCGGTAAGCGTTTCCATCGTGAACTGCGAGATGTCGGAATATTCGAACGGAATGTTTTACGACAATTCCAAGACGGTCAACTTCACCTCAATTGAATATGAATCTGTATATGTCCATGACATAAGCGGTGACGGAGGTGACAATTTTGATGTCCGTGCGGCCAATACAATCAACAGCATTACGGTCAGGAACAGCACATTCTCTGACGGAATGAGAACTTTCCTCAGGATTGACGCTCCTGCCACAGTCCATGCCCTGACTTTCAGGAACAATACATTCAACAGCCTGTGCGGAATTGACAACAGCAACAACAAGGGCCTGTTCAATATCAGGGGGACCGTTGACAGTGCCTTTGAGATAAGGGACAACATTTTCCTCAATATGAACGGGTGCGAGACAAGGACATGTATGTTCCCGGCACAGGCGACAGCATTCCCTACATCTGTAGCCGGCAACTATTACTATAATTTCTCAAGCCAGTTCTTCTATGATTCAGAATCGTCATCAGGCAATTGTGCCGCTGATGAATTCCCGCAGTCAACCGCCATTGCCGGAGGCGGAGCAGTCCTGACATCCGATCCATGCTATAACAGTGAGAGAGGCATTTTCAATGTGACCAACACCACTGTGCTGAATGCCGGTGCCGGTGACCCGAGATGGCTTTCTGATTATGTAGAACAGCCTGATCCTGATCTCGTTCCGGTAGAGTACGGATATACATGGACTCTCAATGACACGGATACCTTCTATGATGTGATAGACGAGTCCTGTGTGAGAGGAAATACCAGATTCATTGTCACTTCCAATCCGATAAATGTCACGGAAGAAGGATTTGAATTCACCGCAGCTCCTGCTTCATTTGAATATTCCGGTGTGCCGACGGACTGCGCAATGGCTTTCCTTGTGGACGGTCCGGGTTCAGTGGTCCTCTCGACCCTTGAAGACGGTTCTTCAAATGACCATATTACAGTGGCATACGGCCCGGCCGACGGCACTTCCCTTAATGTGGCCGGAGCGGTCTATGCCGGTGCCACCAGGTCAAGGGCTGTCCTTGCAGACATTCCGGAAGGGGGACAGCAGCTTGTGTATATCTATGCATGCGGTCCTATAGTCCTGAGTGAACTCTCATGGATAGAGGACACATCTACAGCCGGATCAACCCCTCTTGATACTCCGGCGAATGTATCGGTATCGGCACCTGAGGCGACTGAAGGTACAGTGACCCTTTCGTGGGACGCAGTCAGCAGCGCTGCTTCATATATGATCAGGTGGACCGGTCCGCTCCCTACACAGGAGGATTCTCTTTCAGTGACAGGCAACAGCCACGACTTCACCGTTGCAGACCTTGCAACCGGCATTTACAACTTCTCCGTAAGGGCTGATGTGTCTGAAACGGATGTGGCGCACGAGGCTTCAGAGTTCTCCGAAGCTGTGAAATTCATCAGGAGAGAAACCTTGTCAAATGTCTCAGCCGCCACGCCTACGACATGGGGACTCGAGGACTTCACCTTCATGCAGGCTCTGATCGGTTCTGATCAGAATACTGATCCTGCAGAGATATGGGGAGATTCGTTTGTCTACAACAATCTTGAATATTATGCAGGCAACACCATCAGGTTTGCA
Source organism: Candidatus Cryptobacteroides merdavium (assembly GCA_017694755.1). Taxonomy (GTDB): domain Bacteria; phylum Bacteroidota; class Bacteroidia; order Bacteroidales; family UBA932; genus Cryptobacteroides; species Cryptobacteroides merdavium. The sequence continues at coordinate 41,595 of JADIMO010000095.1, forward strand.
ACTTCAGACGGACTCGCATGTTTCCAGTATCCTGGCTCAAGCAACAATCCGCCTAACAGACGCTATCTGCGCTTCCTTGCAAGCGGCAACGGTACTGTCACAGTGACCCTTGACGCCACCTCATCCGGCCGCAACCTCTATGTCTCTGTAGCCGGTACTTCAGGCCCTGCACATGAAGCACCTAATACAAGCGATGACGGCGTTGAAAGAGGCACTTTCTCCGAAACCGTCACTGCCAATGCCGGAGATGAGATCATTCTTTGGGCCGACGCTTCCCTCCGCGTGTTCGAAATCACATGGACGCCGGCAGGGTATGACCCTGACGACACCATACCTTCAGATCCTCTTGCTGTAGAGGAGCAGAAGGATGTCATCGACTATCTCAGAACGACATACGGCACGAGCGGCACTACGGCTCTCGTTGCGGCAGGGGCAGATCCTGTGACGATCGACAAGATAACCTATGCCGGAAAGAGCAACAAGTCCGTCGACTGGGACGGAGGCAGCGAGAGAATCAAGCTGCAGGGAGCTTCGGAAGTCGGGGATGACGGGATTCCTACAAGCAACTACATCTCGTTCAAGGTCACCAAGCCAGGCACGATCAAGCATTATCTCAGGTCAGGTAGCAGCAGTGATACGGGCAGAACCGTGAAGATCGACCTGGTCATGAATGACGGCGCCGACATCGTGAACCTCTATGAGGCAGCCGCTCCTACCGGGGGCTACAGCAGCAACGAAGTGTCGACGCAGATAACCTCAGAGCAGCTCGCGCAGACGAGGCAGACTGCTACAGTCTACATCTATGCGCCTGTAAATAGTGTAAATGTCTATTATCTGGAATATATTCCAGACTGACAACTGTATTCTATGAAAAACTGACAATCAATTCTGGCCTTTTTCATTGCAGCCGGCAGGGAAACCCCTCCGGCTGCTTTTTTATCAATGCTTTTCATCAAATTATGCCCTTGTGACCTTCAGGATGTTGCGGGAGGTGCGGAGGCGGGAGAGGACCTTGTCTAGCTCAAGGTTGCTCGGGACGGACAGCTTGACGGAGATCTCGTAGGTGCCGTTCCTTCCGTTTTCGGTCACATTGAAGGTTCTTATGGATGCGCGGAAGGTGTTCACGATATCCATTACTTCGTTTATGACGGAAGGCTCGTGTGCGGCGGTGATCTTAAGGGTGGTCTGGAAGCTCGATGTGCTCGGGCTGTCGCTCCAGCGCACCTTCTGTATCCTGTACGGGTACATTTCCATGAGCCTTGCAGCGTTCGGGCACGATATGCGGTGTATCTTGATGCCGTCCTTTATGGAGACAAAGCCAAACACATCGTCGCCGTAGACTGGATTGCAGCATTTGGCCATCTTGTAGTCGAGGTTCTTCAGGTTTCTGGCATCAATGACCAGGATGTCATCTGAAGAATTCTTTTCGGATTGCAGCTTTTTCCTTGCCTGTTCGTTTTCAGAGGCCTTTCCCGCTTCATGCTGGCCCTCATTGTCAGCCTGCGGACCTTCGGAAGCTCCTGCTATAAGGTCTTTCATTCCGGCAATGTCGAGGGACCCGTCCCCGATGGCTGCATAGAATGCATTGACGGTCTTGAATTGGAGCTTTTTCATTATTGAGGCGAGCAGGTCGTCGCTCATCTCCATTTTCCAGTTCTTCAGTCTCCTTCCGAGCAGTTCCTTGCCTTCGGCCGCTTTCTGGAATTCGGCTTCGCTGAGTTTCTGTCTTATCTTGGTGCGGGCTTTGGAGGTGACGACAAAGTTGAGCCAGTCCGGTGACGGCTTCTGGTTCTTTCCGCTCATTATCTCCACTATGTCGCCGGTGTTCAGCTTTTCCTTGATGGGCACGGCCTTGCCGTTGACCTTGCCTCCGGTACATTTGATTCCGAGGTTGGAATGGATGTCGAAGGCGAAGTCAAGCACAGTGGAACCGGCCGGGAGTTTGCGCAGTTCCCCTGTAGGCGTGAATACGAATATTTCATTCGAAGGCGGTTCCGGAAGTTCGTCCTCATAATAATGGCTGTCACCCGACTGTCCAGGGTGTTCAAGGATGTTCCGCACCGACACCAGCCATTTGTCGAGTGTGGCTTCATGCTTTATCCCCTTGTATGACCAGTGGGATGCAAGTCCGTTTTCCGCCATGTCGTCCATCCGTCTGGTCCTTATCTGGACTTCAAGGTAGACATTGTCGTTGTTTCTGACCGTTATGTGCAGGGATTCGTAGCCGTTGGGCTTCGGGTTGGAGATCCAGTCCCTGAGCCTGTTGGTGTCGGACTCATATTCTTCGGTGACATACGAGAACACTTTCCAGCACAGGGCATGCTCAGTCTCCCGGTCCGTGTCGCAGTCTATTATGAATCTGATGGCGAACACATCGTAGACCCCTTCGAACGGCACCTTCTGTTTCTGCATCTTTCTCCAGATGGAGTAGGCCGTCTTTGTACGTATCTTCAGCTTGTAGTTTATGCCTGCCTCCGAAAGTTTCTGCTTCAGCGGCTCAATGAACTGTGTCATCAGGGCCTGCCTGTCCTTTTCGGTGGCTTTCAGCTTGTTGGTGATTGCCCTGTATTGCTCCGGCTCCGCATGGCGGAAATAGGTGTCTTCCATCTCGCTCTTCATGTTGTAGAGGCCCAGCTGGTGGGCGAGGGGAATGTAGAGCATAAGGGTCTCAAGGATTTTCCTTTCCCGGGACAGTTTCGGGAATATGTCGAGCGAGCGCATCACCTCAAGCCTGTCGGCAAGCTTGAGGACCGTGACGCGCGGATCTTTTGAATATGAGACTATGAGTTTCTTGTAGTTGTCGGCTTCGAGCCGTGTGTCCTTGGGCTTTATGGTGGATATCTTGTTCAGCCCGTCCACGATGGTGCAGATGTCTTTGCCGAAACCGTCGCAGATGCTTATGTCGCATTCCGGCTGCATCCGCATCGCCTCATGCAGGAATACTGCGGCGATGCATTCCGCAGGAAGCCCTATCTCGTCTGCCGCTATCTTCGCCACTCCTGTGGGATGTTCCATGAACGGCTTCCCGTTGCCCCTGACCTGTCCTTCAAGTGCCTTTTCAGCTATGAGATATGCTTTTCTGATGAGTTCCCTGTCCTTGTCATCAAAGTTCGGGAAAAGGGTTCCGATAATATCCATGGCTTCCGTCGTATAAGTCCGTTTGACAAGATGCTCCGGATACCCGGGTTCTCCGGCTTCCGGACACAAATTCTTTCAAAGTTAATGAAAAAATCAATCTTTCCAGACTTTCAGATACTCTTTCAGTGCCCACATTTCGTCGCGGTACTTTGCAGCTGCGAGGAAATCGAGGTCTGCGGCAGCCTTCTGCATGTTCTTCTTCGCCTGTTCCACAGCCTTCTCCACCTGGCTCCTGCTCATCGAGCGGATGACAGGGTCCTGAAGCACTGCGGCGAGGTCAGCCTCTATGTATCCGTCCTTGTATGCGGAGTTGGAGCCGCGCACGGAGTCATGTCCGAGCCCTACTGAAACAGTGCCTTTCCCGAGGTCTGACGGGTCAGGTATATAATGAGGGTCGTCGTAGGAGTTGGCCGCCGACACTTTCCCGGATATGGTGTTGGCAAGCCTAGGATTGCGCCTTTTGTCCTTGCCGTATGCCCCTCCTTCTGCGACTTTCCCGGCCTCTTCTTCACCTGCATCATAGCCGTTGACAAGGGCATTCTTCTTTATCCCCACCTGGGTAGGGGTGATGTTGTGCTTCTTGTTGTATTCCATCTGCTTTGCCCGGCGGCGGTCGGTCTCGTATATGGTTTCCTGCATGGAACGGGTGATGGAATCGGCATACATGATGACAAGGCCGTTCACATTCCTCGCAGCGCGTCCCGCCGTCTGGGTGAGCGACCTTCCCGAGCGCAGGAAGCCTTCCTTGTCGGCATCCAGTATCGCCACGAGTGATACTGTGGGAATGTCAAGCCCTTCCCTGAGCAGGTTGACTCCCACGAGCACATCGAAAAGCCCGTTCTTGAAGTCTTCTATGATCTCGACCCTTTCGAGGGTGTCCACATCGGAGTGGATGTACCGGCAGCGCACTCCCATACGGGTGAAATATTTTTCAAGCTCCTCGGCCATCCTCTTGGTGAGAGTGGTGACAAGCACCCTTTCGTCCTTTTCGGCGCGTACGCGGATTTCTTCAAGCAGGTCGTCAACCTGGTTCTTGGTAGGACGCACCTCGATAGGCGGGTCTAGCAGCCCTGTCGGCCTTACGACCTGTTCCACCACAAGTCCTTCTGACTTTTCGAGTTCGTAATCTCCCGGGGTTGCACTGACATAAACCTTCTGCCCTGTCACGGCTTCAAATTCGTCGAATTTCAGCGGACGGTTGTCCGCTGCAGCCGGAAGCCGGAAGCCGTATTCAATCAGCACCGACTTGCGCGAGTGGTCGCCTCCGTACATGGCCCTGATCTGCGGCAGGGTGACATGGCTCTCGTCTATGAAAGTGATGAAATCCTTCGGGAAATAGTCTATGAGGCAGAAAGGCCGCATTCCCTCGTTCCTTCCGTCGAAGTATCTCGAATAATTCTCAATTCCCGGGCAGTATCCCATCTCCTTTATCATTTCCAGGTCATATTCCACCCTCTGTTTCAGCCTCTTCGCCTCCAGCGGCTTCCCGATTTCCTGGAAATATTCGCACTGTCTCATCATGTCGTCCTGTATCTGGCTGACGGCCTTTATGGTGCGTTCCCTTGTGGTCACGAAGTTGTTTGCAGGATAGATGGAGACCTCGTCCAGCGAGTCGATAAATGCCCCCGTGACAGGGTCTATCACTGAAATGCTGTCCACCTCATCTCCGAAAAATTCCACCCTCACCGCATTTTCCCCATAGCCTATGCAGATGTCCACAGTATCTCCCCTTACCCTGAATGTGCCTCTCTTGAAGTCCACCTCCGTCCTCGAATAAAGCGCATCCACAAGCTGGTACAGCAGCCTTGTCATGCTCCGGCTCTCTCCCTTCCGTATGGTCACCGTCTGGGCATGGAAGTCCTCCGGGTTTCCGATGCCATAGAGGCAGGATACGCTGGAAATCACTATCACATCTCTGCGTCCGGAGAGAAGGGACGATGCCGCGCTCAGCCTGAGCTTCTCGATTTCGTCATTTATGCTGAGGTCCTTTTCTATGTAAGTGTCAGTGGTAGGTATGTATGCCTCGGGCTGGTAGTAGTCATAATACGACACGAAATATTCCACGGCATTGTTCGGGAAAAAAGATTTGAACTCCCCGTACAACTGTGCCGCAAGTGTCTTGTTGTGGCTCAGGATGAGCGCAGGCCTCTGCAGCTTCTCTATCACATTTGCCATTGTGAATGTCTTTCCCGACCCGGTCACGCCGAGCAGCGTCACCGCATCCACACCGTCATTGAGGGCCGAACACAGCCCCTTTATGGCTTCCGGCTGGTCTCCGGAAGGCTTGTAGTCTGATACTATCTTGAATTTCATGCCGGATTTTTTCTAAATCACAGATATATACTCAAAAATCTGGAACAAGGCAAACTTGTTTATAATTGCCGTATCATGTCAAATATAGACAAATTTCCGGATAACGGTTCATAATATCCTCAGCGCTATCGCTGCGCAGGCCTCGGCATCGGCAAGGGCATTGTGGTGCTTCGTGAGGTCGTATCCGCAGTATGCAGCCACGGTCGGGAGCCTGTGGTCCGGAAGCATATTCCCGAACACCCGCCTTGAGGCGTTGCAGGTGCAGAGGAACCTGTAATCCGGATAATCCATCCTGTACATTCTGAACACCGCCTTCAGGCAGCCTTCGTCAAAGCGGCTGTTGTGCGCAGTGAAAGTCAGTCCTTCCACCAGCGGAGCAGCTTCGGCCCATACCTCAGGGAAGACAGGTGCATTTTCCGTGTCTTTCAGTGTCAGTCCGTGGATTTTGGTGTTCCATCTGGAATAAAATTCCGGTTCCGGCCGTATCAGCCTGTAGAACCTGTCCGTTATCTCCCCGTCATGCACCACTACTATGCCCACGCTGCAGACGCTTGTGCTGTATTGGTTCGCCGTTTCGAAATCTATTGCCGCAAAGTCTTTCATCCCGCAAATATACTCAGAAGCCGAGAGCAATGCAAACTCGTTTTCTTTGGATTTGCCGGACGGGGCAGTAAATGGAACGGGGTGCCTCCTAATATTGGACCGTTGCCGTCTCTCCCCATCCTATGCCCGGCCTCCTGTCTGCATTCCACAGGCATTCCCTTGCCGTGAGTGTATGGCTTCCGGTGTCTATGGTCACGACAATGAATGACAGAAGAGTCACGTCTCCGGATGAAATGAAGCCTTTCATTGGTGAGTCCACCCTGAATACAGGCAGGGATATGGTGCCGTCCGGGCCGTGCCATGTGTAGAATTCATTGTAGTTCCAGTCCCCGTGGAAATAGGCCTTTATTTCCGGATGGCTGCCGAAGAACAGTTCGAGCGTTCTCCAGTTTTCCACCGGCTTCTCGCCGGTAGTTTTCACCGAGCAGGTGTCTGACAGCAGATTCTGGAATCTGTCGGTGCTGTTTATGTCATGTCTCCCGTTCGGGTTGGTGAAATGTTTGGACTCTGCTTCAGGAGGGTCATGGGTGAACAGGAATACGGGAATGTCATTGTCTGCGGCAGTTTCCCGGCAGAACCATTCCCGGTTGAGCGAGTCGGGCCACATGCCCATGAACACGAAGCGGATGCTGTCCATGACAAATGAATAATGGGTCCTGTCCCTCGAATAGTCAAATCCGCAGGTGCTGCATGGCTTTCCGCTGCAGGCATTCTCGCCGGCATCGACATGTCCGCAGTCTCCGCATTGCATTGTCATCAGCCTTTGGATACCTGCCGCGCTTGCTGCATCCCTTTCCGGACTCAGAGGTTTCGGGTAGCCGATTGCATTGGATATGTCATGGTTGCCGGGTACGAGATAAAGGGGAATGCATTTCCTGCATCCGTCTTCAGGACCGGATTCTGCTCCGGAATGTACTGTGCAGCTGATATATTTCCCCCAGTCACTGCAGAACTGTTCCCATGAGGCGGATGCTGACTGTACCCCGTCCTCCATCCTGTTGGCGATGTCGCCAGTGCAGACTATGAAGTCCGGAGACCCGAAGATTTCTCCGCCTGATACGCCTCCGTCTTCCGGAAGTGCCGAATTCTCAAGCAGTCCGAATGCGGCAATCATTGCCCGGCTCACAGAATCCGCACCGGTTTCCGCACCGCGGAATTCCCGTTCCAGCCCATAGTGGAGATCAGAGCAGTAGACAAAGCGGATGACTTTCCCGTTTGCTGCCGACAGAATGGCAGCTGACAGAAAAAATCCCGCAAGGACAAGAAGAAATGCATGTTTCATATCCGTATGTTTTCATTTCATCAAAGAATCCGGGACTGCCTGCGGCAATGTGGTGCCATGCAGGTCCTGTCCCGGAATTCTCCGCTAAAATATGTCAAAATTCCGTAACTCCCAAAAGCTACCATTCTATTTTAGTCCCGTCTGTCTTTTCTGCCCCGGCATTTGTGGCGCCACGGGTGGCTGACATTATATACCAGTCGCCGGTCCCGTCGGTTTCGCGCGCAAATGATCCTTTGTCCTTGCTGTTGTATTTTCCGTCGTCTTCACCCCATGTTTCTCCCAAGGATACGCTGATATTCTTGAACACGTCGAGCAATGTCCCGTCCGGTGCGAGGAGTTCGATCTTCACGGATTTGTCCGCCGACAGGCCGAATTCAAAGATGAGGGCATCCGACGGGATGTCGTCGGCTTTCTCCGACCAGACGGTAATGAATCCGTGCGCTGCGATTGCCGTTCCTTCCGGCAGGGCGCTCTTGTCCTCGTCGTCCTTGAAGAAATATACTCCTGAGATGTCGATTTCTGCATCAGAAGCATTGTAGAGTTCGATGAATTTGTCGTTTCCGTTCAATTCATTCAGTTTGAGTCCGGTATAGTCCACATCCGACGGTTTTTCTCCGGTATTGTCTCCCGGAATGCTGTCCGGAGTCCCGGAATTGCTTCTGCCGCGTGTGCCTCCGGCAACCGTCTCCCAGGTATTTCCGCCGTCGTCTGTCCTTGCGTATGTGTAATAATCTTCCATGGCAGGTATTGTGATCTGATCTATGACGGCGTATGTTTCGTCACAGAGTGTGATTGTCTCCCCGTTTCCGGATATTCCGAACGGGAACATGTCTTCCGTTATGACATAGAAGCCGCCGGCAGCAATGGTTTCATCCGCAGAAAAAGTGTATTCTTCTTCAGAGCCTTTGTCGTCCTGGAGGTGGTAGCCTGAAAGGCTGATTTCATTGTCTGTAGCATTGTACAGTTCCACCCAGTCGTAACCGCCGGAGCATACTTCATTGATGAAGAGCCCGCTTACATCTGACGGCTCAGTGCCCGGTTCGACATCGTCCTTGCACCCTGTCATTGCCGCTGCAGCTGTGACTGCTGCAGCGAGCATGAAAAATTTACTTGCTTTCATTGTATTTCGTCTTTTTTGATGATGAATCAGAATGATACCATAAGCCTCAGCTGGAGCACATGGAAATCTATCCCTCCTGGCCTTGCTTCGCTGAGCGGCCGGTTTCCCGCCGTTATCTGGCCTTTGGAGTCGGCATATTTGTCATTGTCCATGAACAGATAGTTGAGCCCTACCAGGACATTGCTGACCGGGTACCAGTTGAGATTGGCGCTGTAGGAGTAGGCCATGCCGCCCGTGACTGGTGATGACATGTCGTGGAAGTCATTGAGATTAAGGTGGCTTACACGCGCACTGAGTTCGAGGTTGCCGCCTTTCCTGTCCACTTTCACGCCGCCGAATTCAGCATCTTCAGGACTGTAGTGCCTTTGCTGTCCGAGAATCATCCATGATGCAGTGGCATACCACCCTGCAAATTCGGCATTTTTCAGAGGATTGCGCACATCTTCGTCATATCTGTATCTCCTGAGGTCTGTGAAAAGGTATTCCCCGTATGCAAGGAACTTGCTCCATCGGAAGGCCACTTCTGCCCCGTATGTGGTATAGCTGCTGACATTTCCGACTTCGGCCTGCAGGAATCTTCTCCTGTCGGTCCTGCTTTCCGGGAATGTCCTGAACAGGACCGTCCTGTCCGTTTCGCCTCCGGCATCCGGTCTGCGCCAGCTGGCATAGCCCCCTATATGCAGCGTCATGTTGCCGTTGTTGATGACAGGTACTGCGACCCTTCCCGTGAATCCAAATCCGTCACTGCCCCTGTTCCTTTCTTTCTGGATGATGTCCACCTGCTGCCCGAAGATGCCTCCTGACACCCACCAGTATTTTCCCCACCATGTGGCCGCGATTCCGAGCCTGCGCCCTCCTGCAAGCGCCTCTACAGGCATTGGCCTTTCATTGGCTGAGATATAACGCGAACTTGTTACCCTCTCGATGCTCATTGGTTCCTTGAAATGCCCGGCCTGCAGGGAAAGATGTTCATTGAATCGGTATCCGAGATACATGTCCTTGATTTCAACTTCGTTATATGCGAAGTCGAGGTCGAATTCGGCAAACCATCTTTCGTAAAGTTCTGCCTTTATGGCAAATCTCGCCCTGCGTATGCTTACCCCGTTGCTGAATCTGAATGCCCCGTCATCTTCTTCAAGGTCCTTGTTGATCTTGGAAGTGAGCCCGTCGACAGACTCTGTCGGGATATAGAATGATGCATCTGTGTAGATTCTGTTGTCGAGCCAGATCCTGAATTTCCCGTCGCCGGTGGCCACATTGAATTTCCCGTCTTTGAAGAATGCCCTGGCCTTCAGTTCCCTGTCTTCAAACGGCAGGTTCCCGGTGTCTTTCTTCTTCCGTCCGGCCGTTACGGCACAGGTGTCTGCCGTGACATTTTTCCTTTTGCCGCCGGAATTGTTCCATTCCCCTGTCCATGCCGATGCCGTGCCGGCCGTGCAGCACAGCATGATTGCGGTGACAGCCGCGATGCTTTTGCAGTATAGGTCCATATATCAGAAATAATGGCAGCAAAAGTACGGCACGAACATTTCAGCATTATTACAATTTTGAATACAAATTGTTTCTCCGGCTGGCGGAATCCGGGCAGGTCAGATCTTTCTGCTTATGATGCCGGACGTGGCCTGGCATGTCGGAAGCACAAGCATTTCCGCTATCTGGACATGTTCCGGCATAGATGCGGCAAACCACACGGTTTCCGCTATGTCCGCTGCCTCAAGCGGCTTGTAGCCTTCATAGACCTTGTCGGCCCTGTCCTTGTCCCCGTGGAAGCGGACCATGCTGAAATTGGTTTCGACCTGCCCGGGCTTGATGTTGGTCACCCGCAGGGGAGTGTCCACAAGGTCTATCCTCAGCCCGTCCGTCAGCGCCTTCACCGCAGCCTTGGTGGCGCAGTAGACGCTTCCGCCCGGGTATGCCCCGTCGCCAGCAATCGAGCCGATGTTTATGATATGGCCCCTGCCTCTTTCGAGCATTCCTGGCACCACGAGCCTTGTCATGGCCAGAGTGCCTTTTATGTTGGTGTCGATGACGGTCTCCCAGTCGTCGAGGCTTCCTTCGAATTCCTTGTCAAGCCCGAGCGCGAGTCCGGCATTGTTCACCAGCACATCTATTGCCTTCCATTCATCCGGCAGGGATGCCAGCGCTTCCTCGATGGCTTTCCTGTCCCTGACGTCAAAAGGCAGCGGCAGGACATCTGCCCCGTAATTTTTCCTGACCTCACTGCAGACCTGCCCGAGCCTGTCAGTGTTCCTGGCATTGAGTATCAGTCTGCATCCCTCTGATGCAAACCTCATTGCACATGCCGCTCCGATGCCGCTTCCGGCTCCGGTGATGAATATTGTCTTGTCTTTCATTTTCATTGGGAAGGGTATATATACAAAAAAAAGAGGTTGTCGCCACTCCCGTGGGGACCCCTCATACTAACCACATAATTAATAACACTAAAACTAATAACCGGACGCAAAGGTACTGCATTTTTCAATATCTCCAAAACTTTCTTGCATATTTTCACTCATTTAACAAAAATTTAACATTAAAACGCTGGTTTGCCGGCAGGTAAATTGTAAGATACATTTCATTTGTCTGGCATTTTATTAAGTTTTTTGTTCGTAATGGATTAAAAATATTGATGTGTTTTTGTGTATGAACTTATAAATTGTAATTCTTTGTGCCGACCCGTTGCGGAAAGCCCCAAAGGGTCATTCCGGACTTGACCCGGACCATTGCGATTAAGTGAGTACAAAGGATGCTTGCGTACTTTTACTGTATCCTGCATCGAATTTCAGGATGACCGCTATAGTGATTTAGGGTATTTTTGCGGATATGCATTTAATTGAATTTATGCCATGATAAATAAAAGGAGCTTTTGAAAAATTGCTATATTTGCAACGGAATTTTTGCCCTGTGCGCCGTATCCCGGTTTTATGCCGGTGAATATCATTGATATGCCACAGGAAATGCAGCAATTTAAGGAAACTTTTTACAATAACAGGTTATGGTTTATTCTCACGAAGTGCAACAGATGTGTTGCGTCAAAAAAGGACCGAACCATGGTCCGGCTCCTATTCCAGAGGAGGGAAAATGGGTAAAGGCAAAGGAAATCACTGACATTTCAGGACTTACGCACGGTATCGGCTGGTGCGCCCCTCAGCAGGGAGCCTGCAAGCTCACTCTCAATGTGAAGGAAGGCGTCATCCAGGAGGCTCTTGTCGAGACCATCGGATGCTCAGGAATGACTCATTCTGCAGCTATGGCTTCAGAAATCCTTCCGGGCAAGACCATTCTTGAGGCTCTCAACACCGACCTCGTATGCGATGCCATCAACACGGCAATGCGTGAACTCTTCCTTCAGATTGTCTACGGACGCACCCAGTCAGCTTTCTCTGAGGGCGGCCTCATGATCGGAGCAGGCCTTGAGGACCTCGGCAAAGGTCTCCGCAGCCAGGTCGGAACCCTCTATGGAACTCTTGCAAAGGGCCCTCGCTACCTTGAAATGGCTGAAGGCTACATCAAGACCATCGCCCTTGACGAGAACGACGAGATCTGCGGATACGAATTCGTACACCTCGGCAAATTCATGGACCTCGTGAAGAAAGGCACAGATGCCAATGAGGCTCTCAAGCAGGTGACCGGCACATACGGCCGCTTCACCAAAGAGGCCGGTGCAGTTAAATACATTGACCCACGTAAAGAATAAGGAGGAAGACGATTATGATAAGAGAAGTCAAATTCGAGAGCCAGGACCGTCGCATCAAACAGATTCTTGCCGCTCTCAACGAAAACGGTATCAAGGACATCGAAGAGGCAAACGCCATCTGCGACCAGTATGGTCTTGATCCTTACAAGGCTTGTGAAGACACCCAGCCTATCTGCTTCGAGAATGCAAAATGGGCTTATGTCGTAGGTTGCGCCATCGCCCTCAAGAAAGGCTGCAAGACTGCCGCTGATGCCGCTGAAGCCATCGGAATCGGTCTCCAGTCATTCTGCATCCCGGGTTCAGTAGCCGATGACCGCAAGGTCGGACTCGGCCACGGCAACCTCGCCGCCCGTCTTCTCCGTGAAGAGACCAAATGTTTCGCCTTCCTCGCCGGCCACGAGTCTTTCGCAGCTGCAGAAGGCGCCATCAAGATTGCCGCTAAAGCCGACAAGGTGCGCAAGGAGCCTCTCCGCGTCATCCTCAACGGTCTCGGAAAGGACGCTGCCCAGATCATTTCCCGCATCAACGGCTTCACATATGTGCAGACTGAGTTTGACTATTTCACCGGCGAGCTCAAGGTCGTTCGTGAAGTAGCCTACAGCAACGGTCCTCGCGCAAAGGTCAAATGCTACGGTGCCGACGATGTACGCGAAGGCGTGGCCATCATGTGGCATGAGGGCGTAGATGTTTCCATCACAGGAAACTCCACCAACCCTACCCGTTTCCAGCACCCTGTTGCCGGAACTTACAAGAAGGAGCGTGTTCTCGCAGGCAAGCCATACTTCTCAGTTGCATCCGGCGGCGGCACAGGCCGTACCCTTCACCCGGACAACATGGCAGCAGGTCCAGCCTCTTACGGTATGACCGACACCATGGGCCGTATGCACAGTGATGCCCAGTTTGCAGGTTCATCCTCAGTTCCAGCTCATGTGGAGATGATGGGCTTCCTCGGAATAGGCAACAACCCAATGGTGGGATGCACCGTTGCCTGCGCAGTGGATGTAGCCCAGGCACTGAACAAGTAAAGATACTTTACATACTCTGATAAATCCCTGTAATCATGATGATTATGGGGATTGTTCGTATATGGAGGTGTCTGGAACTTGATGCAGGTTGACAGTAAAATTCGAGAGATTTCTTGTGTATCGTTGACAGGATTTCGAATGAAAATTTACTGCAATTTCTGGGTGTAGAGTAAAGAAAATTTTTCTGGTGCGGCTTCTGTCATAGGGTTGCAGACATTGGCTGAAACGGGGGATTTCGGGGGAGTAATCACAAACAATTCACAAACATATCGGCATTTTTCAAACATGTTTGTGGCAATCCTTGTAATAAACTATGAATCAACAAGATGATTGAAGAAAAATTTATGGTTTTCTGGCTCATAAAGTACCAAAATGAGTATGGAAAGACATACATTTTCAATCAACTTCTGGATTTCTCCGAGCAGAGTAAACAAGAGCGGAGTAACATCCATAAATGTGACGATAACCTTGAATGGCTCTCGTGCAACATTTTCATCCAACAAACAGGTGTCACCGCAGGACTGGGATGCAGGCAAACAGAAAGTGAGAGGGTCAAATGATACCTCCAAATCAATCAACGAATCCCTCCGCCAGATAAGGAACAGGATATACGACAAGGAATCCGAACTGCTCGACAGGGGCTATGTCCTTACAGCCGACTTGCTGAAAGATGCGTATCTGGACAAGATAGATGCGATACAGAACAAGACATTGTGCCAACTCTATGAGGAATATCTGGAAAGCCTGTCGAAAGCCGTAGGAACGAACATATCGGATGATACCTACTACCATTATCAGCGCACATTGGTACTTATAAAGGACTATATCTCCAAAAAGTACAGACGAAATGATATGGCATTGCAGGAACTGAACTATTCCTTTATCTCTGACTTCGATACATTCTTGCGCAAAGACTACAACCAGCGGAAGAACACGACCGTCAAGCATTTGAGATGTCTGAAAAGGGTTGTCAATGTAGCGATAGCCAACAGATACTTGAAGTTTGACCCTTTTCTAAACTACAAAGTGCAGAGAGAAGAGGTAGACAAGGTATTTCTGACAGAGGAAGAATTACGTGCAATTATCAACAAGGACTTTGCAATCAAGAGATTGGAAAGAGTGAGGGATATATTCATATTCTGCTGCTTCACTGGGCTGTCATATTCAGATGTAAAGACATTGGACAAGAGCCATTTTGAAACAGATGAAGCAGGTAGAGTGTGGATAAAGAAGCACAGGGTCAAGACAGGTGTCCTGTTCAGAGTTCCACTTCTTCCAATTCCAAAACTCATATTGGAGAAATACAAGGGTGGAGAACATTTGCTCCCAGTCATTGACCTTTCTTCCACAGATGCCTATCTGAAAGAGATTGCGGATTTGTGTGGAATCAACAAGAGAATCAGTTTCCATACAGCAAGATTCACATTTGCCACCACAGTTACTATTACCAACAGAATCTCCCTTGAAGTTGTCAGCAA
>JADIMO010000096.1 GCA_017694755.1 Candidatus Cryptobacteroides merdavium
CCGTCCGCCTCACGGACACCGTATATGTGCACCTTCCCGTAGAGCAGAAGCACTACAGCGCACCGGAATACGACGCATGGGTAAGCGGCTTCCGCCCGAGCCTTGACAGCCTGAAGCTCCACACCCAGTCCGCCCGGATAACCAACACCATCCCGCTCCCTGTACATCCAAAGTCCAAACGGTGGGGCATAGGTATCCAAGTGGGCTACGGAATGACAGCGGCACCAAGACCGGAGTTTCACCCATACATCGGAATCGGCATCTCCTACAACTTTATCAGATTTTGACAGGGTGCAAAGAAAAGTTTCACTATCTTTGCCAAAGATGTCAGATTATCAGCCGGAAAATCCGGCAGGTAAAGTGATATGAAAATTGAAAGTTCTATGACAGAGAAATTGAAGTTACGAGGAATTCAGCACCTGAATAACAATAAAAACTGATAGGAAATGAGCCTCTGCTTTCAATTTAATGGATATGTTTTTTGACGGAAAAGCGCAATTTTTTGTTACTCGTTTGTTACTCGACCGTTCAAAAAGCCAGCCAAAGAACACTTAATAATTTGACTCACAAAAGATAATGGCGGACAGCAATTTCATAGACTACGTAAAGATTTTCTGCGCTTCCGGGAACGGAGGGGCGGGGTCAATGCATCTGAGGAGAGAGAAATACATCCCGAAGGGAGGGCCGGACGGAGGCGACGGAGGACGTGGAGGACATATCATCCTGAGGGCCAATCCGCAGTTCTGGACACTCATACACCTGAAATACAGAAAGCATATAAAGGCGGAGCATGGAGGGGCAGGAAGCGGACAGCTGTGCAAGGGAAAAAACGGAGAGGACATATATCTGGATGTGCCGCTCGGGACCGTGGCAAAGGATGCGGAAACC
Organism: Candidatus Cryptobacteroides merdavium; assembly: GCA_017694755.1. Lineage (GTDB taxonomy): Bacteria > Bacteroidota > Bacteroidia > Bacteroidales > UBA932 > Cryptobacteroides > Cryptobacteroides merdavium. The sequence continues at coordinate 889 of JADIMO010000096.1, forward strand.
GGGGAGGTGCTGTTTGAGCTTGTAGAGCCGGGAGAGGAAAGGATACTGGTGCGGGGCGGCCGCGGAGGACTCGGCAACAACAATTTCAAGTCGGCCACCAACCAGACGCCGCGCTATGCCCAGCCGGGAGAGCCGGGCCAGGAAGGATGGTTCATCCTTGAACTGAAGATTCTTGCCGATGTCGGGCTCGTGGGATTCCCGAATGCAGGGAAATCCACTCTTCTGTCAAAGGTTTCAGCAGCAAGGCCGAAGATAGCGGACTATGCATTCACCACACTGGAGCCGAACCTCGGCATCGTGAGCTACTATGACGACCAGTCGTTCGTTATGGCTGACATCCCGGGCATCATTGAAGGGGCGCACGAAGGCAAGGGCATAGGACTGCGCTTTCTCAGGCACATAGAAAGGAACTCCATCCTGCTTTTCATGGTGCCGGCTGATGCGGATGACATAAGCCGGGGATATGAAATTCTCCTGAACGAACTGAGGATGTACAATCCTGAACTCCTCGTGAAGGGCCGCGTGCTTGCCATAAGCAAGTCCGACATGCTCGATGAAAAGATGAAGGAGGAAATGGAGGCGGGACTTCCGGAGGGGATTCCGCATGTGTTCATATCGTCATTCACAGGTGAGGGGCTGAAGGAGCTGAAGGACATGCTCTGGGAAACGCTGCACAAGTAATAAATAGATCCTTTGGGGATAATTATGCAAATAAGCATAATAAATAATCAGGATTAAGTAATTATATCCATATAAAATATGTTCTGGCAGAATATACATGACATTGACCAGCAGATAACATTGTTCATCAACAGCTTCCATTCGGCATGGTCGGACCCGGTAATGATGCTTTTCTCGCATGTGCGCATCTGGTTCCCGATGTACGGGATAATTGCAGCCCTCCTGTTCTGGAGGCTGGGGTGGAAAAAGGGACTGATCACGGTGCTGTCGTGTGTGCTCTGCGTTGTCCTGTGCGACCAGACTGCCAACCTTTTCAAGGACGGGATAGCGAGGCTCAGGCCTTGTCAGGACCAGGAAACCATCAGCATGGGACTCTATATGCTTGAAACCGGTGGAGGTCTTTACGGCTTCTTCTCGGGGCATGCCGCCAATTCATTCGGTTTCGCAGTGTGCTCCACAATGGGTTTCCGCAACGACAAGAGGCTGAAATACAGAGGCTACGCCGCATGGATATTCTTCTGGGCATTCATGGTCAGCATCAGCCGCATCTTCGTCGGGAAGCATTATTTCGGTGATGTGCTTGTCGGCGCCATCTTCGGCATCCTGTTCGGGCTGCTCTGCGCATGGCTGGCACGCTTTGCGATACGGAAACTGGTAAAATAAACTTGGAATGACTTTGGGGCTTGCCCTATGGCATTACAGAACCGGTATGACCTTTTCCATCCTGGTGCCGCGGGAGCCTTTCACAAGAATCATACAGCCGTCCAAAGGATTTGCTTCCAGCCATGAAGCAAGTTCATCGGATGTATTGAAATGAAACAGCGCAGCTGTGGATTTGCTCTGCTCCAATGCTTTCCCGAACTCTTTTCCGACAAAGAATGCCTTGACTCCCATATTCTTGACTCTCGTCACAATGTCAAGATGCTCCTTTTCGGAAAAATCGCCAAGCTCCAGCATATCCCCGAGCATCACGGCCTTGTCCGTGGCATTCAGCATGCCGAAATTGTCCAGGGCGGCATTCACGCTTGTCGGATTGGCATTATACGCATCCACTATGAGGGTATTCCGTTCTGTCCTCACAAGCTGGGAACGGTTGTTGGACGGGATATATGAGGCTATCGCTCCTGCAGCCTCCTGCAGTGAAATGCCGAATTCCTTTCCGACCGCAATGGCTGCCATCACATTGTCGGCGTTGTATGCCCCTACAAGATGGGTGTCAATCTCCACTGCCGTCCCGTCCTCAGGTGAAGGCACTGTCATCTTCAGGAACGGACATCCGTCAGAAGCGGCATGCACAGTGACATTCTGATATTTCACCCCGTACGGTATCGTCAGCAGGTCTGGTCTTTCGGAAGCCATCTTGCACAGATCAGGATTGTCCACATTCAGGAAAGCCTTGTCCGCAGTCCTCTGGATATAGTCGTACAACTCCCCTTTCGTCTTCATCACTCCCTCGAAAGAACCGAAGCCGAGCAGGTGGCATCGTCCCACATTGGTTATCAGACCATAATTCGGCAGGGCAACCGACACCAGTTCCTTTATGTCCCCTGGATGGCTTGCCCCCATCTCCACCACGGCAATCTGTGTTTCTGAATTGATTTTCAGCAAGGTAAGCGGCACGCCGATGCTGTTGTTGAGATTGCCTTCTGTTGCCGTCACACGGTATTTCACTGAAAGCACAGTCTTTATCAGCTCCTTTGTGGTCGTCTTGCCGTTCGTACCGGTCAGACCTATGACTGTCAACGGTTTCCCGTTCACGAATGTCATCGACCTGTGATACCTGGCCAGCTCCTGCAGAGCCAGAAGCGTATCCGGCACAGGTATCACCTTTCCGGCATAGGGATTCCCGGTCCCGGCAGACACTGCAGATTCTCCGCCGCCTGCGGCAGATTGCTGCGCCAACTCCGGACAGCAACACTTCGCCGCATCCGAACTCTCCGACACCACAGCATATGCAGCCCCTGCGTCAAGAGCCATCAAGGCATATTCATTTCCGTCAAAATTCTCCCCTTTCAAGGCAAAGAACATCTCTCCGCCTTTCACCGCACGGCTGTCTGTCGTGACACTGCCGCATTCCCTGAATTTATTATATAATTCCTGAATATTCATTTCCAATAGATTTAAATGCATGTCAGCATACAGGACCTACCTGCCGGTGCTCCCGAATCCGCCTTCTCCCCTCTCCGTGCCGTCAAGAGTCTCAACCTCTTCCCATTCAATCTTTTCATACCTTGAGACCACCATCTGCGCTATCCTTTCCCCGGGATTTATCACAAACGGCTCTTCAGAAAGATTCACCAGTATCACCTTTATCTCTCCCCTGTAGTCGGCATCTATCGTCCCGGGAGCATTCAGCACAGTCACCCCGTGCTTTGCCGCAAGCCCGCTCCTCGGCCGCACCTGCGCCTCCATCCCTTCAGGAAGCGCGATGCGTATTCCCGTAGGCACCATGGCCCTCTGGAGCGGCCCGAGAGTCACAGGCGCTTCGATGTCCGCCTTCAGATCCATCCCGGCAGAGTTTTCCGTAGCATAAGAAGGAGCCGGATATGCCGACTCATTTATAATTTTCACCCTCATCATTTTGCATGAAACTTACGGCAGCACACAGGCTTCCAACGCATATGAAATGCCCGGCCCGCCAAAATCATCGCGAATTTAAGACAAAATTATTGCATATTAAAATAAAATGTCTACCTTTGCAATCCCATTCAGCATGGGACAGTTCTTTTGACTCGGGGGTATAGCTCAGTTGGCTAGAGCACCTGCTTTGCAAGCAGGGGGTCGTCGGTTCGACTCCGTCTACCTCCACCACCATTTTCAGGCAGTCACAACAATGTGGCTGCCTTTTTTCATTCCGGGACAATCATCTCACCTGATGGATTTCATGAACCTTGCAGGTACTCCGCCCACGACAGTATTGGGCGGAACATCTTTGGTCACGACCGCACCTGCAGCCACCACGGCATTGTCCCCGATGGTGACACCCCGCAGTATAGTGGAATTTGAGCCGACCCAGACATTTTTGCCCAGGACAATGGGGGCCGGCCTGGTCGATGCCCGTTCTTCAGGAGCGAGGCCGTGGTCAAGTGTAGCAAACACTACATTATGTCCTATCTGGCAGCCATCGCCGAGTGTCACTCCGCCATGATCCTGAAAATGGCAGCAGGCGTTGATGAACACGCCTTCACCTACATGAATGTTCTTCCCGAAGTCCGTGTAGAACGGAGGAAATACACGCAGTGTGTCAGGTACCTTATATCCGAAAAGTTCAGATAATATGGAACGCACCTCAACGGGCGTATGATAGGCCGTGTTCAGTCTGAATGTGATGCGCCTGGCAGCATTGCTCATGTCATCCATCAGCTGATGGATCTCGGGGGTGTCAAGCGGCTTACGCGCCTTTACAAATTCCAGAAATTCGACTAATGTCATATTGAATCATTTTTTTCCGTTGCAAAAATACCATCACCGGAGGACATGGGCAGTACGCAGATTACTGATAAATCAAACCTATTTACTGACATTACAGCCAATACGGCATTAGAGTCAGACATCTGCACATGGTCTCGGGAGAGCGTGACGCGCATTCTTAATGCACTCCGGATAACCGGTACTATCAATGCTTCTGCCAGTCATTCTATTTTCAAGGCATTAAGGATATCCGAGGCATTCATGGATTCAAGGCCTTTCAACGCGGCTGCACAGTCACCTGCCCTGCCATGAAACCAGACGCCAATAATGGCGGAAGCGATTGAATCATAGCCACGAGCGGCAAGTCCGGCGATGAGCCCGGTAAGAATGTCGCCGCTGCCTCCCTTGGCCATGCCCGGATTCCCGGTCATGTTGAAGAAACATTTTCCGTCAGGGATACAGATCATGGTATGGGCGCCCTTCACGACCGTTATGGATGATAATTTCCGGGACAATGCCCTCACCAACATTATCTTGTGCATGTCATTCTGCCACGGGTACAGACTGCCGGGAATGTCATGGCGGACATGGACGGCAGCACCGGCAGCAATACTCTCCGTGACATCCCCTGCGCTTATGAATCCCGATGCCAATGCAGCCTTCAAAAGCCTCGCCAGCTCCCCTATATGCGGAGTCAGCACTGTTCCGGCTGGAATTTTCCTTAGCATTTCAGGATGAGCGGAAATGATGTTCAAAGCATCCGCATCAAGGACAAGCGTCTTGATATGCGGCTCAAACGCGCCTGTACGGGCGAATGTCCGGCAGTTGCCTCCGGAAAAAAAGTCCAGCAGGGCACCGAGAGCCTGTACACTCTCATGCTTCTGGCCCAGACCGGGGCCTGCAGCAACGGAAGAATACCTGGACAGATTGTCCGGAAGCGACGAAAAGACGGAAGACGGGTCACATGAAACTATGGCAGACGGATGGGTGATATGAATCACATGCCTCTCCTGCCCCGGAATACGGACTGTCACCAGGCCGCAGCCGGACTTCAGTGCCGCCCCCGTACTTAGAACCGCCGCCCCTGTCATGCCGCATGAACCGGCTATCACAAGTGCATGGCCATGTGTACCCTTGTTGTCAAACTCATTTCTCGGCTTGAGCAGGGACCGTATCATATCTGCATCGACAGCCTCATAGCCGGACACAGCCTCCTTTATGAAATCCCTGTCAAGTCCGATATGCACCACACTCAGACGGCCGGCATATTTTCCTGTCTCCGGAAGAAGCTGGGACAACTTTGGAAATTCTATAGCAATGGTCCTGTCTGCCGCCACGAAATCGCACGGATGCCCGTCTTCCGGCTCTGTCGGAAGACCGGACGGCATGTCAATGGAAATGACTTCCCTGCACAGTGATGAAACGGAATTGACAAGCCTTACCGCACTGCTGACCGGATCCTTGACCGCACCTCTGACACCGGTTCCCAACAGGGCATCTACAATCACAGTGTTGCGGTTGAACAGGCCGTCATATGACCCGAGGACCTTTCCTTCATGAAAGACATACTTTCTCACAGAGGACGGAAGGCGTTCCAGATTGGCCTTGCATTCTTCCGAAAGCCGCGACTCATGGCCCACAGTCACCACCGAAACACGCCTGGAACTGCCATATTTCTGAGCCAGCAGCCTCGCCACTGCAAGCCCGTCGCCGCCGTTGTTGCCCTTCCCTACAAAAATCACATAGTCCGGCACTGCATCAGCCCCAGCACATGGACATACCCGTGAAGTCTTCTTGCCATTGCATACAGCAGTATCCGCACACTGACATGCACAGGAAGTCTCCCCGCCTTCACATATACAGGCGCACTTAACGCGGTCTTCAGAGACTATCTCATCCGCAAGGGCCACAGCCGCCCTCTCCATAAGGTCCAAGCTTGACACCGGCTCATTTTCAATGGTATGAAGGTCAGCCTGACGGATGTCCTCCCCTGTCAGAATTTTCATGATATGGAAATATTTCTTCGAAATCCGATTGTTCTCCAATATACGGAAAAATATAAAAGAATGTACCTCCTCAGAAAAAATATTTTATTTTTGCGTCCGTTTTTCCGGGAAACAATTCACGAAAGACGGCACATTCACGGAGAAACAGGATTTAACGGACTGACAAACTGACAAGAAAATGGAAAATGGAATCGCAAAAGGCGGCGGCAGAAGCGGCTTCAGGGCATGGCTCCCTGTGATAGGCCTGACATTCTCCACCTTCATCTTCAACACTTCGGAATTCATCCCTATAGGCCTTCTGTCGGACATTGCAAGCGACTTCGACATCTCGGAAGCACATGCGGGAATGCTCATAACCGTCTACGCCTGGGTAGTGGCACTGGCGTCCCTTCCTCTGATGCTCATATTCGCGAAGACCGAAAACAAGAAACTGATGCTGTCCATCACTGCCATCTTCGCCGCAAGCCACATACTCTCCGGCTTTGCAAAGGATTTCTATATGCTGATGATTTCCAGGACAGGAGTGGCATGTTCCCATGCCATATTCTGGTCGATAGTGACACCCTTGGCCGTAAGGCTCGCCCCTGAAGGCAAAGGCTCCACGGCTTTGAGCATCATAGTGTGCGGATCTTCGATAGCGATGATAATCGGGCTTCCCCTGGGCCGCACCATCGGACTCTGCCTCGGATGGAGGGCCACTTTCCTCATCATTGCAGCCCTTGCCGCAATCATCCTTGCCATCCTTGCGGCAGTGCTTCCGAAGGCACCGGGCGACGGCTCCATTTCCCTGCGGAAACTCCCTGCCCTCATCAAGTCCCCTGCCCTTTTGAGCATTTATCTTGTCACCGTGATAGCCATCACCGGACATTTCACCGGCTACAGCTACATTGAGCCCTTCCTCGGCCAGGTGGCCGGGCTTGGAAGCAACTGGATCACCATCGTGCTCACCATATTCGGTGTCGTAGGACTTGCGGGGAGCTGGATATTCTCCCGCTGCTATGACAGATACCGACGCAAGTTCATCCAGTTTGCAGTGGGCGGCATCTGCATTTTCCTCCTTCTGCTGCATGCGGCAGCAATGAATCCTGTCACTGCCGTAATACTGTGCATATTCTGGGGATTCGCCATCAATTTCTACAACCTCTCTTTCCAGTCCGAGATCATACGCAATGCCCCAAAAGGCACAGCTGTGGCAATGTCCATATATTCAGGAATATACAACATCGGAATCGGTGGAGGTGCGCTTATCGGAGGCTATGTGTGCTCAGGCATTTCCATCTCATGCGTCGGATATGTCGGCGGGGCGATCGCCTTTGTGGCAGCCTTGATATGCTTCCGGAAAATGCTACCTGCGCTCAATGCCTGACAGGGCAGTCTGCCGAAAATACAATCTTTCGGAAATGAACTTCCTGTTTCCTCAATGGCTCACCATCTTCAGCCCCACAATCGAAATGATGAGGGTTGAAATGAAAAAAAGTCTCCAGAAGGTGACAGGTTCATGGAAGAAGAATATGCCGACAAGCACCGTTCCCACCGCACCTATGCCTGTCCAGATGGGATAGGCCGTACCTATCGGTATGGTCTGCACAGCCTTTGCAAGCAGTATCATACTGAGAGTAAGGCTCAGAATGAAGCCTGCCCCCCATAGATAATATTCAATTCCGGTCAGCCCCTTCATCTTTCCGAGGCAGAAGGCAAAGCCGGTTTCGCAGAACCCGGCCAGAATAAGAATCAACCAATTCATGTCCATTTTGTAAAAAACGGCGGCAAAGATAAGACAGCCTGAAGAAAATGCAATTTACAAATGATAATTTCCGACAGGACATTAAAAACTGTTTATGTCATGCGGACAGACGTTAAAATATGCGGCAAATGTCATTGACTTTATAAAAAGTCTTGCTATTTTTAGAAATTGTTTTCGTAAACAATCCACGACAATATATTTACAATAATCCGTTAAATTCGACATGACACGGTTTCAGTTCAAAATCAAAATCAAAGATATTTCTAAACCTCCGGTATGGAGACGGATTTCTGTTCCACATGACATCTCCTTCAAGAAGTTCAGTGATGTGATACTTGATGCCTTCGGATGGTCTGGATATCATCTGTGGATGTTTTCCCCGAAAGGTTATGGTTCAAGACCTGTGATTGCCATACCAAATCCGGATGACTGGGAAAGGCCTGACCGCAATGCGGCAAAGACGAAACTGTCTGAAATGTTCCATAATGAAGGGGACAAGATTACTTATATCTACGATTTCGGAGATGACTGGATACATGAAATAGTACTTGAAAAAATATCGGATGATTCAGACAGGAAATGTATCCTTCTTGAAGCCAAAGGTGCAACTCCCCCGGAAGACTGCGGAGGGCCATGGGGATATGAACATTTCAAAGAAGTCATAGCCGATCCATCCCATGAAGAATTCAATGATATGGCAGAATGGATAGGAATGGAGGATGATGAGTATTGGGACCCGAAATTCGCAGACATCGAACCCGGCACAGAACTGGGGAGAACACCGGAAGATTTCAATTGAAACCTATGGACATCAATGAAATCATAGAGAGGGTTCACCATATTCCGAAGGCTTCGGCGTACAAGCTTGCCTCTTGCCTCAGCGAAATGTCCCTGCCCAAAGGCTTCCGGGTGCTTGAGGCAGGCAAGGTGGAAACTGACCTTTATTTCATAAGGCGCGGATTTGCAAGGGCTTTCATCCCGGCCGACGGCGAGGAGATCACTTTCTGGCTCGGCAAGGAAGGGGACGCCATATTTTCCCTGAAAAGCTATACGGACAATCTTCCCGGCTACGAAACCATCGAGCTCATGGAGGACTCCGACCTGTACCGTCTCAAAAGGGACGCCCTGCAGCAGCTTTTCAAAGAAGACATCGAGATAGCCAACTGGGGACGGAGATTTGCCGAAAAGATGAAAGCTGATGACGGCCAAAGACAATAATCGCATCCACAATTAAGACAACAACGACATGGCAGACAATTATCTTGAAAAGAAATACGACGAATATCTTGAACGCAAGGCCGCAGCCGAAAAAGCCCGCAGACTCGCATGGAAGAAACGCATGGACGCCTACCGGAAGAAACTGGCTGAAGAGGCTGAAAAGGCCGGCAAAGACAATGTAACTGATGAAACTGAAGAGTCCAAGGTAATGGCAGGATTCCCAATGGCACATCAAGCCAATGCAACAGAAGTGTACCCAAAGGCAGAAAAAGAGGACAAGACGGCAGAATGAATGTCACGCCACCGGATACATGCCATTATTCGCCAATTCATGAAATGCCGATATCAATTTTTGAAAATACAATGCGAAATATCAATGCAATGCGAAATATCTCATCTCAAATAACCTGATATAGTTCCGTATTCTTATCTTTGCAAAAATTCAATCAAGATATGGAAATCATCCACATCCCTGAACATGACCGTGTCCAAACCACAGTGGACGGGGTCACGGCATATGTTTCATACAAGATTGCCGGCGGAGGACTTGACATCAGACACACCATAGTCCCTGAAGAAATCGGAGGTCGCGGAATAGCCTCCGCCCTGGTTAAGGCCGCATACGACTATGCTCAATCACAGGGACTGAAATGCGTAGCCACCTGCCGCTACGCCGCCGTCTGGCTCGAACGCCATCCGGAATACTCCGGCGAAAAAAGTTCCGACTGGTGCGAGGACGGCAACTGCGCCTTATAAACCCACAAGCCGCATGAACGCAAAGGAAAACTCCAGAAAATCATTTGACCTGCAGGCCGCCACCTATGACATTGACAGGAACGGCAGCCATGCAAGGACTGCCTATGGGCCGGTGATGGACATTTCAGAAGTGACTACTATGCCCCCTTTCCATTGCGCCAGCTGATGAACCTCTTCATCAGCCGCAGCCACGACGGCGATGTCCACATCTACTCCCGCCGCGAAATCACAAGCCTCATCCTCAACGCCGGCTTCATCAATCCCGTCTATGGCCGCATCAGTTCCACGGTCTGCATAATCACCGCACGGAACAGATAAATCAAACAGTACAAATTAGCCCCCCCCAAAAAATTCACAACTCGTAATTCACTAGCCGGCAAAACTCTTTGCGGGCTTCATGGGCCGATGCTAGATGGACTTATCGCAAATTAACTAAAAGGCGGCACAATAAATGCCATAAACGGTCCCTGCAGCAGGAGTTCCTGCTATGCAAACGCATCCAGGGCAAGCCAATCAGACGAATTAAAAAGCCATGAGCAAAGAATCAGTAAGGTTTCACAACTCATATCGGGAACCAGATGAAGACGGCGGCGTCCCAGAGCGCATGTGAAAGGATGATGGATGAGAAGCGGTCTGGAAAGAAGCGGTATAGGAGGCCCCAGACAATGCCGGCGACGAGGGCGGCCATGAAGAGCATGAAATTGCAGGAACCGGCATGGACAAGGGCATAGAGGAGGGCTGTGACGGCAAAGGCGGCGTTACGACCACGGTTGCCGGCAGTCTTCTCCCATCTTGAGGAAAGGGTCTGCTGGACATAGCCGCGCCAGAATATCTCCTCGGCAGGACCTATCAGAAACAGCATCAGAGCGGACAGGAGCCAAGGGGATTCGCCTTCCTTTATGCTGTAAATGGCATTGACCTGAGGGCGGGCGAAGTCGAAAAGCCATGAAGACACCTTGTCTCCGGTCCAGAATATGCCCCAGAGGACAGCGGCGATGAGAATGCCGAAAAGGACATTAGGGACGGACCACTTCACAAG
>JADIMO010000097.1 GCA_017694755.1 Candidatus Cryptobacteroides merdavium
CCTTCGGCATGTATTGCATCCGTGAGTTTTTTCAGATCCGGGATTATCTCCTCCCTCATCCAGAGCTGTCTTTCAAATGAGAGACCGCTCCGGCATACAGCCGCGTATGCCACTGTGGTCATGCCTATGCCTCCCCTCGCCACAGCCGTATGGTAGTCGAAAAGTGACTGTGAAGGGGAGTTGTTCTCGCACATCCCTTCGAATGCCGCAGACCTGATAGTCCTGTTGCGCAGTTCAAGCGGACCGATCTTGTAAGGTGTAAACAAATCGCTCATAATATTCATATTACCATATGAAAGGTATCAGGTGTTTCTTGTGCAGGTTCCTGTATTCGTCGCCGAATTCCTCCTCGTATCTGGCAGTGAGCGCCTTTGCCCTCGGAGCAAGGTTCGCGAATGTCCAGAAGGCGAAAAGCAGTCCGGCCGGAGACCAGGTGAGTATCGCATATCCTGCCCATTCCGTAAGTTCGCCGAAATAGTTCGCGGAAGTCACATATTTGTAGAGGCCTTTGCGCGGGATGTAATGCCTTGTATCCCCCGGCTTGCGGAGGTTCCTGATGACATGGTCGGAATCAAGGTTTATAAGCATGCCGGCAAGGAACAGGAGCGTCCCTATGATGAACTGCGGGGAGGCGAGCCATTCGATGGTGTATTTCCCGGCAGGGGCATATCTGAACAGCCATTCCCCGATGAAATATGAATTCATCGTGTTGAATATGAAACCCATGGCAATGATGGCGATAGGCATTGATCCCTTTCCGCGCAGAAGCAGAGGGAAAATGAATGACCGCTGGAAATAATGAACGAGGAAAAGGACTGCCATTATGTACAGTACAATGCTGCTGTTGCCGGTGTCCGTCCCGGACATCGCATGGCGTACGGTGTACATGAGCATGAACAGGAATGCCGGGCATTCCATTATGACCCATCCTGTCCGGTTGCTTATCTTCGGCCCCCAGTTTCCCCCTCCGAGGTATCCGTACCCGGCCTTGAAGAAAAACAGGGCGATGAACACTATCACCGCCAGAACCGCCATTGCTCCCATCAACAAGTAGTAAGTTTCCATATCAGACGAAGGTCATCAGTTTTCAACAAAACATTCTGCAAAGGTAATAAAGATTTTCTCAAATCAGTTTTTTTGTCTACTTTTGTGGCCCTGAAAACGTCTAAATCTCATTTTATGAATACAAAGTATGTCTTCGTTTCAGGCGGTGTGGCTTCCTCACTGGGAAAAGGTATCATTTCTGCATCCCTGGCAAAGCTTCTTCAGGCAAGAGGCCTCCGCGTGACCATCCAGAAATTCGACCCGTACATCAATATCGACCCGGGCACATTGAACCCGTATGAGCATGGGGAATGCTATGTGACCGAAGATGGAGCTGAGACGGACCTGGATCTCGGACACTATGAGCGCTTTCTCGGCGTCCATACTTCGAAGGCAAACAATGTTACTACAGGGCGCATATACCATACCGTCATCACCCGCGAGCGCGAAGGTGCATATCTCGGCAAGACGGTGCAGATCGTCCCTCATATCACGGATGAGATCAAGCGCAGGATGCTCCTGCTCGGCAAGACCGGAAAATATGACGTGATCATCACAGAGATAGGAGGTACTGTGGGCGATATGGAGTCACAGCCGTTCATTGAGGCCGTGCGCCAGCTCCAGTGGGAGCTTCCGGAGGAGGACTGCGTGACCATCCACCTTACCCTTGTGCCATATCTCAGCGCAGCCAAGGAGCTCAAGACAAAGCCGACGCAGCACTCTGTGCAGATGCTCCAGCAGAACGGTGTGCAGGCAGACATCATAGTATGCCGTACAGAGCACAAGCTCACCCCGGAGATCCGCAGGAAGGTGGCCCTTTTCTGCAATGTGAAGCCTGGCCATGTGATAGAGTCGATGGACGCCCCTTCAATATATTCAGTTCCGCTCAACATGAAGGCCGAAAAGCTCGACCAGCTCGTGCTTGAACACTTCGGGATAAAGGATCTTCCGGAGCCGGACCTCACCGAGTGGAACAAGTTCCTAGAGAAGCTCTTCAACCCGAAGTCCAACGTGGACATCGCCCTTGTCGGGAAATATGTCGAGCTCCAGGATGCCTACAAGTCCATTCTTGAATCATTCGTACATGCAGGTGCGGCCAATGAATGCAAGGTCAATGTGCACAGCATCCACAGCGAGTTCCTCACACCGGACAATGTCGAGGAGAAGCTCGGAAACATGGACGGAATCCTCGTGGCCCCGGGATTCGGAGAAAGGGGACTTGAAGGGAAGATTCTTGCAGTCAAATATGCCAGGGAGCACAATGTGCCGTTCTTCGGCATCTGCCTCGGAATGCAGATGGCCGTGGTCGAGTTTGCCAGGGATGTGCTCGGGCTTAAGGACGCTGCCTCTACCGAGGTCAATCCGGCCACTACGGTACCGCTCATTGACCTGATGGAGGACCAGAAGTGCACCACAATTAAAGGCGGCACGATGAGGCTTGGTGCATACGACTGCCGTCTTGAAAAGGACTCCCTTGCCTACAGGATATATGGTACCGAAATGATTTCCGAGCGTCACCGCCACAGATACGAGTTCAACAATGAATATCTTCCGATGGTGGAGGAGGCAGGGATGAAGGCCACCGGCAAGAATCCGGAGACCGGACTTGTGGAGATTGTCGAGATTCCGACACATCCGTTTTTCATAGGTGTCCAGTTCCATCCTGAACTCAAGAGCACTCCGGAACATCCGCAGCCTATTTTCGTCGCTTTCGTGAAGGCTGCCATGGAATGCCGCGAGAAGCAGGGGCATTGAATGAAATATGTTTTATAAATGAAATATAGCAGAACAATATGTGCTTTGATGGCCGTCGTCGCATTTCTGACGGCGGCTTTTGCTTCAGAAACCGCTTTCGCCGCCGTGAAGAGCTACAGGGTGAAGGTCGTGAAGGAGTATCCTCATGATACCGGTTCATATACCCAGGGCCTGTTCTTCCGGGATGGCCAGATGTATGAAAGCACCGGACAATACGGCTCCTCCACCTTCCGCAAGGTGGACCTTGCGACCGGCAAGCCGTTGAGAAAGCTGGATTTCGCCCGGAAATATTTCGTCGAAGGCTCCGTCTGTCTCGGCGACGACCTTTACATCCTGACATGGAGCAACAGGGTGGCATTCATCTATGACATGAACACCCTTTCCTACAAGTCCACCAAATCATATCCCCGTGAGGGCTGGGGGCTTACGACTGACGGCAGCCAGCTCATTGCAAGCGACGGCTCCGCCTCACTCTATTTCATGAATCCGGACCTTTCCGTGACAAGGAAGGTGACTGTCCGCCTCGCAGGCCGCCCCATGCGTTTCCTCAATGAACTTGAATACATTGACGGAAAGATATGGGCCAATGTCTATACCAGCGACCTCATCCTCGTCATCAATCCGGCCGACGGCAATGTCGAAGCCACCATTGACTGCAGCGGACTTCTTCCGGATTCGCTCCGCGGCCCTGATACAGATGTGCTCAACGGCATAGCTTTCGACCCCTCCGCCGGAAAAATCTATCTCACCGGCAAGAACTGGCCAAGACTCTACGAGGTCCGCATCGAGGAGAAATGACCCTTGGAAAAGCCGGGATGAAGATAGAGAGTTTCGAGTTCTGGACTTCACCGGATTATGAGTGTCGTTTTTCATCCTTGTGTGGAACATGGCGGACGGTTACCGCTTCCAGAAGGTCGCTGTTCCTTACGGCAGGATGACTGCCGGCACCTTTTCTCAGACAGATTGCAGTGCGGCTGGCCTTTATGGTGAAGGAGATGGCTGTAGTGCAACTGGATATATAGTTTCGGAAATCTTTCAGATATAAAGGGGAGAAGAAAAGATCTCCCGAGAGTTTTAATGAAGCCTGCAGTCACTGCAGGCTTCATTCTGGTTAGTTAGCAGTATTTCCCTTTTGGGAGAGTGTTATTGATTGGTTAGTGGTTAGTATTTGACCGCTAGACCGGCAAAAGAGCCGGGTAACAGGCTTTTATAATGAATTGTCATTTATAGACCCCGTTACAATCTTCAAAAGTAGGCAAAGTTTTCGGAACTGCAAAATTATTTTCGTGATTTGTGCATTTTAATTTAAAAATTTGTAACTGTATGCCGTTTTTCATAGCACAATTTTTATCAGTCAAACCCGGAACGGATAATTTTTCAGTCTTCGAGCAGTCCTGGCCTGAGTCTTCTGGTCCTTTCTAAGGCCTGTTCGTCCTGCCAGGCGCGGATGAGTTTCGGGTTGCCGCTCAGAAGGACGTCCGGAACTTTCCATCCGTTGAATTCGGCAGGCCGTGTGTATACGGGGGCGGAAAGCAGTCCGTCCTGGAAACTGTCACTCAGTGCCGATGTCTCGTCGGATATGGCACCGGGAAGGAGGCGGATTATGGCATCGGCAACCATCGCGGCGGGGATTTCCCCTCCGCTTAGGACATAGTCGCCCACGGAGATCTCCCTCGTCACGATGTGTTCGCGGATCCTGTGGTCAATGCCTTTGTAGTGCCCGCACAGTATGATGATATTCTCCTTCAGCGAAAGTTCGTTGGCTGTCCCCTGGTTGAAGATTTCCCCGTCGGGGGACATGTATATTATCTCGTCATATTGCCTTTCCGCCTTCAGTTCTTCTATCATCATGTACACAGGTTCCACCATAAGGATCATGCCGGCATCGCCGCCGTAGCTGTAGTCATCAACCTGCTGGCGCGGTCCCTTTCCATATTTTCTCAGATTGTGCACGTGTATTTCTGCTATTCCCTTCTTTATTGCCCGTCCTACAATGGAGTGTCCGAGCGGGCTTTCGAGCAGTTCCGGCACCACTGATATAATGTCTATTCTCATTTTCCCAGAAGATGTTAAAATTGAATTACGGGTGCAAAAATAGTATTTTGATGAGAGTTTTGCCAAAAAAATGGTATATTTGCGGGCTGTAACTTTTTTTAGAAACAATTAGAACTCCATTACCATGAGTGAAGAAATGATCCATGATGCGCCTGTGACCCCGGTCGTGGCTGAAAGCGAAGATGCACCGGTCATTCCGGCACCTGTTGAAGAGAAGGCAGATGCCGTGCCTGACTTTTCCGGAAAGAGCCTGGCAGAGCTTGCCGGACTTTTCGAGGAGCTTGCGAAGTCAGAGGACCGGATGAAAAGATATAAAGAGGCAGAGGCCATCAAGTCGGCGTTCTACAAGAGGCTTCTTAAGGAGAAGGCCGATGCCGGTCTTGGAGTGGATGTGAAGGAGCCGGACAGCAGTCTGCCGGAGCCGGAGGGGGCCGTTGAGGAAATGCCGGAACTTCATGCAGAAGATGCTGCAGCCAATGAGCCTGCAGAGACGGCGGAGGCCGGGACAGCGGATTCCGAGGCCGTTTCGGACGGACATGCCCCGGAGACAGATGCCGTATCCGAGAATCCTTTCGAAGAGATAGAGCGTGGCTTCAAGGAACTTTACAACAGATACAAGAAGGAGCGTGCCGAATATAACAGGCAGCAGGAAAAGGAGCGGGAGCATAATCTTGTCCTGAAGCAGGAGGTCATAGATGATCTTAAGGCCCTGCTCGAGAAGCAAGAGGATGTCAATGCCACCTTCCCGGAGTTCCGTGAAATACAGAACAGGTGGAGAGCCATAGGGCCGGTGCCTGTACAGAACTACAGGAATCTGAACGATACCTACCAGCTCTATGTGGAGCAGTTCTATGACATGGTGAAGATCAACCGCGAGCTCCGAGACCTTGATTTCAAGAAGAACCTTGAAGTGAAGGAGAAGTTCTGTGAAGCTGCGGAGAGGCTTGCCGAGAATGAGAATGTTGTCGAGGCATTCAGGGAACTCCAGAAACTCCATGAGCAGTGGAAGGAGTACGGCCCTGTGGCCAAGCAGTACCGCGAGGAGATCTGGGACCGCTTCAAGGCTGCCACGGCTGTCATCAACAAGAAATATCAGGCTTTCTTCGAGGGCCTGAAGGAGCAGCAGGTTGAGAACCTTGCGGCAAAGACCAGGTTGTGCGAGCAGGTAGAGACCATTGCGGACAAGGAGATCACTTCCTCCAATGAGTGGAATGCCTTTTCAAAGGAGATAGAGGAGATACAGAAGCAGTGGAGGCAGATCGGCTTCGCCACCAAGAAGGAAAACCAGAAGATTTATGACAGGTTCCGTGCAGCCTGCGACAAGTTTTTCAACCGCAAGCGCGACTTCTACAGCGAATACAAGGAAAGCATCAATGCCAACCTCCAGAAGAAGATTTCCCTCTGCGAGGCTGCCGAGGCCCTGAAGACCAGCACTGAATGGAAGAAAGCCACCGACCAGTTCATCAATCTCCAGAAGCAGTGGAAGGAGATAGGTGCAGTCCCGCGCAAGAAGTCCGAGCAGCTCTGGAAGAGGTTCCGTGCGGCCTGCGACGAGTTCTTTGCCGAAAGGGACAAGAATGCCAAGCCGGAGAATGACTATTACGGCAATCTGAAGGCAAAGCAGCGCCTCATCGACGAGATCAATGCATTTGTTCCTTTTGATGACGAAGATGACAATCTGGATGCCATGAATTCATTTATGGAAAGATGGCAGGAGATAGGCTTCGTGCCTTTCAAGGAAAAGGACAGGATCGCCCAGAGCTACAAGGATGCCCTCCATGCCAAGTTCCCGGACATTTCAGCCTCTAAGGTACGTAGGGCAAAATATGCGAATGCCCCTAAGAGCGAGAGGGAGAAACTTGTGCAGAAATACATGAAGAAGGAACAGGACATCGTGACGTATGAGAACAATATAGGGTTCTTTGCGATGTCCAAGAATTCCGAGCCTCTGATCCGTCAGATGCAGGAGAGGATAGACAAGGCCAAGAAGGAGCTTGAGGAACTCAAGGAGCAGATCCGGGCCCTGGACAATGCCGATGTGCAGGAGTAGTGTGTAAAGAGAAACGGACAATATAATTTATGAACAGAAATTCTGTAATAGGATTCATTCTGATCTTTGTGATTTTCTTCGGATTCACATGGTATCAGTCAAAGCAGTACAATAAGCAGGTAGAATATCAGGCACAGCAGGATTCGATAGCAAGGGCGCAGCAGGCATACGCCGATTCAATATGGCGTGCGGAGCATCCGGAAGACACTGCAGCCGTGGCGGCTGCGGACCGGAAGTCGCCTGCAGCGGGGACGGCCCGTCCGAGGATATACAAGGACAGCCTTCTGGATGTGGCACATGAGGATTCAGCCTCCTTTGTGACCCTCGCCAATGACAAGGTTGAGATTGTCTTCAACACCAAGGGCGCACAGCCTCATTCGGTGATGATTAAGGACTACAAGACCTACGACAGCACGGACCTCTATCTGATTGAGCCGGGAATGAGCCGGTACGGCATCACCCTCTATGCAGGAGAGAACATCAACACGAAGGATTTTGTCTTTCAGGTGGCTGAGAGCACCGACAGTACCCTCGTGATGCGTCTCCCATTTGCCGGAGGCGGATACATAGAGCAGAAATTCACCCTGGCGCCCGGCAGCTACATGGTTGAGAATGACCTTTCATTTGTGGACATGGGGAATGTGATTCCCCGTAATGTTTCAATGTTTGACATAGACTGGAATGTCGTCATACCGCGCCTTGAGAAGGGTTACAGGAACGAGATGCAATATTCCAAGCTCGATTTCTGCTATCCCGGGGAGAAGAAGCCGGAGCAGATAGGCCGCGGAAGGAATGCCGAGGAGCGGGTCGATTCGAAGGTAAGCTGGTTTGCATTCCAGCAGCAGTTCTTCTCCGCAATAATGCGGGCTGAGGAAAACTTTTCATCGGCGTCGTTCGGCATAAAGTTCTTTGAAGAGGACGATCCGGACAAGAATCTGATGACATGTTATGCCGACATGAGGTCTGAATTCGACCTTTCCGACGGCAGCGCCACCATCCCGTACAGGTTCTATTTCGGTCCGAACCATTACCGGACCCTCAAGGATTACGGCCAGCATTACGAGAGGATAATTCCTTTGGGCGGTTCCGTGATAGGGCTTATAAGCCGTTGGGTGATCATTCCTGTATTCAATTTCCTTGGCGGATTCATCAGCAATTTCGGAATCATAATACTGATTCTTACCCTGCTGATAAAGTTCATAGTGTCTCCTCTTATGATGAAATCGTATATTTCATCTGCCAAGATGGCTGTGATAAAGCCGGAGGTGGACAAGCTGAACGAGAAATATCCTAAACAGGAGGATGCCATGAAGAAGCAGCAGGCGATGATGGACCTTTACAAGCGGGCCGGCATCAATCCTATGGGAGGCTGTCTCCCGATGCTGCTCCAGCTGCCTGTCCTCTATGCCATGTTCCGCTTCTTCCCTGCATCAATCGAGCTGAGGCAGCAGCCTTTCCTCTGGGCGGATGACCTGAGCGCATACGACTCCATCCTTGACCTTCCGTTCAACATCCCGCTTTACGGAGATCATGTTTCATTGTTCGCCCTTCTGATGGCGGTGTCGATGTTCCTCTATTCAAAGATGAATTCGAGCCAGATGTCGGACGACCCCAACATGGCGGGAATGAAGTTCATGAGCATATGGCTGATGCCTATAATGATGCTCTTCATCTGTAACAATCTTTCCAGCGGATTGAGCTACTACTATCTCCTTTCCAACCTAATCACCATGTTCCTCACCTGGTTTGTGAAGAAATATGTGGTGAAGCCTGAAAAGATACATGCCCAGCTTGCCGCCTCGGCAGGCAAGCCTCTGCCGAAGTCCAAGTGGCAGCAGCGTCTGGAGGAGGCTCAGAAGATGCAGCAGCAGATGGCAAGGGAGCAGGCAAAGAAACGCAGATAAAAGATGGCAGAAGATGGATTCTGCAGTCACATATTGAAACAGATCTCAGGTGCGTGGCCGGTTTCATCCGTGCCGGCACCTGATTTTTGTAAAATGAGCCAAAGATTATGTCACATATAGCTGATACGATACACAGGCTCCATGAGGAGCTTCCGGAAAATGTGAAACTTGTGGCCGTATCCAAGTTCCACCCGGCAGAAGCCGTGGCCGAAGCATACGCAGCAGGGCAGCGGGTGTTCGGGGAAAGCCGTCCCCAGGAGCTTTCTGCCAAGATTGTGGCACTGAGGGAAATGGCGGCATCATCCGACGCCCCGGAAATGTATTCGGACATCGAATGGCATTTCATAGGGCATCTCCAGACCAACAAGCTGAAGCTTGTGCTTCCGTATGTCGCCATGGTGGAGTCGGTGGACTCGCTCCGTCTTCTCAGTGCCGTTGACGGATGGGGCGCGGCCAACGGAAAGGTGACGGATGTCCTGCTGGAATACCATATCGCATCTGAAGAGACGAAGCAGGGCTTCAGCCGGGAGGAGATATTGGACATCGTGTCCGGACAGGGATTCCGGAATGTGCGCATAAGGGGGCTGATGGGAATGGCCACCTTCACTGATGACGAGGAAGTGATCCGTGCTGATTTTGCCCGGCTCATGTCTCTCTATGATGAGATTGTCCGGCTCCGGGATGCAGGGCTGTGCCCTGGTGCGGGACCTGACTTTGATGTACGGTCTTTCGGAATGACGCATGACTACAGGATAGCCGTCGCCATGGGCGCCGATGTCGTCCGCATCGGCACTCTCATATTCGGGGAGCGTGTATGACAGTGTGTTACAAAATTGTTAATTCGTATGCTCCAGTGCCTTTTCCGCTTGTAAAGTCGTATTGCCGGACTTATCTTTGTGCCGGGTATTGAAATGCCCGTTCAGAAGTACAGAAATGAAAAAGGGACACATTCTTATTTCCATTTTTGCCGCACTTTGCGTGCATGCCCAGGCAGATGCCCAGCGCATCAAGGGCAGCGACACTCTTCTCCCTCTCACACAGGAACTTGCCGAGGAATATCTTGCAGGACATCCGGATGATGAAATCATTGTCACCGGAGGCGGGTCCGGAGTGGGGATAGCGGCTCTTCCGGAAAACACCACCGACATTGCAATGGCTTCCCGGCGCATCAAGTTCAGCGAAAAGATGAAGTTCGCGGGACTCAATCTGGATGCAAGGGAAGTCATTGTCGCCTATGATGCCCTCGCTGTGGTGGTCAATCCTTCCAATCCGGTGGACAGCCTCACCAGGGAGCAGCTTGAGGCCATCTTCCGGGGCAAGATTACCAACTGGAAGGATGTCGGGGGAGAGGACAGGAAGATAGTTGTATATTCACGGGAAACATCATCGGGAACATACGAATTTTTCAAGGAAAGCGTCCTTGAGAACAAGAACTACATGAGCAGCATCCTTTCGATGCCTGCAACCGGTGCCATAATCCAGTCTGTAAGGCAGACCAAGGGAGCCATAGGATATATAGGTCTGGCATATCTGAACAGATATGTCAAGCCGCTCGCCGTTTCGTACGACGGCGGAGGGCATTATGCCTATCCTTCGGTGGATACTGCCGCCGACGGCTCCTATCCGATAGTCCGTCCTCTCTATTATTATTACGATGCCAGGAAGGAGGCTGCCGTCGCCCCGTTCATTTCATACGCCCTGTCTCAGGAGGGACAGCAGTCGGTACTTGAACAGGGGTTCATCCCGGTGCCGCGGACAGACGGACAGGCAGACGGGAAAGGAGAAAATGACTGAATCCAGTTGAACTGATCTTGAATCATGAAGAGATTTTTGGAAAAGGCAGTGAAATGGCTGCTTACTGCAAGCGGCTTTGTGACAAGCGCAGTCATCCTGCTTATAATAGGTTTTCTATTCACCGAAGGGGCGGGGCTGTTCCGGGAGCATGTGATTGAAGAAGGCTATGTGCTTGCCCTGAACAGGGAAAATCCTGTGAAGCGCATGAATGCCGCACAGATAAAGGCGGTCTTTGATGAGGATGTCACCAATTGGAAGGAAATCGGCGGTCCGGACCTGCCTATAGTGACATTCCGTCTTGAAGATGCAGACAGATATTTTTCGGAAGAAGCTCTTGGAAAGCAGTATGAAAATGCCGGTGCTCTTATTGCCGGCCTTGTGGCAGACAATCCCGGAATGGTGGCCTTCGTGCCGGAAAGCATGATCCCTGAAGGGGCGGACCTGAATTTCATCGAAGACAGGACCATTTCCCCGGGAGAAGTCTTTGCCGGAGCCGAATGGTTTCCGACGGCCACTCCGGCCCCGCTTTTCGGGATGTGGCCGCTTCTTGCGGGAACTCTGTGGGTTAGCCTGTTTGCCATACTCTTTGCTCTCCCGTTCGGGATCAGCATAGCGGTATATATGGCTGAAGTGGCTTCAGAACGGGTCCGTGGTTTTCTTAAGCCTGTCATTGAGCTCCTCAACGGCATCCCGTCTGTGGTGTACGGCTTCTTCGGCCTCATCGTGATAGTGCCTCTGCTCCAGCAGGTGTTCGGCCTGCCGGTGGGGGAGAGCGGACTTGCGGGAAGCATCGTGCTTGCAATCATGGCTCTTCCTACCATAGTGACGGTGGCCGAGGATGCCATGCGGAACTGTCCCCGTTCCCTGAGGGAAGCCAGCCTGGCTCTCGGTGCCACTAAATGGCAGACCGTTTCCCGTGTGGTGATACCTTCATCCATGTCCGGAATTGCCTCCGGAGTGGTCCTCGGCATCGGCCGTGCGGTGGGGGAGACAATGGCTGTGCTGATGGTGACAGGAAATGCGGCCGTGGTGCCGACTTCCATTCTGGAACCGCTGCGCACCATACCTGCGACAATCGCGGCTGAACTCGGCGAAGCACCTGCAGGCGGGGCGCATTACCAGTCGCTCTTCCTTCTCGGTGTGATACTTTTCTTCATTACCTTCTTCATCAACCTGTGCGTGGAGTTCATATCGTCCCGCAACCGGGCAAAAAACCGTTGAGACCATGACTGACAATACGACATCCAATATTTCTCCGTCCGCGGGCTCCCCGTCCGGAAGTTCCGGTACGGCATCCGGAAAAAATGTCCCGTCTCCTGCATCCCCGGCAGGCTACAGCGTCCGGAAACGCCGTGCACAGAAGACGGCATTCACCATATTCAGGATACTGAGCCTTTTCATAGTGCTCGTGCTTTTCGCCATCCTCGGCTTCATAATATATAAGGGGGCAGGTGTCATCAGCTGGGACTTCCTCACCAAGGCCCCGTTTGACGGAATGACATCCGGCGGCATTTTCCCGGCAATTGTCGGCACTCTCCTTCTCATGCTCGGAAGCGCCATAGTGGCCTTTCCGATAGGGATAATGAGCGGGGTATACATGAATGAATATGCCTCAAAAGGATGGGTGGTCAAGTTCATAAGGCTCATGACCAACAATCTCAGCGGAGTGCCGTCCATAGTCTTCGGCCTTTTCGGAATGGCCCTTTTCGTGAAATATCTCGGCTTCGGGGACAGTATCCTCGCCGGTTCGCTCACATTGGGACTTCTTTCGCTGCCGCTTGTCATCAGGACCACCGAGGAGGCCCTCAAGGACATTCCGGACGGCATAAGGGAAGGCAGCCTGGCCCTCGGAGCCACCAAACTCCAGACCATCTGGAAGGTGGTGCTGCCGATGGGCATGCCGCGCATCATCACAGGACTTATACTTTCGCTCGGCCGCGTATCCGGGGAAACGGCTCCGATCCTGTTCACCTGTGCTGCCTATTTCTTCCCGCAGCTCCCGACTTCGATATTTGACCAGTGCATGGCCCTGCCTTATCACCTCTATGTCATCTCCACCAGCGGAACTGACATCGAGGCACAGCAGCCGATTGCATACGGCACGGCCCTTGTGCTCATTATCATAGTGCTGATAATCAATCTGCTCGCAGGACTTATGCGCAAGCATTTCGAGAAGAGGCTGAAAATAAAATGATAATATAAAAGAGATAAATAATGGAAAAAATTGAGGCTAAAGACGTCAATTTCTATTATGGGGATTTCCATGCGCTGAAAGGCATTTCGATGGAGATACCGCAGAACAAGGTGGTGGCCTTCATCGGCCCTTCGGGATGCGGGAAATCTACCTTCCTGAGGCTTTTCAACAGGATGAATGACCTTGTCCCGGGATCGCGGCTCGAAGGGCAGATCCTCATAGACGGACAGGACATATACGGTCCGGGCGTGCAGGTGGATGAGTTGCGGAAGAATGTCGGAATGGTCTTCCAGCGTCCGAATCCGTTCCCCAAGAGCATATTTGACAACATTGCCTACGGCCTGCGGGTGAATGGCATCAAGGACAAGGAATTCATCGCCCACCGTGTTGAAGAATCCCTGAAAGGGGCCGCCCTCTGGGATGAGGTAAAGGACAAGCTGAATGCTTCCGCCTATGCGCTTTCGGGCGGCCAGCAGCAGCGTCTCTGTATTGCCCGTGCCATGGCGGTATCGCCGTCCGTGCTTCTGATGGACGAACCGGCCTCCGCCCTTGATCCGATATCCACGGCCAAGGTGGAGGAACTGATTTGTGAACTCAGGAATGAGGTGACGATTGTCATCGTGACACACAACATGCAGCAGGCGTCACGAGTGAGCGACAGGACTGCATTTTTCTATATGGGCGAGATGGTGGAATATGACGATACCAAGGTCATCTTCACCAATCCGCACAAGGAAGCCACACAGAATTACATTACAGGCCGTTTCGGATAATCGGGACCGCCATTGGCTTCTCTGTTTTGAACTTGATATTATGGCAATTTGTCCGGCCGGATGCCCCGATGCCGGACCAGATAATGAACTGTTATGGTAAAATTCATAGAATCAGAACTGATGCAGCTCCGCAGCGAGGTGTACCAGATGTGGACCCTGGTGTACAACCAGATGGACCAGGCCAGGCAGGCCGTGCTCGGGATGGATCATGACATCGCCCAGCAGATCATAGTGCGCGAGAGGCGCGTCGATGCATTTGAACTGAAGATAGACAGCGATGTGGAGGACTTCATTGCCCTTTATACCCCTGTGGCGGTGGACCTGCGTTTTGTTCTTGCAATGCTGAAGGTGAACAATGACCTTGAGCGTATAGGGGACTATGCTGACGGGATAGCCCGCTTTGTACGGGATGCAGAGGCAGGGAACCTGGATCCTGCCCTTGTCGAAAAGCTCCAGCTCGACACCATGTTTGCCGTAGTCCTTGAGATGATGAAGGATCTGCAGCAGGCACTTATGGAAGAGGATCCCGCAAAGGCCACATCTGTCATGTCAAAGGACGACCAGTTGGACAGGATCAAGGCCGCTTCCGAGGGCATCCTTGTAGATTACGCCAGAAGCAATCCGGACTCCATAGCCATCTGCATGGGATTGGGCGGTGTCTTCCGCAAGCTTGAGCGCACCGGGGACCATCTCACCAACATCGCCGAAGAGATAGTCTTCTTCATTGACGCCAAGGTCCTCAAGCATACCTCAGGTTCTTCGGACTCCAGGCAGTGACAGTTTATTCAACGTCTGCTTTCAGCAGGCGGATCATCTCCTTTGCGACAGCCGAGGATGCTCCGCTGCCGCCGAGATCCCTGCGTATTGAAGCATAGCCTTCGAGCATCTTCTGCCTGTATTCTCCGTCCTCTATGAGTGCGCGGACTTCTTTGACGAGATTGTCCGCATTGCATTCGTCCTGGATGAACTCCTTGAATACCAGCCGATCGGCGATCAGGTTGCCGAGACTTATGTATCTGATCTTTATTATATGCTTCCCGATCAGGTATGTGAGTCCGTTCATCCTGTATCCGACCACCTGCGGCGTGTTGAGCAGTACCGTCTCGAGCGATGCCGTGCCTGAGTTGACCACGGCGGCTTCGGCATTTCTGATGATTTCCTGTGTCTGGCCGAAGAGAACCCTTATGTCCGGGCCGGCATATTTTGTAAGGTATGGGGCATAGTCTTCCATTGTCCTTGCCGGTGCTCCGGCTATCAGGAACTGCCAGTCCCTGTATTCCGGCAGTGCTGCCATCTTTTCCGCAAATTCCGTCAGCACCGGCATCATCGTGCTGATTTCCCCTTTGCGCGAACCTGCCAGCATGGCAATTATCGGCTTGTCCGGCAGCCCGTTTCTGCGGAGAAAGTCTTCACGGCTTTCTGCGGCGGCATCGGAACCGTCGACTGCATCCACGAGCGGATTTCCTTTATATATGAAATTCACCCCCTTGCTTTTGAAGTAAGGAATCTCGAACGGGAAGACTATGAACAGCATGTCCACATATTTCTTCAGCTTGCGGATGCGTCCTTCACGGGATGCCCAAACTTTAGGGGCGATATAATAGAATACTTTCAGCCCGTGGCTGTGGGCAAATTCCGCTATCTTGAAATTGAATCCGGGATAGTCTATCAGAATGACCGCATCAGGTTTCCATGCGAGGATGTCATGCTTGCAGAAGCGGACATTGCCGAGGAGTTTTGAGGCATGTGTGAACACTTCCCAGAACCCCATTATCGCCCCCTCCTTATAGTGTCTGACAAGGCCTCCGCCGGCCCGCAGTCCATCTGTCCCGGAGCTGTCCCTGTCCGTTTTCCCTTCTGTCCGTCGTCCGTCATTCCGGTTGCTGCCATCGGCTCTTCCGCTGTTCTGCATATAGACCATGTTCATCAGGTCACCACCCCAGAACCGTATTTCCGCCTGAGGATCTTCAGTGTAAAGCCCCTTCATAAGGTTGGACCCGTGCAGATCTCCTGATGCCTCGCCTGCTATTATGTAATATCTCATGATTTTCCAGTGTTTCAGAAATCCCTGTCAAAGCCGAGTCTCTGCATTCTTGAAAGTTCGTCGCGGTCGGTGGTGTCGATGTTGTGGGCGACTATGGATATGCGGCCTTCACGCATGATCCAGTGATCGGAGCGGCTGTCGTTGTCAGGTCCGTCAAGGTATTCGCCGACCATCATGTAGAGCTCTTCCTCCTCTTCTGCAGAAGGTATGCTGCTTTGTCCGAGCATTTCCGGGGTAAGTCCGTATCTGCCGTATTTTGATGGGTCCCATGGAAGAAATTCCCTTATCCAGCGCCCCATGCCCTGGTGACCGGCCCTGATGCCCCTGATTTCATCTGCAGGCATATCCGGAAAATTGACATTATAATATATGCCGTTCTTTTCCGGGAGGTCAGACATGATTTTCAGGAAGATGTCCGGAAAATATCTCTCCACGGCGGAGAAGTCGGCTTCGGGATTTATCGTGTCAAGCGAGACGCCTATGGCCGGAATCCCGTTCAGGGCTGCTTCTGCAGCGGCACCGAGGGTGCCTGAATAACACGATGCGCTTGATGCGTTGGATCCGTGGTTGATGCCGGAGACCACCACATCCGGGAATTTCCCCAGAAAGCAGGTATTCAGCCCGAATTTCACACAGCTTGCGGGAGTGGCGTCCAGATATGCCCATTTCACTGTCCCTTCCGTATTTCCTTCCTTCGTAAGGGGACCGTCCTCCAGTCTGTATGTGTCCAGTTCCGCCTCTTCCCCGGAAAGCTCCCTGTATGCTATCTGCTTGAGCCCAAGCGATGCCGCCATGGACATGCCTGACTGGTGTCTTTTCGGTGCTATTACGGTGACATTTCCGAACTTCTTCATGATTTCTGCCAGAACCTTTATGCCCTTGGCCTTGTATCCGTCATCGTTTGTCAAAAGTATTTCCATCGCTTTGCCATGAATTTTCAGTGTGCAAATATACTTCAAATATCCGTTTTTCCTGATTCGTAAACATGATATATGGCAACACTATATGGAAAAACATCATCTTTTCCTCTTGATCGGCGCCTTCTCCGGAGGAACCGTCAGTCTTGACGATCTGATGGGCTATTATGGTACGACTCTATATTTAAAAGGTGGCGGCAAGGGACTCTTCAGCAACAATTTTGACGTCATCACTTCTGAGCCCTGGAACGGGGCTGCGACGATGTGGGGTGAATCCAGATGTTTGACTTCACCTGGAATTGCCGATTATGCCGAGGCGATGTGCACAATATGTGATGACTGTACTGACATATTGTCATGTGTTCCATGTCAAGCCGTTTGGAATCGTGCCGGATTTTTTGTCCTGAGCGGTTCCTGTTGTTCCGGAATACAGGACTGAAAGTATTTTCTGCCAAATTTGTCAGATTATTCATTATTTTTTCTATTTTTGCACCGTATTTGCAGGAGCGGTACGCCGGAAACGGAAAAAGTTTCTGCCGACATTGGAAATTTGTTTACTTTTAAAATATTAAAGCAATGATCAAACTTGGTATTAACGGATTTGGCCGTATCGGCCGTATGGTATTCCGTGCAGCTGTAGAGAATTTTGCAAATGACATCCAGGTAGTGGGAATCAACGACCTCCTCGATCCTGAGTATCTTGCATACATGCTGAAATATGACTCGGTTCATGGCCGTTTCAACCATGAAGTGGCAGTTGAGGACGGATATCTCGTAGTGAACGGCAACAAGATCCGCCTGACTGCAGAGATGGATCCTGCCAACCTCAAATGGAATGAAGTGGGCGCTGATGTAGTAGTTGAGTCTACAGGTCTTTTCCTTACTGACGAGAAAGCCCGCAAGCACATCGAGGCTGGTGCCAAGAAAGTCATCATGTCAGCTCCTTCAAAGGACAGCACTCCAATGTTCGTATATGGTGTGAACGACAAGACATATGCAGGTCAGGACATCATCTCCAACGCATCCTGCACCACCAACTGCCTTGCTCCTATCTCAAAGGTTCTCCACGAGACATTTGGCATCAAGAGAGGCCTCATGACTACAGTTCACGCTGCAACAGCTACCCAGAAGACTGTTGACGGTCCTTCCAAGAAAGACTGGAGAGGCGGCCGCGGTATCCTCGAGAACATCATCCCTTCATCAACAGGTGCTGCAAAGGCTGTAGGCAAGGTTCTCCCTGAGCTCAACGGCAAGCTCACCGGCATGTCAATGCGTGTCCCTACCTCTGACGTTTCAGTTGTTGACCTCACTGTAGAGCTTGAGAAGCCTGCAACTTACGAGGAGATCTGCGCTGCAATGAAGAAAGCCTCTGAGGGCGAGCTCAAAGGTGTCCTCGGATATACAAATGAGTCAGTGGTTTCAACTGACTTCCGCGGTGACTCCCACACTTCCATCTTCGATGAGAAGGCCGGTATCCAGCTCGATCCTACATTCGTGAAGGTCGTTTCCTGGTATGACAACGAGTGGGGCTATTCAAACAAGGTCTGCGAAATGGCACGTGTCATCAGCAAATAATTTGAATATCCATTCAAATGATATCCGCAGGACTGCCGCAAGGCGGTCCTGTTTTTTTTGTTTATCTTTGCGCCGCAGATGATGTTGAACCGGGAATATTCATGGAAATGAAGAGATTTTCTTTCAGAAAGAGGAAGATGGAGGATGTGGGGGCTTCGGAGGCGCGAGTCCGCATTTCTTCAAATATAGAAAGACAGCAGAAAGAGAGCCTGTCCGTAGGGCACGGTGCAGGTCCGGACGGGGAAGGGGAGAGCGGTGCTGCGGAAAGACGGCCTTCATGGATGGTGTCGCTGGTGCCGTTCATCGTGCTGATAGCTGTACTGGTGGCGGTGATACGGATATTCGGGGCGGATTCGCTTGCGGGAGGAAGCCAGGTGGCGCTGCTGCTGGCATCGGCAGTGATAGTGGCAATAGCAATGGCCGGCTACAAGGTGTCATGGCAGACCCTTGAAGATTCGGTTCTCGACAATATAAGATCCGTGGGGTCGGCTGTCCTGATTCTGCTTCTGATCGGTGCCATTGCAGGCACATGGATGGTGAGCGGAGTGGTGCCGACACTGATATACTATGGAATGAAGGTGATCACTCCGGGCATGTTCCTGGCGGCTTCGTGCGTCATAAGCGCCCTGGTGTCGGTGATGACAGGAAGTTCCTGGACCACGATAGCCACTGTCGGTGTGGCACTTATAGGCATAGGCACGGCCCAGGGATTCGATCCGGGGTGGTCTGCAGGGGCTATCATTTCGGGGGCATATTTCGGGGACAAGATTTCCCCGCTTTCGGATACCACAGTCCTTGCATCGTCTGCCTCCGGTACCCCTCTCTTCACCCATATCAGATACATGCTGATTACCACAGTGCCTTCCATGACAATCACATTCCTGGTGTTCCTTGTTGCAAGCCTCATCCATCATTCTCCGGAAGTGTCGCAGGTGGCGGAATTCTCCGGCACGCTCAAGGAGACATTCAACATATCTCCATGGCTTCTGCTCGTGCCTCTGTTCACAGGCTTCCTCATTGTCAGGAAAGTGCCGGCTATATTGACTCTTTTCATAGCTGCCCTTGTCGCCGGGGTGACTTCTCTGTTTGCACAGCCGCACATCATCCACGAGGTTGCTTCCGGTGCGCAGGATGCCTTTTCCGGCACACTTTCTTTCCGGGATGCCTTCAAGGGGCTGATGATGTCCGTTTACGGTCCGACAGGCATATCCACCGGCAGTCCGGAGCTTGATTCCCTGATTTCCACCAGAGGAATGACCGGGATGCTCAACACCATTTTCCTGATCATCTGTTCGGTCACTTTCGGAGGGCTCCTCACCGGCAGCGGCATGCTCCAGAGCCTTACCGACATGCTGACAAGAAGCATTTCCGGCAGGACAGGGATTGTGACATCCACTGTCGGCACAGGCCTTTTCTGCAACATGACCACAGGCGACCAGTATCTTTCAATCATTCTCACAAGCAGCCTCTACAAACGCCTCTATGAACAGAAAGGGTATGAAAAACGCCTTCTCAGCCGTTCTGTGGAGGACTCTGCTACGGTCACTTCCGTGCTCATCCCGTGGAATTCCTGCGGCATGACCCAGTCCACCGTACTGAAGGTGCCGACTGTCGACTATCTTCCATATTGTATTTTCAACATCATCTCCCCGCTCATGTCCATTGCCGTCGCCCTCATCGGCTACCGCATCTATCGCGGCCGCGAAAAAAATTGAGTGTCCCCAAAGAGTCTTCTCGAGCGCTGTCGAGAGATCTGTGTAAATTGCCTGCAGGAATTTTGGATTTAGATTTAATTTTCCTATCTTTGTGAAGTGTTTTGCTAATTTTTAAAAAATCTAAATTAGAAAGTCATGAAAGAATTGAAAGGAACTAAGACTGAGGCTAATCTTCAGGCAGCTTTTGCAGGTGAGTCACAGGCCCGCAACAAATACACCTATTATGCCTCCAAGGCCAAGAAGGACGGATATGTACAGATAGCCGACCTGTTCGAGGAGACTGCCAACAACGAGAAGGAACATGCAAAGATCTGGTTCAAGCTCCTCCACGGCGGTGATATTCCTACTACAGAAGAAAATCTTCTGGATGCAGCTGAGGGTGAGAACTATGAGTGGACTGACATGTATGCCGGCTTTGCAAAGGACGCCCGCGATGAAGGATTCACTGAGATAGCTGTTCTCTTCGAGAAGGTGGCTGCCATCGAGAAAATGCACGAGGAGCGTTACCGCAAGCTTCTTGCAAATGTAAAGGACGGCATCGTGTTCTCAAGGGATGAAGACATGATATGGGAGTGCGGCAACTGCGGCCACATCGTCATCGGAAAGAAGGCTCCTGAGATCTGCCCTGTATGCAAGCATCCGAAGAGCTACTTCAAGATCCACGCAACCAATTTCTGAAAATGATGCCTGCGGCAAATGCCGTTGATGCAGGAAATAAAAAATGGACTGGTTCTGACGAAGACCAGTCCATTTTTATATTGGTGTCCTCCCGCCTCAAAGAATCATCCATACCGTGGCCGAAGCGCTTAACTGTCCATCCGGCGGAGTTATTTGCTTCCCGCCGTAACCGCAGCATTCACCAGATTCATGATGATGTAGAGGGTGAACACGAGGATGACAATCATTGACCAGTTCAGTCCGAGAATCCAGACCAGGAGAATCGAAACGGCAGTCCATCCCATCAGAAAGACGCGCATCTTGTAGATGGGAGTTCCTTTCTGCACATTTTTCTTGAATTTCATGGAGAACATGGGAATCTCGCTCACCAGCAGGACCGACAGCACAACGGAAAGCACCGGGATGAACACGAAGCCTTCCGCCCACCTTGTCAGGAAGCTGTCAGGGTCGCGGCTGATATAATATGCCAGTGATCCGCACAGCATTGCGCATGCAGGTGTGGCAAGCCCAATGAAATTCTCGCTCTGCCTTTCATCCACATTGAACTTGGCCAGCCTGAGGGCTGAAAATATCACTATCAGAAGCGGGACATAGCTCCAGATGTCAGCACCGGAAGACATTTCCTGCATGAGGCAGTGAAGCATGACCGACGGCAGAAGCCCGAAACTGACCATGTCTGCCAGGGAATCAAGCTCCTTTCCTATGGCTGAATATGCCCCGAGTGCACGTGCGGCGAACCCGTCCAGAAAATCAAATGCGGCTGCCGCGAGCATCAGGCAGAATGCGATGTCCTGCCTGCCGTTGAAAACACTGATCACACCCAGAACCCCGCACAGGAGATTCATGGATGTGACCGTATTGGGAATATGCCTTGCGATATTCATTTCCTTGAAACTGATGAAATGCCGCAATTATTTGATTCCGAGTTTCTTCTTTATGTCCTTAGGCACTGCGTCCTTATGCACGACAATGTTCATTGTCTTGTATCTCACGAATGAGTCGGATACATACCAGATGCCCTTGTATTTGCCGGCTTCGCCCCATGAGTTCTTCACGAGGAAGTACATGGTGCCGTTCTGGTCCTTTGCCGTGCCGTAGATCTGCATTCCGTGGTCGTCGGTGGTGGTCTTCCTGTCGTAGCCGTCCTGCCTCATTTCCTGTGTGATGGTCTTCTCCTTAGCCACAGTCTTTTCTTCAGGCTTTTCAGTCTCCTTTCCTATCCACTTTTCCTGGTCGGAGCCGCTTGTCTGGGCAGCATCATCTTCAGGAATGACACCTATGCCATCCCTGGTGAATCCTTTTTCGCTGACATCAGATGCCCAAGCGATGGTGTAGCCTTCGTCAATGGCATTATACATGATTTCCATCAGTTCGTCAAGAGGCACATTGTATGAAAGATCCCATCTCCAGTTGTCGCAGACCTCGATAGGGAACTGGGTGTAGAACGGATGGTGCGTGAACGAAGTGATTGAAACATAGTCGTCAGGATTGATTCCGAGCCAGTCTCTGTATGATTCAGGTGTGTATGTCGTCCCGTCCACCTCGAACTCTGCAGGTGCCTCACCGAGATATGCCTTCAGAATGCCGTCAAGTCCGTTCACCCATGCGGTGGTCAGCGTCCTGTTCGGATTCTTCACGATGGCGTCCACATATCCCTTGAGGGCTGCGTCCATTTCAAAATGTTCCGGCTTCTCTGTCCCGTAATTGAGTCCCGGCATCACATCCTGCGGAACGATTCCGTAGTCCCTGATGACATTCAGCACATCTCCGAAAGAGCTTCCTGCGGCGAAGTTCAGATGTCCGTCAAGCCTAACGAACTTTATCGCCCTGTCATGGTAGGATTTCCCGACAACGAACATTTCGGACAGGTCCACATTGTCATATCCCTTTGTCCTCATTATCTCGGACTCCAGGAATGAAAGTGCTGAGAAGCACCAGCATGTGCCTGAACGGTGCTGGTCCTTGATGGATGAAATCGGGTTTTCCTTGATTGTAGTGAATTCGTACTCAGGCTCCTTTGTGTCCTTGTTGTCCTGGGCAAAGGCCTGTACGGCAGAAATGGCAATCACGGCAGCCGCCGTCAGCATTATTTTTTTCATTTCCAGATTTTTTTATTGTTAGTTGTTTCAAATTTCGCAGTGGGATGCCTTCCGTTTCAGCAATGGATATGGCATATATCCTGCAAATATACGCAGAAGCCGAGCGCAGAGCAAATTTATTTGCTCTGCCGAGGCGCAACAGTATAAGTGGACATTTATGGCCAAATATACTAATATTACATTACCGGGACAAGGGCAGTCCGCTTGGTTTTGACCGCCACTGGAGAATATGCCTGCAGGCAGCCGGAAGACGGAATATCTGAGCTGGTACAGTCTGCTTTTCAATATGACAGGATTTCGCGGAAGTCGGCGGGGGCGGCCTTGAAGCCGAGTTCTTTTTCGGCTTTGGTGGCGTTGTAGTGGTTGTTGATCATGAGCATGGTGACATTGGCAGTGGAGAGGTCGGATGAGATGCCCATCTTGTGAAGGAGGTCGCCGAGGGCGCCTGCGGCCTTGAGCAGGAAGTTCGGGACGGTGATGAGCAGAGGATGCCTGCCGATGGCATTTGCGGCCTCGGAGAAAAGCTCACGGTAGCTGTAGTTCCGGCCTGTGATCAGGTAGTTTTCCCCGTTGCGCCCTTTCTGGAGGGCGAGGACCATGCCTCTTGCGGCCTCACGCACATCAAGGACATTCTTGCCGCCTTTCGGGCAGAACACGACAGGGGACTTGCGGACCATGTTGAACAGCCTGTTCGAGCCCTGGGCAGTCCCGTAGCGTCCGGCCATGAAGGTCGGGTTGGTTATGACTATGTCTATTCTGTCTTTGTACGGGAGAATGGCCTTTTCTGCCTCTGTCTTGCTCACGGCATAGTGGGAAGCGGTGAACGGGTACATCATCGGCTTCCCTTCGCCTTCGCCGTATCCGATGGCGTTGGCTGTGCTGACATAGAGGAATCTTTTCAGACCTTTCCTTATGGCGGTCTTCACGAGGTTTTCCGTGGCGGTGACATTCACTTTCCGGAATTTTCCGTAGTCATTTTCCCCCTGGGAGGTCATGGCTGCCACATGGACTATGGCTGTGCATCCTTCCATGAGCCTTTCCATTGCGGCAGTGTCCTTGAAGTCGCATTCCTCCAGCCTGAGCCCCGTGCCATGAGGACCATGATATTTTCCGATGCTCCTTACGGTGCCTATGACTTCATATCCCTGTTCAAGGAGTTCTGCAATTATGTTTGAGGCGAGCATTCCGTTTGCTCCCGTTACCAGCACTTTTTCCATTCCTTCTGTCATTTCGTTATGCCCTGGCACCTGAGTTCATTTTTCATTGACTTCGTCATTATCGATGCGCGGAGTCCTTCCGGTATGCATTTCAGAAGCCAGTAGCTGAATTTGTTTGAAATTCCGACCACTATTGTCGACTTGCCCTTGAACATCTTGTCTATGCATTTTCTTGCCGCCAGCATGGTGGTGACAGTGAGGAATTTGCCCACCCATCCCTGGCTCTTTATCCTTTCCACGATTTCCGGCTTCGTCGGCATCGGGCCGAGAAGGGCGACGCTGACTGACACGGAGGAGTCTTTCAGTTCTTCCCTGAGACCGATTGAAAGGTATCTGACAAAATTTTTTGACGCCGGGTAGACCGTCTTGTAGCCTGTCGGGGTCATGGATGCAAGCGAAGATATGTTCAGTATGTAGGACGGCGCATTCTTCTTGAGGTTCGGAATGAGCTCGTGTGTCAGAAATGTCGTGACGCCCGTATTCAGTTCGATGATGTTTTCCAGATATTTCAGCGATGCCTGTTCGAAGACGGTGCTGCCGCCCGTCCCGGCATTGTTGATCAGGATCTTCACCTTGTATTTTCCGTTGATTTCCTCGGTCACCCTGAGGAGTTCCGACCTGTCCGTCAGGTCTGCTTCGTAAAAATGGCTTTCTGTACCTTTTTTGCGGCATTCATCGCATACTTCAGCTATGTTTTCCCCCGGAAGTGAAATGAGTATCGTGTTTATCTTTCTGGAAGCAAGGTCAATGGCGAATGATTTGCCCAATCCGCAGCTTGCTCCGGTGACAACGGCGTATTCAGTTTCTTCAATGTTTCCTTTCATGGATGAATATGTTCAAAAAGTCGTCTTCGGTGTCCTAAAACGCGGCAAATATACGAAGAAGCCGAGAGCAATGCAAATGCGGAAGCATTTTGACTGTTCATTCCGCGACAGACAGAAGACTTCATGTCTTATGGATGTTGCGGGATGGGCCAGGCATACAAGCCGTCAGGCTTGCATTGCCGAGGCGTGAACAGTATATGTGGACGCGAAGCGGACAAATATACGGTGGCCATCAGGCCAAATATAGCACTAAAAGAATACAAAACAAAATGCCGGATTTTGTGGCGGATTTCCTATTTTTGCAAAATGCAATGACGAAGCCGGTTCCGTATCATGGGGAAAAGCGATTTCTTATATTCAGAGTTTGTGTCGGCATTGGGATTCGGACCGACATCGTGCCAGGAGAGGATGCTCCGTCTGGCTGCTGATTTCATATCCGGGGACGGTGCAGACATCATGGTGGTCAACGGCTATGCCGGTACCGGCAAGACCACGGCAATTGCTGCAGTAATCGGCACTATGCGCAGGCTGGAGGTGCCATGCGTGCTTCTTGCCCCGACAGGGCGGGCGGCGAAGGTGCTATCCGGATATGCGGGGCAGCCTGCATTCACGATACACAAGCACATATACAGACAGAAGTCCGTCGGCGGGGACGGATTCGGACAGTTTTCCCTTGCCCCGAACAAGGAAAGGGATACCATATATATAGTGGACGAGGTGTCGCTCATCGGTATTGACACTGTGCAGTCACAGTCGACAGGCTTCTTCGGCTCCGGAAATCTTCTGGAAGACCTTGTGTCGTATGTGCGGAGCGGACTGGACAACAGGTTGATACTGATAGGGGATGCAGCCCAGCTGCCGCCTGTCGGGCTTGACTGCAGTCCGGCTCTCTCCCGGGACTATATGGGGATGCTCGGAGATGTGGAGTGGTGCGACATGGTCACTGTGGTCCGCCAGAAGGCGGAGTCCGGCATCCTTGCCAATGCCACGGAGATAAGGCGGCTCATTTCCGGTGATTCCGGTGACGGGGAAGGCGGCTCCGCCCGGATGTATTTCCAGGATTCATTGCCCGTTTCAGATCTCCGGCTGCGGACTGACGGATTCAGCGATGTGGAGCGGATAGGAGGCGGAGACCTGATCGAGGCGGTGTCGGATGCCTTCGGAAGATGGGGAGAGGAGGAGACAATGATATTGTGCCGCTCCAACAGGAGGGCGATAAAATACAATGCCGGAATCCGTTCCATGGTGCAGTTCAAGGAAGACAGGCTGGTCAGGGATGACAGGCTGATGATAGTCAAGAACTGCTATCAGATACCGCCTGATGTGAAAGGCCTTGACTATATCGCCAACGGGGATATGGCCAGACTGCTGAAGATTTCCGGATACGAAGAAAGGTATGGTCTGCATTTCGCCCAGGCGAGGCTGGTGTTCCCGGACTATGATGATCTCGAGCTGGAGGCCAAGGTGATACTTGACACCCTTGAGGCGGAAAGTGCAGCCCTGACATACGAACAGCAGAACATGCTGTATAATGGGGTGAATGAGGATTATGCCCATATAGGAAACAAGAAGAAACGCTATGAGGCGGTGAGGGAGGACAAATATTACAATGCCCTCCAGCTGAAATATGCCAATGCGGTCACCTGCCACAAGTCGCAGGGCGGACAATGGAAATGCGTCTTCATAGACAATCCGTTCTGGCAGGATGAAGTGACATCGGATGACCTCAAATGGCTTTATACGGCCATTACGAGGGCTGTCGAGAAAGTTTATTTTGTCAATTTCAAGGATGAGGTCTTCGGATGACAAAAGGAAAATTCCAGATATTGAAAATTCAGAGGGTCATGAAAATAATAAAGGAATCAATCATTTTGGGAACAGTGCTGTGCCTCTTTGGCGGAAGCCTGAACCAGTCTGTGGCTGCACCGGTTGCCGATGCTGCAGAGAATGCTTTCAACAGGGTGCCGTCCAAATGGAAATGGATTTCGCCGCAGGAAGTCATTTTCACATACGACGGGACATACACTGACGGCACTGCCTTTGTCTTCAATGCCAGGACAGGACAGACTGAGCACGGGGTGTCGGCTCCGGAGAAATTCAGTGACTTCCCTGTGCATCCGGAAGGTGCGGTGAACATGACATATTCCCCGGACTCCACGAAGATAGCCTATACGAGAGACAATGACCTTTATGTGACCGACATAGCGAGCGGCAGGGAAGTGCGCCTGACAACTGACGGGAGCGAACTGATACTCAACGGCTATGCCTCTTGGGTGTATTATGAGGAGATATTGGGCAGGCCAAGCAAATACAGGGCATTCTGGTGGTCGCCGGACGGCACGAAGATAGGGTTCTACAGGTTTGACAATACACTGGTCCCTCTTTTCCCGATATATTCCCCGTTCGGGCAGGACGGCTCCTTGAGAAATACCCGTTATCCGAAGGCAGGGGAGAGGAATCCTGAGGTGAAGATAGGGATTGCTGATGTGGCAGCGGCTTTTGCTTTTGCGCAGCCGGGCATAGTCTGGGCGGACTTTAATCCTGAGGAAGAGCAGTATTTCGGAATCCCTTTCTGGGGTGCCGACAGCAAGGGCTTCTTCATTTCAAGGATGCCGAGGCTCCAGAATACCCTTGACCTCTATCGCGTGGATGCCCTTGACGGCTCCAAAACCCATGTCTACCATGAGGAATACAAGACCTGGCTGGACTGGATAGACGGCATCGTGTTCAAGGACAATGGTCTTTACATGGCCCGCCGTTTCGAGACCGGATGGGAACAGATATATTTCCTTTCATACGACGGGAAGACCTTCCGCAGGCTTACTGACGGCAGGAACTGGGACATCAGCATCCTGCGTGTGGACGAGCGGAAAGGTGATGTATATTTCACCGCCAGGAGGGATGCGACAGTCCGACAGGCTCTCTACAAGGTCGATTCCAAGGGTGTTGTCACGGCTCTGACAGACCCGGTATATGATGTGCGCAATGTGGTTTTTTCCCCTGACGGGAAATATTTCACAGCTTCCTGTTCCAATTCCGTGACTCCGGTGCGGGTGTCGGTGTTTGAGACATACAGGACGGTTCCTTCCATTCCTGTTGAATGTCTTACCCGTCCTGACATGGAGGGAATTGCCGCCACGGGGCCGGCGGCGGGAGATGTGGCCGCTGCAAGGACATCCGACACCGCCCTGCAGGGACTTGCTCGCTCCGGACGCCACTGCAGGGAGCATGTGGTGGCCGACATGGCATACGAGGGCTTCAGTCCTGAAGACCATGCTCTGCCGCGTATAATCTATCTCACTACATCAGACGGCCTTGTCATTCCGGCATCGATCACCTGGCCTGAGGATTTCAATCCTGAGGAAAAATATCCCGTCCATTTCGACATTTACGGGGGACCGGATACTCCTGTGGTCAGGGACCGCTGGATAACCCCGAACTCAAACAGCCGGTGGTGGTCAGAAAACGGCATCATTGAGGTGACTGCCGACTGCCGTGCTTCAGGGCATAACGGCCGTGAAGGACTTGACATGGTCTACAGGCAGCTTACGGTTCATGAAGTACAGGATTTCGTGGAGTGGGCCGAATATTTCCAGTCTCTTCCGTATGTGCTGTCTGACAAGATCGGCGTGGAGGGCTTCTCATTCGGCGGCACCATGACATCGATGCTCCTCATGCAGGCTCCGGAGCATTTCCATTATGGAGTTGCAGGCGGCGGTGTCTACGACTGGTCCCTCTATGATTCCCATTATACGGAAAGGTATATGGACACGCCTCAGAACAATCCTGAGGGCTACAAGGCGGCATGCGCATTGAATTATGTCGATGGATATCCTGCGGAATATTCCGGAAAGCAGGAAGGCGGGCAGTCCGCGGCCGCCGTGTCGAGCAGCTCCTGTCCGGAGCCTGTCATGCTGAAGCTCACCCACGGTACCGGCGATGACAATGTGCATTTCCAGAACACCCTCCAGTTCATCGATGCCCTCCAGAAGTCCGGCAAGAAGTTCGACTTCATGATATACCCTGACGGAATGCACGGCTACCGCGGCGCCCAGCAGGAGCATTTCATCTCCGCCAACCGCGAATTCTGGCTCCGTTATCTCAAGTCTGAATGAACTGCAGTCTTGAGGTGATGATGAGGAGGTTTTCGGAGGAAGGGGCAGATTCGCATCTGAGACCGAAGATGTGGATGTCCTGACGGGCATCGGCGGGGGAAGAAAAGGCATTGGTCGAGGCCGGCTCCATGGCGGATGACATAGTCGGGGAGAGGGGGCGGATTGGGTCGGTTTTTGATGGTTTCCTGCTTTTTGTGCCCCCGGTTTTCTGGAGCTTTGCCTTCAGGTTTTCACTTGTCATAGGGATATTCCTCGCAGTGACATCGGCCTGCGGCCAGGTGTTTCCTGCCTGTCGGATTCCTGCATTGTTCAGCGGCAGGATTTCCTTTATCCGGAAGACTTTTCCATATCGGGAAAGGCCGGTGGCTTTTTCTGCCGGAGTAATATAGATATGGGTGGACTTTGCGAGCTTGACAAGGCCGAATCTGGAGCATATCAGGTCAAAGGCTCCGGATTTCATCAGGGCCTTCCCGGGCTCGAAAAGGTATCCGGCTTCGTGAATTTCGCTCATGTCGTGCATATATGACGGGACTGCCTCATCCTTCTGTCTGCCGGTGAAGATGAACGGGGAGCCGGACTCCCATGCGCAGAATGTCGTTTCGCCGTTCCAGTCCCTATCCAGGACGGCAAGCAGTTCCCTGCATTCGCCTTTGGTGGCTATTATGTGCATTTCACGGCAGCTGCAGCCGAGCCTGGAGCAGACCATGCCTATGTCCGCCATTGGAGAAAGTTTGACCATCAGAAACCTTGCGCAGGAGAGCAGTTCGTCTTTCAGGTCCAGTATGTCGGGGCGGCAGTCTTCGAGAAGAAACACCTTTTTCCCGTCGGCAGCCCTTCTTGCAGGGTCCAGGAATATGATGTCAGGACAGAAATCCCTCAGCATCATGCCGGCTGTGACCGGAGTCCCGGACTGCCCGGCTCCTGACCGGTCATGTCCTGCAGACCTTCCGCCTGATGACGTCTCCCCGTCGTGACCTGCCTTGTCGATGTCCCTTTCAGGAACAAGTTCATGGTTGCAGAATGTGATCCCGTCGTGTCCGAGGGCAGTGAGATTGTGTCTGGCTGCTCTGTAAAGAGCGCTGTCCATCTCATTATACAGAACTTCGAATCCGGCTTTACGGAATGCTTCAGTATCCACCCCGAGACCTCCGGTCAGATCTGCAATGCGTATTGTCTTTTCGGCATTGCCGCCCACCAGTCTCAAGGCTATTTCCGCCTTCACCTCCGCCGTTTCGCTAGAACTGCATTGCTCAGCTGAAATCCTGTTGGGATACACAAGGTCCGGACATGAGTGCCAGGAAGGGACCTTGGTCCTGAGTCTGCGCCGGGATTCTATCGTGTTTGCCGCAAGGGGCATGTCTATGTCCGGCCATCTGTCCTTGGACAGAAGCAGCCTTGCGGTGTCGTCATTTTCATGTTCGAGTATGAACTCCCTGAAGTTCGTCATTTTCCCTTTATGATTGATGGTGCAAAAATAAGTTTTTTGAGATAAATTTCTTATATTTGTACGATATGACAATGAAATTGTAATCATTTTAATAAAATACGATAAGGTAAATAAAGGTACGATAAGAAAATCATATTCAATGTTCTTAATATTATGGAAAAAAATTTCAGAGAAGTAGCCCAAAGCTGGCTCGACGGGAACTATGACCAGGAAACAAAAGATGAGGTAAAAAGGCTGATGGACTCGGATCCTGCCGGTCTTGAGGATGCCTTTTACCGCAACCTTGAATTCGGCACCGGCGGTCTTCGCGGCGTGATGGGAGTGGGTACCAACCGCATGAACAAATATGTAGTGGCAATGGCCACACAGGGGCTGGCAAACTACATCCTCAAGAATGTGCCGGGTGACAGCCACAGCGTGTGCGTCTCATTTGACAGCCGCAACAACAGCGAGACTTTCGCCAAGATCACTGCGGAGGTGCTTTCCGCCAATGGAATCCATGTGTTCATATATGACTGCCTGCATCCGGTTCCGCTTCTGAGCTATGCGGTGAGGAAGAAGCATGCCACTGCAGGGGTGATGATCACGGCTTCCCACAATCCTAAGGAATATAACGGATATAAGGTGTTCTGGAGCGACGGTGCGCAGATCATTGCACCTGTCGACAAGGAGATTGTAGCCGAGGTGAATGCCATTTCAGATCCTTCGATGGTGAAATACAAGGCAGACGGAAAGGAAGGTGGCATAGAGGTCATGGGCGATGAGATGAACAATGCCTATATGGATGATGTGCTGACCCTCATGCTTTCACCTGAATCAAGGGCAAGGCACAAGGACCTGAAGATCGTCTACACTCCGCTGCACGGCTCCGGAGTGCGCATCGTGCCTGAAATCCTGAAGAGGCTCGGCTTCGAGAATATCTTCCACGTGCCGGAGCAGGATGTCAACGACGGCAATTTCCCTACTGTACAGTCCCCTAACCCTGAAGAGCATTCTGCCCTGGAAATGGCTGTGGCAGTTGCTGACAGGGAGGGTGCAGACATCGTCATGGCCACTGACCCTGATGCGGACCGTCTCGGTATAGCGGTGCGTGACAATGACGGCAAGATGGTGCTTTTCAACGGCAACCAGACTGCTTCCATGCTGACATACTATATCCTCAGACGCTGGTCCGAGCTAGGTAAGATCGATGACACCAAATATGTGGTCAAGACCATCGTCACCACGGAACTTATACGTGCCATTGCAGAAAAATACGGGGTCAAGGTATATAATGTGCTTACCGGCTTCAAATATATAGCCGATGTGGTGCGCTGCAACGAAGGCAAGGGCGAGTTCATCTGTGGAGGCGAGGAGAGCTACGGCTTCAATGTGGGCCAGTTCGTGCGTGACAAGGATGCCCCTATATCCTGTGCGATGGTTGCAGAATGTGCCGCGTGGGCTGCAGACCAGGGAAAGACACTTTATCAGCTTCTCCAGGACATCTACGCAGAGTTCGGATATTACAAGGAAGGGCTTGTGTCCCTCGTCCGCAAGGGCAAGGAAGGCGTTGCCGAGATTGCCGCCATCATGACTGACATGAGAAACAATCCGCCTAAGGAACTTGCCGGGGTGCCTGTCACCAAGGTGATCGACTACAACAGGCCGGAGGAGACTGGGCTTCCGAAATCAAATGTACTCCAGTTCTTCACTTCCGAAGGTGATGTCGTTTCAGTCCGTCCTTCAGGCACTGAGCCGAAGATCAAGTTCTATTTCGGAGCCCGCGGTGAGTCTGCCGATGCCAAGATAGAGAAGTTGCGTGCACAGTTTATAAAATAGGAAATATGGAAAGGACACTTGTCATATTGAAGCCGGGTGCTCTCCAGCGCGGCCTTGTGGGAGAAGTCATATCCCGTTTTGAAAAGAGAGGGCTGAAGCTCGTCGCCATGAAGATGAAGCAGCTTGACCAGTCCATTCTTGATGTGCATTATGCCCATCTGAAGGGCAAGCCGTTTTTCCCGTGGCTCTGCAGCGGCATGACGGCAGCTCCTGTGATTCTGTGCTGCTGGGAAGGATTCGAGGCAGTGAAGGTGGTCAGGGCCATGGCCGGTTCCACCAATGCCAGGAATGCCGCTCCGGGCACCATCCGTGGAGACTATGCTCTCAGTGCCCAGGAAAATATTGTCCATACATCGGATTCAGTTGAGAACGCCCAGGCAGAACTTGACCGTTTCTTCTCTCCGGAAGATTATTGCGACTATCCTTCGCCTCTCAACCAGTTCCTTTATGCTCCTGACGAGAAATAGAATGACACACCCGGGATGCTGATATTTCCCGGGCTCTTGAGTGATATGCAGGCTCCCGCCTTTGGAATGGCTGACGGTCAT
This sequence comes from Candidatus Cryptobacteroides merdavium, assembly GCA_017694755.1. GTDB lineage: Bacteria > Bacteroidota > Bacteroidia > Bacteroidales > UBA932 > Cryptobacteroides > Cryptobacteroides merdavium. The sequence continues at coordinate 32,567 of JADIMO010000097.1, forward strand.
GAAAGGCAGGAGCCTTTTCTTGTGCCGCGTATGCAGCCGGACAGATTGATCCGGCTTTGTTTGGACGATGAAATTTTTGGTTTTGTCGATTATCTTTTGCTCTTGTCTGGAGTGGCTTAACTTTGCATGCCGGAATCAGAAACCGATATGCTTGAAAAATGAAAGACCCCCTTACTGCTGATCAATATGATAAATGGTTGAGCCTCAAAAGCAAGGATGTATCCGGACATTGAGTTGAAGTGCGATTGTGGCGCAGGATCCGGAGATTCGGGATTCGGCAGTAAGTCCGCCGGCAGGATTTCCCCCATTCCTGCCGGCTTTTTATTTTTCCATACTTCCATATGTCAGTACGGCAATGCTATTTCATCTTACAGGCGCATAGCCGATCACGGCTTCCTCGTCGGTGGCTTCAAGCTTGAAGATTACAGGGCGGAGTCCGTCGTTGCAGCTGCAGATGGCCACTCCGGGCTTGCGTATCCAGTCTCCATAATAGGGAAGACCTGCCCTTCTTTCATCATCGGGCAGACTGTAAGGCCCTCAACTCCGTATTCTGCGGCGAGTTCCTTGTCCAGAGTGGTTTTCAGCACTGTTATTCTGACTTTTTTCATGTTGTCTCCAATCGGTTTGTTCCAGAATCGTTTTGTTCAGGAGCGGAGTTATTCAGATCTTTTTCAGCTCCTGACTGTTGTCTGCTGCCGTTTCATTTCCGTTTCCGGAGCGGTTTTTCCTGCGGGCCTGGTCTGCAGACTTTTCAATCTTGTCTGCGGCCTTGTCCAGTTCCTTGCCTATTTTTTCGGCGGCATCGTCCACCTTCTCAGTGGCCTTGTCCACGGCCTTCTCCTTCATCTTTTCAAACTCATTTATGGACTTTTCTATTTTTCTTTTCTGCTTTCTGGTGAATTTGTCAATGTTTTTCTCGTATTCGTCAACAAGCCTGTTGAATTCCTTTTCGGTGTCCTTCCAGCTTTCCGAGCTCTTGTCGCCGAGGCTGTTGATTTTTTCTTCAGTCCTGTCAATCAGGTCATGGAGCCTGTCAGTGAAGTTCTCTGTGGCATTTTCGGAACATCCGGATGCAAATAACACTGCGGATGCCGCAATTGCGATGTTCACTAAATTCCTTTTCATTCCGGTCTTATTTTCAGTTTTATTGCGTAAGATATGATTATGTTTTCAAAAAAGTCCGTAGAGCCTGGCGTCTATCATGTCTGTTATCAGCGAAAAGTCTTCCGGACGGTTCTCAAAGTCAAGGTTGTCGGCATCAATGGTGAGGATTTCGCCCCGGTAGCCGGATATCCATTGCTCATATTTTTCATTGAGTCCTGTCAGGTATTCAATGCTGATGCCTTTTTCATATTCACGCCCCCTTTTCTGTATCTGTCCTACAAGATGGGGGATTGAAGACTTGAGGTATATCAGCAGATCAGGCAGCTTGACGAGCGACATCATCAGTTCGAACAATTCCATATAGGTGGAGAAATCCCTTTCCGAAATGTTCCCCATGTCCCTGTTGTTGGCTGCGAATATGTGCACTCCTTCGAGTATGGTCCTGTCCTGGATGACGGTTTCCCCAGAGCGGGAAATTTCAAGCACATCCTTGAATCTCTTTGTCAGGAAATACACTTCAAGGTTGAATGACCATCTGTGTATGTCCTTGTAATAGTCTTCAATATATGGATTGTATGTGACGGCCTCGTATTTTGGCGTCCATCCGTAATGTCCTGCGAGCATGCGGGTAAGGGTAGTCTTCCCGCTTCCGATGTTTCCGGCTATTCCTATGTGCATTGTCGTGTCTTGTTTTGCAGTTCCCCGGGGCCCGGAGACTGTTTCTGTAACCGGGCGCTAAAATACTGAATTTTCTCGTAATTTTAAGGCCTGGAAGGATTCAATGTCGGAAAAATGCATTGTCCTCCGTCCATTCAGGGAGGGAGGAGAACTGCATTCTTTTGCCGGTCACAGGATGCGTGAATGCAAGTGAAGAGGCATGAAGGCAGAGACGGGGAGCGGATGCAGGGCTTCCGTAGAGCCGGTCTCCGGCAATGGGGGCTCCCAATCCGTCAGTGTGGGCGGAATGTACCCTGAGCTGGTGTGTGCGGCCTGTCATCGGATGAAACTTGATGAAGACGGAGCTGCCTTTTACGACGGTTATTTCGTATTCAGTGACGGCTTCCTTTCCGGATGACCTGTCCACGGTCTGCCTCGGCCTGTCGTTGAAATCTGGGGAGACGGGCAGGGAGATGACGCCTTTTTCCCCGGGGCGGAGTGATTGTGAGCATGGTTCAAGGCGTGCGGCGGTTATGCCGGTGATATTTCCGTCAGACTCACTGCTGATTGGAAAGCGGCTTGCAGACATGTCCAGGACAGCGGCATATTCTTTCTCCGTTTCCCTGCATTCAAACTGGCGGCGTAACTCTCTTTGTGTCGCCCGATCCTTGGCAAAGACCATCAGTCCGGAAGTGTCCATGTCCAGCCTGTGCACTTCAAGGACATTTTTCCCTGCATCCCGAAGAATTTCCAGGACGGATTTCATGCCTGTCTTGCCAGGGACGGAGGGTATGCCCGGAGGCTTGTCGATGACGGCGAGGTGGCTGTCTTCATATATTATATGGCAGGTACGCTTTTCTGCCTTTTCAGCCATGTCTGTCGTACCTGCCGTTTCTGTCATGTCTGTCTTTTCTGCAGTGTCTGGAGCGAATTGGGCGGATGATGTCTTGGGCAGGGCAATTCCCTGTGCCGTAGTGTCCATTCCCTGCAGCATGAAGCCGAGGAGAGGTCCGCATTTGCTGTTGCATGAAGGATAGAACCTGCCGTGGCTGCGGATTTCGTCATCCGGGCTTTTCCCGTACCAGAATTCTCCCATTGCGACAGGCTGGAGCCCGTGGCTGAAGGCGTATTGAAGGAGTTTCGGGGCAGCGCATTCCCCTGTACCGCCGGGAGGAACAAGGCCTTTTTCGCTGAATACTGCTGATATGCTTCTGCTTTCGCCGAGGGCATTCATCACGGTGAAGCTGTCGAAGATCCATTTCTGGAGCCTGTCGGACATTTCCTTACGCTGCTCCTTCAACTGCCTGATCCTGTTTTCCTCTGCGGAAAGAGAAGAGGCGGCTTCTTCTGTCCTTTCTAGGTATTTTCCCGAGATTCGTCTCAGTTCCGCCTTTTCAAACTGGCTTTCCCTTGTCAGCATGGCTCCGATGTCCTCCGGGCTGATTCCATGGGCTGCCGTTCCGCTGCTGCCGGCGGATGTGTAATGCCGCAGGTCTTCTTCCGTTACGGGAACTGATGCACGTAGGCATTCCCTGATCCTCTCTCTGCGGTGTTTTGACGACGCCATCCTTTCTTTCCATGCAGATACGGCCATCTCTTTTTCTGCCTTGATGTTCTGCAGATTTTCCGAGGCTGAAATGTATTCCGGGCCGTGCTGTATTCTGAGAATCTCCCTGTTCAGCTCCGATATCTGCGCTTCCTCCTTTTTGAAATGCCCTTCAGGGTCGAGCAGGTCGAATATCGGGGGGACGAAATAGGGGATGGAGCTGTATCCGCAGACATTCCCGGAAAAGGCAGCAAGGAAGGCAAGACGGGATGTCGGTGTGTCGGTGTCTGCTGTCGGAATTTTTCCGCTCCGGCTGTCTGATCCCGGCATTTCTTTGCTCAGGGTGCCGGATTGCTCCGGCATCCTGACTATGAGGACTCCGAGCATTTTCCCTTCCCGGAACATCCTGTCAAGCTCCAGGTCCGTGTTTATATGCCGCATCACTTCCTCTGCGGCCTTCACCACCGCCGGGCATGGGGCATATCTGAAAGGGTTCTGGAACCTTTCAGGCAATTCTTCCGGACTGCAGCTTATGGTATGGAGCAGCCCTGTCCCGGTGTCAATCGGCTTTTCTTCCATCAGTCATGTCAATGTCCTGTCTCCGGCGGAATCCCGTCAGTCAGGCATGTCATTGTCATAGATTATGAGGAGCTTGTCCCCCTCCTTCAGGATACGGCTCCCGTTGGGCACGATGAATTTTCCGTCACGCTTTATCATCATTACGAGCATCCCTTCCGGCATCTTAAGTTCCTTGAGGGTGTTCCCGTTGCTCAGGGATTCTGCTGTGAGGGTGAGTTCAACCAGCTTTCCGGCCTCTTCCGGCACTTCAAAGCCGAGTTCGGTCTCCTTTTCCTCTTCAGGTAGGTCCAGCTTCAGGAGCCTGGCTACCCATGTGATCGAGCTCCCCTGCACCACGAGGGATACGATGGTGATGAAGAATACGATGTTGAAGATGATGTCCGAGCCTTCAATCCCATCAACGACAGGATATGTTGCGAAGATTATCGGGACCGCCCCCCTGAGTCCCACCCATGATATGAAGGTCTTGGAGGCGAAGTTTATCTTCCGGAAAGGCAGTAGGGTAATGAACACGCTCAGCGGTCTGGCAACAAGTATCATGAACACTCCTATGAGCAGGGCGGCCGGTGCGGTCTTCATCATTTCGTGCGGGTTGACGAGGAGACCGAGGGTGATGAACATCAGCACCTGCACCAGCCATGTCATGCCGTCAAAGAATGCAAATATGTCTTTCCTGTTGACAATCTTGTGGTTCCCGATGATGATGCCGGCGAGGTATACGGCGAGATATCCGTTGCCCTGGAGCAGCGTGGTGGTCGTGAATGTGAAGAACACTGTGCTCATCAGCATTATGGCATAAAGAGGGGTGTTCTTCAGGTTTACCCTGTTCAGCACCCAGATGGAGGCGTAGCCCATCACCACACCTGCAATGGCACCTATGCCGAATTGCAGGACAAGCGTCTTCAATGCCTGCAGGACAATGGTTCCCGTATTTATATCCCCTTCAGCGCTGAGACTTCCGGCCACCTGGATGAGCAGGATGGTGAGGATGTAGGCCATCGGGTCATTGCTTCCGCTTTCAAGTTCCAGAAGCGGCTTCAGATTGTTCTTCAGTCCTTGCTTCTTCTGCCCGAGGATGTTGAACACGGAGGCTGAGTCCGTTGAGGACATTGTGGCTGCAAGGAGGAAGCAGGTAATCATCGAGAGCGACAGCGGGAACGGCTTCCATTCCGAGAGCATGTAGATGAAGATGCCGGTAAATGCCGTTGTCAGCAATACGCCGATTGTGGACAGTGCGAGACCCGGGCCCAATATCGGCTTGATTTCCTTGAATTTCGTTTCAAGACCTCCGGTAAACAGGATGATGCACAGTGCCACCATTCCTATGAACTGGGCCTGGCCGACATTGTCGAATTGCAGTCCCAGTCCATCGGTGCCGAAAATCATTCCGGCCACCAGAAAAAGGAGGAGGGAAGGCAGGCCGAAACGGAAACCTACCTTGCTGATAAGGATACTGCAGAAAATCAGTATCGACATTATCAGCAGTATGTTTTCAGATGTGAATGTCATTTTTATCTACGGTTAAAAATCTTGTTCGTACTCCCTGCACCATTCACGGATTCCGCATTCGGTGCAATGCGGTTTGCGTGCGGTGCATACATATCTTCCGTGGAGAATCAGCCAGTGATGGGCAGTCGGCCTCAGTTCCGGGGCGAAATTCTCCGTAAGGTCCTTTTCCACAGCCTCGACAGTCTTCCCGTCCGAAAGCCCGATGCGTCTGGACACTCGGAAGACATGGGTGTCCACGGCTATGACGGGCTTGTCATATACGACAGACGCTATCACATTGGCTGTCTTCCTCCCGACTCCGGGCAGCTTCACAAGCTCGTCAGGCTCTGACGGCACTGCACCGGCGAAGTCCCTTGTCAAAGTCTGTGCCATCCCTATTAGATGCCTTGCCTTGTTGTTGGGGAACGATATTGATTTTATCAGTTCATAGACTTCTTCAAATGAGGCCTCTGCAAGCGACTTCGGGTCAGGAAAACGCTTGAAGATGGCGGGTGTGTGCATGTTGACCCTCTTGTCGGTGCACTGGGCTGACAGGATGACAGCTATCAGCAGATGGAAGGGAGAGTCGTACTGCAGTTCGCTCTTTGCCGCCGGCATGTTACGGCTGAACCATTCCGTGATGCCGGCATATCTTTCCCTACTGTCCATTCTCCTGCCCTCCGCCTTCATGTCTTCCGTTATCATGTCCTCCATTTTCTAGCCCTTCTGCTTTGCCATTTTCCAGTTCTCTGTCATCCCCGTTTTTCTGCACTCCGCCTTCACCGGTCTCCCCGTATCGGATTTCTGAATTTTTTCTGTTTTCAGGGTTGTCGGTCCTGTCCGGAGTTTTTGCGGAAGGCAGTTTCTTTTCGACGCATTCCTCATTGCCGCATACCATTATCCTGCCGGGATATCTGTGTACGAGGGAAATGTTATGGGTGACCATGACTATGGCCGTGCCCTTCTCCCTGTTTATCCTTGTCAGGAGCCTCATGATGCCGTCTGCCGTTTCCGGGTCGAGGTTGCCAGTAGGCTCGTCGGCGATTATCACCTGCGGCCTGTTGAGCAGGGCCCTTGCTATCGCCACCCTCTGCTGCTCCCCGCCGGAGAGCTGGTGCGGCATCTTGTGTGCCTTGTTCTTCATGCCCACGGCATTGAGCACTTCCTCTATTCTTCCGTATATTTCCTTTCCGTCATTCCATCCGGTGGCCTTCAGCACGAAGGAGAGATTGTCCTCCACGCTCCTGTCCATCAGCAGCTGGAAGTCCTGGAACACCACGCCGAGCTTGCGCCTGAGATATGGTATCTCCTTTTCCCTGATGCTGCCGAGGTCATAGCCGCAGACCGTGCCCTTTCCTTTGGCAAGCCTGTTTTCGGCAATGATGGTCCTGATGATGGATGTCTTCCCGGTTCCGACCTTTCCCACGATGTATATGAAATCTCCCGGACAGACCTTCATGTCCAGCCCGTAGATGACGATGTTGTCCCCTCCGGCGATGTCCGCCCCTTCAAAAGAGATGACAGGTTCCTTTTCTTCCATATTCAATTATTGCACGCGTGTAAACTACAAATATACGCAGAAGCCGAGAGCAGAGCAAATTTATTTGTTGCCGAGGCGCCACAGCATATGTGGACTTTTATATCCAAATATAGGAAAATAATGACTAACTTTGTGAAAATTTTATTTGTATGACGAAACTGTTTTCGGCGGCAGCTGCCATCGGGGCGGCATTGCTGCTTTCAGATATGTCCCATGCGCAGCCAGTGGCGTATCATGATGATGCCGGAGTCGTGGTTCAGGACAGGACGGGACAGAACGGACGGTTCCGCAGGGCAATGGTACTTTATGAAAGGGGCATTTACGACAGGGCCCGCGAGATTTTCAGTGAGGTGGCATCCGGTGAAGGCAGCATTGAGGCCGAAGGCTATGCGATATTGTGTTCGGTGAAGATGAAGGTTCCGGGGTATGAGCCTTATGCGGAAGCATTCATAGGGAAATATCCGTATGCATCGCCGGTTTCCCAGATAAAGTTTGCCCATGCTCTGAATCTTTTTGACATCCAGGACTATGCTGGTGCTTCAGTGGAATTTGAGTCGCTTTCGAGATATTCTCTCTGGCGCCAGCAGATGCCGGAGTTCCTTTTCAAGAAGGCATACTGTGATTTCGAGACGGGCAATTATGAGAGGGCTGCCCTCCGTTTCAACGAGATGGAAAAGCACCCTGAGTCGGACTATACGGCTCCGGCAAGGTACATGCTCGGTTATATCCGCTATGAACAGAAGAATTTCGCCGAGGCGGCAGAATGGTTCTCCAGTTCGGTATCCGATATCCGTTTTTCCTCAATGTCAAAATATTATATGGTGGAATGCCGTTTCATGCTGAAGGACTATGCCTATGTGACTGCCGAGGGCCCCGGAATGCTTGATTCCGTCCCTGTGGACTGCCGTTACAAGCTGATGAGGATGATTTCGGAGTCTTTTCTTGTGCTGGGGGACACGAAGGAGGCCAGATATTATTATGACAGGAATGAAAGTTCCGCTGGCTCCAGCACCGCCTCATCTCCCAAGACCAGGACGGACTATTTCTATGCAGGTTCTCTCCTCTATGCCGTTGAGGACTATCAGGGGGCAATAGACAATTTTTCCATGATGACGGACAGGACTGATTCGATAGGGCAGGCCGCCAACTACAAGATGGGCTACAGCTATATACGCACAAGGAACAAGGTGGCTGCCCTCGATGCATTCAAGGCTGCCGCATCCGTGGCTTCCGACCCTGTGATAGCCGAAGACGCCTTCTACAATTATGCGAAGCTCTCCTTTGACCTGAACAGTGACGCATCTGTCTTCAGGTCCTATCTTGAAAGATACCCTCAAAGCGGCAAGAAGGAGATGATATACAGCTACATTGCCGTGGCCGCCCTGCAGAATCATGACTATGCCGGAGCGATAGAGGCATATGACAATATAGATGTCCTGGACGAGGGCATGAAAGACAATTATATGAAAGCCAATTACCTGAGGGCATCTGAACTGATAGGCAAGGGATCTTACAGAAGTGCCGTACCTTGTCTGAAGGCCGCTGCATATTATTCGGACAGGAGGGGAATGTTCAACCAGATGTCCAGATACTGGCTTGCGGAGTCGTATTACAGGGACGACAATTTCAGCATGGCCCTTTCCATGTTCACTGAACTCTACAACATTTCCGCCCTCTACGGGCATGAGGAATCCTATCTTATTCCTTATAATATTGCATATTGCCATTTCAAGACGGAAAATTATTCATCTGCTGAAAAATGGTTCTCGGAATATCTTTCCGGAGACAGGGTGACATGGAAGAAGGATGCGCAGCTGAGATATGCTGACTGCCTTTTCATGCAGAGGCAGTACGGCGAGGCAGCCGACGCGTATGGCATTGTGTTGAAGTCGTATTTTGACGTGAATGACATATATCCTTACTATCAGGCTGCGATGGCATCGGGGCTTGCCGGCAAGGAATCCAGAAAGATAGAGCTGTTGAAAAATGTGGAGAATGCAGATGCCGGGGCGTATTTCTATCCTGAGGCCATGTTTGAGCTCGGCCGCTCCTATGTGAGGTCCGGCGATGTGGAGAAGGCTTCCGGATGCTACGACCGCCTGATAAGGGAAGTGAAGGACAGCACCTTTGTGGCCCGCTCCCTGATAGAGCTCGGAATGATAGCCCGCAACAAGGGGGAATACGAACTTTCCCTTTCACGCTACAAGACGGTGGTGGAGAAGATGCCCCTGTCTGGCTATGCGGACGATGCCCTGCTTGCGATAGAGTCCATTTACCAGTCGATGAACGAGCCGAGGAAATACCTTGATTATATAGACAGCATAGGCAAGTCTTCACTGAAGACCGAGGACGAGAAGGAGATGATGATCTTCAATGCCGCGGAGCAGATATACCTTTCGGAGAATTATCAGAAGGCCCTTGTGTCGCTGCAGTCCTATCTTGACTCATACCCGCAGGGGGCAAAGGTGCCGCAGGCGTGGTTCTATATGGCAGAATGCTACAAGAGTCTCGGCAAGTCCGATCAGGCCTGCGACTTCTATATGAAGGTGATGGAGGCCGGAGACGGCTCCTATTCGGAGCTGGCCTGCCTGAATTTCGCCAATCTTGCATACGGCCTGCAGAGATATGAGGATGCGTGGAGGGCATATGTGTCCCTCGGCGAGATGGCATCGCTGGAGAATAACCGCTATGAGGCCATGCTCGGCATGATGCGGTCCTCGTTCCGGGCAAGGCTTTATGATGAGTCCCTTTCTTCTGCCGACAGGGTGCTGGCCGATTCCCGTTCAGATGCCGATATCAGGCGTGAGGCGGAATATGTGAAGGCGAAGTCTTTCCTTGCCACAAGCCGCAGGGAGGAGGCATACGCAATCTTCTCCCGCCTTGCCTCATGGCCGGCTACTCCGGAGGGAGCGGAAGCCGCATACCTGATGATACTCGACAGCTATGACCGCGGAGACTTCGATGAAGTGGAGACCAAGGTGTATTCGTTTTCGGATTCTTCCACCGGACAGACATACTGGCTGGCAAAGGCGTTCATTGTCCTGGGCGACTCGTTCGTGGAAAGAGGGGAATACGAGCAGGCCGAGGCCACATTCCGGAGCATCATTGACGGATACCAGGCTTCTGCCGCAGGGGATGATGTGCATGACAATGTGACCATGCGTCTGGACAAACTGAAAGAAATCATGCAGCAGGCCGCTGCCCAAAACGAGTGATGACAATGGAAAGAAGAATATATTCGGCTGCACTGGGCTTTGCCATGCTGGCTTCCTCCTGTTTCCCAGTCCTGCTTGCAGGCCAGTCCATCGATCCTACTGTGGAGGTGACGAGAGATTATGAAGCCAAGCTGATGGAGGCGCACAAGCCTCTGTTCAAGATGCCTGTGGCGGACAGTCTCCAGCATTTTGACCTGGAGTTCGACTATTCCGTATATGATTCCCCTTACAAGGGGGCATACGATTTCAATCCGTATCTGCTGAACACCAGGCCTGCCCCATCTCCGTATTCAGGCAAGTCATTCTGGCTGAAGGCAGGGGCGGGATATGCCCTGCAGCCGGTGCTGGACCTAGTCTGGACTCCGGGACTGAAGGGACGTTTCAGGATGAGCGTCTATGGTTCCCACAGGTCATACATAGGCAGGTACAGAGGTATCAGGGATGTCTTTGACGGTTCGCAGGTGCGACTGGAGGATCCGTACAGGACAGGCTATGGCAGCCGTTCCGGAGAGGACGGAAGCACTGCATGGTCAGGATATGATATGTTGACATCCGCCGGTGTGAACGGCAGCGTGGTATGGAACGGCGGAGAGTTTTCATTTGATGCCGGATATTACGGCGTGGCGGCAAAGGATACTGTGCTGACAAGGGGTTATGACGCCTTCGATGTGAAGATGAGGGTGCGTTCTGATGATGCCGCCGGCAGGCGTTTCTTCTATGATGCCGGTATCAGGTACCGTTTCGGGGAGGACAAGGCAGACATTGCCGGGACGGCAGGAGGCCGGGGATATCTTGCGGAGCATCTTTTCGGCCTGAGGGCATCCTTGGGACCGGTGTTTTCTGCATCCTCAAGGGCCCTTGTGGATGTGGACTTCAATTTTGCAGACTACCCTGTTTTGTATGGTGCCTATGCCGGAGATTTTTCCTTAACTCCAAGATATGCCTTCAGCAAGAACAGGTGGGACCTTGATCTTGGGCTGAAATTCGCTGTCACCATGAATGGCGGGGGAGCGGTGCCGCTTTATGACATAGCCGGCGGACAGTATGTCTATCCTGATGTGAGGATAGGCTTCGAAGCCGTACTTGGACATATGGACATATATATGGATTTGAGCGGAGGAAACAGCATCACTTCATGGTCTGACTTCATGGCCCGGAACAGATTTTTCAATCAATATGCGTATAGCTCTGATTTTCTTGGTAATACGGAGGAACGTATCAGGGCGGAAATCGGGATTGCCGGTAACATTGCATCAAGGCTCGGCTATGATCTGAGGGCCGGATATGTCAACTATGCCAATGCTTTTCTTGACGGAGTGGCTTCTGACCCTGCCTTCGGGCTTGTCTATTCTCCGGATTATGCGGAGTACCAGATGTTCCATGCTTCCCTTGACTTGAACTGGAAGTCAAAGGCATTTTCTGCCGACGGTTCCTTCACATGGTGTCATACCAATATTCAGGACAGGATCGGAGGCCTGTTTGCTCCTCCGGCGCTTTCAGGATATGTCAACTTCATTTATAACTGGAACAGCCGTATATATGCAGGGATTGACTGCCGCTTTGCTTCTGCCCGAAAGGGGGGGATGACTGTCAGCAGCTATGTCGGGAATTCTTCCGTGCCTGCCGTGATACCTGGATATGCCGACCTGGGTGTATCTCTTGAATATAAGTTCAGCAGGAGCTTTTCCCTGTGGCTTCACGGGGGCAACCTTCTTGACATGGCGGTCATGCGGACCCCTCTCTATGCTGAGTCAGGAGTCAATTTTACCGCAGGAATTTGCTTGAATTTGTAATAAAATTGTTAAATTTGTCCGTTTGTTATTATATTACTGAAAATGAGCGAAAACGAAGTGAACATCAATGCGGAGCAGTATTCCGCGAACAGTATCCAGGTGCTTGAAGGGCTCGAGGCGGTCAGGAAAAGGCCTTCGATGTACATCGGCGACATAGGTGAGAGAGGTCTGCATCATCTTGTCTATGAGGTGGTTGATAACAGTATAGACGAAGCCCTTGCAGGATATTGCACTCACATCGAAGTCAGCATCAACGAAGACAACTCCATAACCGTGAAGGACAACGGCCGGGGCATCCCGACCGGAATGCATGAGAAGGAACACCGTTCCGCCCTTGAGGTGGTGCTCACGGTGCTTCATGCGGGCGGAAAGTTCAGCAAGGACAGTTACAAGGTGTCCGGAGGTCTGCACGGAGTCGGCGTATCCTGCGTCAACGCCCTTTCTGACTATCTCAGGGCGGAAATCCACAGGGAAGGCAAGGTGTTCGTCCAGGAATATTCCAAAGGAAAGCCTACCACCGAGGTGACTGTCACCGGAGAGGCTTCCGACACCGGTACAATCATCACTTTTCATCCTGATGCGGAGATATTCACGGTCACTACCGTCTACAAATACGACACTCTTGCGGCCCGTCTCCGTGAGCTTGCCTATCTGAACAAGGGCATAAGCCTATCCATTACCGACAAGCGCGAACTCATAAAGGAAACTGACGAAAACGGTGTGGAGACCGAAAGGTACAGGAGCGATGTATTCTATTCAAAGGAAGGCCTCAAGGAATTCGTCGGATATCTGGATGCCGGGGCGGAGAAACTCATCGAGTCACCGATATATCTCGAGACAGACAAGGTGATACCCATAGAAATAGCTCTCCAGTACAATACAGGTTTCACTGAGAAGATATATTCATACGTCAACAACATCAACACCATAGAGGGAGGAACCCATCTCCAGGGCTTCAAGATGGGGCTTACGAGGACTCTCAAGAACTATGCGGAGAAAAACGGGATGCTTGCCAAACTGAAGTTTGACCTGGCTGCCGATGATTTCCGCGAGGGCCTGACAGCAGTGGTTTCCGTAAAGGTGTCGGAGCCCCAGTTTGAGGGACAGACAAAGACCAAGCTCGGCAACCAGGAAGTGGTGTCCGCCGTGTCACAGGCCACTGCAGGTGCACTGGAAGCCTATCTTGAAGAGAATCCGCGCGAGGCCAAGGCCATTGTGGACAAGGTCATCCTGGCCGCGACTGCCCGCCATGCCGCCCGCAAGGCGCGTGAGATGGTGCAGCGCAAGACTGTAATGTCAGGGGCCGGAATGCCGGGAAAACTGGCCGACTGCTCGGAGCGTGACCCGGAGAAATGCGAGCTTTTCCTTGTCGAGGGAGACTCCGCAGGCGGTACGGCAAAGCAGGGCCGTGACCGCATGACACAGGCCATCCTTCCGCTCAGGGGTAAGATCCTCAATGTGGAGAAGGCGATGGACCACAGGGTGTTCGAAAGCGAGGAAATCAGGAACATCTACACTGCACTCGGCGTTACCGTCGGCACGGAGGAGGACAGCAAGGCGCTTAACCTCTCCAAGCTGCGTTACCACAAGGTAATCATCATGACCGATGCCGATGTGGACGGAAGCCATATCGCCACCCTTATACTGACATTCTTCTTCCGCTACATGTTCGACCTCATCAGCAACGGCTATGTATATCTGGCCACTCCTCCTCTCTACCTCGTGAAGAAAGGCAAGGAGGAAGTATACTGCTGGACAGACGAGCAGCGCAGGGAAGCCACGGAAAGGCTCGGCAAAGGCTCGGACAAGGGTGTCACAGTGCAGAGGTACAAAGGTCTTGGAGAAATGAGCGACGTGCAGCTTTGGGACACCACAATGGATCCGTCCAAGAGGCTGCTCAGACAGATAACCATAGAAAATGCCGCCGAGGCGGAGCGTACCTTCTCGATGCTTATGGGCGATGACGTGCCGCCGAGGAGGGAGTTCATTGAGGCTAACGCCCATTACGCCAACATCGACGCTTAAAAACTGAAATCTCAATTGGCCGGCAACTTCTTCGTCATACTCAATTTTGAAATCCTCATTACCATAAGGTAACTCCGGTTCCAAAATTTTCGTATTGCTCGAATTTCCTCGGTTAATTGGAATTTCAGGACTGCAGAAAAAGTATTGATTTTATTAATTATCCGGAAAATGACCATTAAAATGAATAATGATTGTTCAAATAGGGGTATTTTTGCGGATAGTTATATTAAAAATCATTTTTGATTTTGATTTGAATTTGTACTAAAATTTAATAAATATGGATATTTTTGACAGAATAGCGAAGGATTCGGGAGGTCCTCTCGGACAGTACAGGCAGCGTGCATTCGGTTACTATATGTATCCGAAGCTTGAGGGTGAGCTCGGCCCGCACATGAGGTTCAACGGCAAGGATGTACTCTGCTGGAGCCTGAACAATTACCTCGGACTTGCGAACCATCCGGAGGTAAGGAAGACAGATGCGGAGGCAGCCGCAAGATGGGGCCTTGCCTATCCTATGGGAAGCCGCATGATGTCCGGGCATACATCCCTGCACGAGAAGTTTGAGAGAGAGCTGGCTGACTTCGAGAAGAAGGAAGATGCCTTCCTGTTCAATTTCGGATACCAGGGAATAGTCTCCACGATCGATGCGCTGATGGACCGTCATGACATCATAGTATACGATTCCGAGGCACATGCCTGCCTTATTGACGGTGCACGCCTGCACATGGGCAAGAGGATGACCTACCGTCACAATGACATCGAAAGCTGCGAGGCCACCCTCAAAAGGGCTACCAAGCTCTGCGAGGAGACAGGCGGCGGCATCCTTCTCATCACGGAAGGAGTCTACGGAATGACCGGTGCACTCGGCATCCTCGACCAGATAGTTGCCCTGAAGAAGAAATACAATTTCCGTATCCTCATCGATGACGCACACGGCTTCGGAGTGATGGGCCCTCATGGACGCGGCACATCGGAGCATTTCGGAGTGATGGACGAGGTGGACCTCTACATCGGTGCATACGCCAAGTCAATGGCTTCCATCGGAGGCTTCGTGGCAGGTCCCAAGGTAATCATCGACTATCTCCGCTACAATCTCCGTTCTCAGATTTATGCCAAGTCTCTCCCTATGGCCTTCGTGGAAGGAGGTCTCAAGAGGCTGGAAATCATCAGGAGCGCAGAAGGAGACGAACTCCGCAAGAAGCTCTTCACAGTGACCCGTGCCCTGCAGAACGGTTTCCGCAATATGGGTCTGGAGATCGGACCGGCAGAGGCCTGCGTGACTCCTGTGGCCATCAAGGGAGGAGTGGTGCATGCCACCAACATCGCCAGGGACCTGCGCGAGAACTACGGCATATTCTGCTCTATAGTGGTGTACCCTGTGATTCCTAAGGGAATGATCATTTTCCGCATCATCCCTACGGCTGCGCACTCCATGGAGGATGTCGACTACACGCTCAAGACATTTGCAGAAGTCATCGAGAAGCTGAAGAACGGCTATTATGACGGGGACGAGATTCCTGACATGGCCATTCATGACTGATTCCTATCATGACGGATAAAATGTGACAAGATGGACAACAGTTACTTTAAGGACAAAGTAATCATCATAACGGGAGCCAGCTCGGGAATCGGGTTGGCTTCTGCCAAATTATTTGCATCCCTCGGGGCAAGGCTTTCTCTGGCTGCAAGGTCGATTGACAGGCTCGAATCATTGGCAAGGGAAATCTCCCCGGATCCTGAGTCTATGGTGCTCTGCGTGAAGACGGATGTTTCGGTGGAAGAAGATTGCAGGAATCTCATCGAGAAGACCGTTGCGAAATTCGGGGGCATTGATATCCTTGTCAACAACGCGGGAATATCCATGCGTGCCCTTTTCCGCGACCTTGACCTTTCGGTGATAAGGTCCCTTATGGATGTGAATTTCTGGGGAACGGTATATTGTACAAAATATGCCCTTCCGTATCTTCTTTATTCCAAGGGGTCGGTTGTGGGCGTGATTTCCATTGCCGGATATGCAGGGCTTCCTGGCAGGACTGGCTATTCGTCGTCAAAATATGCCATCAGGGGATTCCTTGACACCTTGCGTATCGAGCATCTGTATGACGGGCTGCATGTGATGGTATTCGCTCCTGGTTTCACCGCTTCGAATGTACGCAACGCCGCCCTCACGGCAGACGGAAGCAGGCAGGGCGAGACGCCGAGGGACGAAGGCAAGATGATGACTGCAGAACGCTGTGCGGAATATCTTGCTAAGGGACTCCGCAAACGCAAGTCCGAGATGATATTGACTCCAGTGGGGAAAGCCACCGTGCTTCTCCATAATATATTCCCGCGTCTGACGGACAGGCTGGAATTCAGCTATATGGCCAAGGAACCGGGCAGTCCTTTCCACAAATGAGCATTAAGATGAGCATTCATGGCGGCCAGTCCGGGCCGGATGTATCCGGAGGACTTTCATTGTATGCGGGAGATGCCGCATGCGGGACAGTTTCGCGTTTCGTGGTCTCATTGACCATGCATGTCCGTTCCGGGATTCTGGAACGGGCGGTGAATGATGTGCTGCCTCTCTTTCCGCATCTTTATTCCTGTCCTGTCAGGACTGACGGTGGCTATGTACTCCGCAAGGATATGTCTCCTGTGCGGGTTTTCCGTCAGGAGGTTTCCCGCGGCGGGATGACAAATGTCTGCGGGGGAATGGACGGGAGGCTTTTCAGGGTATCCTGTGCCGGGAAGACCATATTCTTTGACATACATCTTGCCATGCTTGATGAAAGGGGGATGGCGGCGTTTGCGAAGTCGGTGGTGTTCAGGTATATACAGCTTGCCGGCTATCCAATATCCAATGACGGGAATGTGCGCACCCTCACCGACGGGGAGATACATGTTTCCGAGGAGGACCCGATGGAGCATATCGCCGACATACCGGCATCAAGACCGGCCTGGTATATGGATGCGAAAGCTTTCCTGCTCCAACATGACATTCCGGCGGGGCCGGACCATATCACGCAGATCCGTGTGCCATTGGCGAAGCTCAGGTCATATGCAAAGGACTACAGCGGTCTGCCGGTGACATTCATAGCCCCTCTTGTGTCTCATGCCGTCTATGAGAGATACAGGCAGGACATGGAGTCTGGGGAATATGTAGTGGCATCCATTTCGGTCAATCTCAGGCAGTATTTCCCTACCCTGTCGTTCAGGCCGTTCAGCACGGCTGTTACCCTTGCCTACAACAGAAGGCTCGGGGAATATCCGTTCAACACCATACTGATGTCACAGAAGAAGCTTCTGGAGGCGCAACTTAAGCCTGATGCCTTGGCCTACAATGCCGGACGCAGACTTGACGACATGGAGAGGCTTTCTTCGGCCTCCGGCCTTGAAGCGAAGGCTCACATGGCAGAAAAAATGGCTTCCATGGAGGCTGCACGCTCCACTTATATGATCCGGGGTGCGGGAAATGTCGGGATGCCGGAAAGCATGCTGAGGTATGTGACGGAGTTCTATCCGATATTTACTCCGGTACGGCATGATTTTGTCGTGTCGATGGTGGTGCTCAGGAATGAGGCGGTGCTTACTTTCTCAGAGAGGAACGGTGCGGACGGAAGTTTCTCCCGCAGGGTGGCGGAACTCATGAACGAGAATGAGATATGTGCATACGTGTCGGATGAGTTCGACATGATGCCGATAATTTATAAATTACCATAAATACTTGTTGTCATGGAAAAAGGAAAAATGCAGCGCGGGCCCAAGGTCTATGTCCCGCTTGTGTTCCTCTTCGTCTTCCTTGTCCTTCTCATGCCGAAGAGCGGGAAGTTCAATTACGACTATAAGAAAGGGGCGCCATGGATGTACGAGACATTGGTGGCGGAATTTGACTTTCCTGTACTGAAGACGCCTGAGCAGCTCCAGAAGGAGAGAGAGGCAGCCGCATCTTCCGTCATTCCGTATTACAAGTATTCTGAAAACATTGCCAATGAGCGGGCTGATGCCGTGGCTCAGGCCGATCTCGGACGGTTCAATCATCTGAAGCCTGAGATAGTCAATGTAATGGACGTGATATACGGCAAGGGTGTGATCGCAGAGCGTCCTGACTTTCCTGACGGCAGGCCTGAAGACGAGCAGGTGATCTATGTACAGAGGAACAGGCGTGCAGCCGCAGTGCCTCCGGACGAGATCTATACCATAGCCGATGCCAGGGCAAAGCTTCTTGATGCCTTGAGGAATGTGCAGGGAGGATGCAATGCGGACTCCCTGTGCATGGCAGCCGGAATATATGATCTGATAGTCCCGAACCTGATATTCGACCAGCAGACCACGGACCTTGTGCATGAGGAGTCCGTCAACTACATTTCGCCGACATCAGGGGTGGTGGCTTCCGGACAGCTGATAGTGTCGAAAGGGGAGACCGTAACATCGGAAATCGAGCAGCTTCTTGATTCCTACAAGGCCGAATATGAGGCGAGCATAGGCTATAACGGTCCGCGTTTCTTCCTGTGGGCAGGGAATGTGCTTCTTGCACTGGTGATTGTGGTGCTTGTGTTCTTTGCCGTCTATTATTCGGATATCAGCATCTTCGGTGAGTTCAACAAGTATGTCTACATCCTTGTCATCATTTCGCTCGCGGCGGTCACCACTTTTGCCGTGGCCAAGGCTGATCCGAAACTGCTGTACATGGTGCCATACAGCCTGTTCGCCCTGTTCCTTACCGCTTTCTTCAAGAACAAGGTGGTATATCCGGTATATGTCATATCGCTTCTTCCGCTTCTCATATTCTCCCACAACGGCATCGAACTTTTCGTGATGTTCCTTGTGGCCGGGGTGGTGGCGATATTCTCGTTTGCCTATTTCAACAAGGGATGGCAGCAGTTCATCATGGCATTTTTCGTGTTCCTTGCCATGACAGTGACTTATTTTGCATTCAAGCTTGTGGATGGTGAGATCAGGGGATTCAGGGATTATGAGACATTGCTCTTCCTTTTCCTCGGGGCCATGCTGTCAGTGGCAGGCTATCCTTTCATATATCTGTTTGAAAGGATTTTCATGCTGGTATCCAACTCACGGCTCATCGAACTGTGTGACACCAACAACAAACTGCTCCGTGAGCTTGCGCACAAAGCCCCCGGCACATTCCAGCACTGTCTTCAGGTGATGAATTTGGCTGATGCGGCTGCCCGGTCGATAGATGCAAACGTGTCTCTCGTAAGGGCGGGGGCACTGTACCACGACATAGGCAAGATGACCAATCCGCAGTGCTTCATAGAGAACGAAAGCCCGGGAGTAAAATATCACGAAGGTCTGACTCCTGAAGAGAGTGCGCGGGATATCACCCGCCATGTGCCGGACGGACTTGTGCTTGCAGACAAGGCCGGCCTTCCCGGAATAGTGAAGGACTTCATCGTGACGCATCACGGCACCACATGCACGGCCTATTTCTACAACCAGTATCTCAATGCCGGAGGGGACCCTGCCAAGGCGGACGTATTCTATTATAAAGGAAGAAAGCCGAGCACAAAGGAGCAGATCATACTGATGCTCTGTGATACGCTTGAAGCCGCGTCCCGTACACTGAAGGATTATTCGGCACAGAGCATTTCAGACCTTGTGGAACGGCTGGTAAAGTCGAAGATGGCGGACGGCCAGTTCGAGGATGCAGACATATCCCTTAAAGAGTTGAACACGGTGAAATCCGTGCTTAAGGAATATCTGCAGCAGGTATATCATGCAAGAGTGGTGTATCCCAAGAGAAAACATCTTCCGGGACCTCACAGGCCATGATTTTGATTTTTGTTCCATAATGTGTAAATTTGCAGGCTTTTTGTCCGGTCCAGACCGGGCATATGCGTATTGATTTTTGAAAACAATATTTTATAGACATGAACATAACTCAGAACAGGATCGATGAGCTCAATCTTGAGTTGACTCTCGAAATCACAAAGGATGATTATTCAGACCGCAGGAAAAAGAGGCTCAACGCCCAGAAGAGGACTGCGGAGATCAAGGGCTTCAGAAAGGGCATGGTGCCTATGGGCCTGATAGAGAGAATTTACGGCCAATCAGCCCTTGTAGATTCGGTCAATGACGTGATTTCAGAGTCATTGAACAATTTCATAAAGGAAAACAATCTCAAGGTGATCGGCGAGCCGCTCCCGGCAGAGGACCAGCCGAAGACTGATTGGGAGAACGGCAATGACTTCACATTCAAGTTTGATGTTGCCACTGCCCCTGAGGTGAACCTTGAGCTTTCAAAGGACGACGAGGTGCCTTATTATGAGATAGAGGTGACTGACCAGGCCAAGAAAGAGATGAAGGACAATCTTCTCAAGCAGTACGGCTCACTCGAGGACGGTGAGGCTGCCGGAGAGGAGGATTTCATCATCGCCGATTTTGAACAGGGTGAGACAAAGGTAGAGGGTACCTATGTGGCTCTCAGAAGCGTTTCTGACGCTGTAAGGCCTACATTCATCGGTCTTAAGAAAGATGCTGTCCTTGATGTGAACGTCAACGAGGCCTTCACTGACGAGACTGACAGGGCTGCAATGCTCAAGGTAAAGAAGGAGGAGCTTGCAGGTCTTGATCCTATGTTCAAGATGACTGTCCGCAATGTGAAGACTTTCGTGCCTGCACCGCTTACGCAGGAGACATTCGACAAGATTTTCGGAGAGGGGGCAGTGAAGGATGAGGCAGGATTTGACGCCAAGATAGAGGAGAGACTCAAGGCCGAGTATGTCCAGGAGAGCGAGTTCCGCTTCTCGAAGGATCTGAAGGACTATCTTGTGAACAAGGCCAATATCGCCCTTCCGGAGAAGTTCCTCAAGAGGTGGATTTATGTGGTGAATGAGGGCAAGTTCTCGATGGAGGATATCGAGAAGGAATTCGACCTCTTCCTTGCAGACTACCGCTGGCAGATGGTCAGGGGCAACCTCATGGAAAAATACGGGGTGAAGGTGGAGCAGGCGGACCTTCTTGCAAGTGCAAAGGCCTTTGCCGCATATCAGTTCGCAATGTACGGCATCAACAATGTGCCTGAGGAGCAGCTGGAGTCATACGCACAGACCATCCTTTCACAGGAAAAGGAGAGCAGGCGTGTGCTTGAGCAGGTGGAAGACCAGAAGACGGTGGCTGCGGTGCGCAATGTGATAACATTGAAGAACACTGCCATTTCCGTCGAGAAATTCCGTGAATTGAAATAGTTTCCCATGCAGAATGAATTTGAAAAATATGCCAGGTCGGAGCATGGCGTGAGTTCCATGACCATGCACCGTTACCGTTCGGCATATGATGCATACATCAATCCTACCATTATTGAGGAAAGGAAGCTGAACGTGGCCTCTATGGACGTGTTCAGCCGACTGATGATGGACAGGATCATCTTCCTCGGGGTGCCGATAGATGATGATGTGGCCAACATAATCCAGGCGCAGCTCCTGTTCCTTGCCTCGTCGGACGAGGGCGGGGACATCACCGTTTACCTTAATACTCCGGGAGGGTCGGTGTCTGCGGGGCTTGCCATATATGACACGATGCAGATCGTGTCCCCTGATGTCGCCACTGTCTGCACAGGCATGGCCGCCTCTATGGGAGCCGTCCTGCTCTGTGCCGGTACACAGGGAAAGAGAGCTGCCCTTCCTCATTCGAGGGTGATGATACACCAGCCTCTCGGCGGGGCTCGTGGCCAGGCTTCGGACATAGAGATAGCTGCAAGGGAGATATTGAAGACGAAGAAAGAACTTTATACGATCATTTCGGAGCATACGGGCAAGCCGTATGAAAAGATTGTTGCCGATGGCGACAGGGATTACTGGATGACTTCGGCCGAGGCCCTTGAATACGGGATGATCGATGAAATCCTTTCAAAGAGGAAAAAATAGATGGCCAAGAAGAGAGAAACAGACGGAGAAAGGTATTGCGTATTCTGCGGCAGGAGCGAACATGAGGTGCCTCTGATGCTTCAGGGACTTGATTCGTCCATCTGCAGCGACTGCGTGAAGCTCTGCTATGACTATATCCATAATCTGGAGCAGTCTTCCGCACCGAAGCCCGGGAAGATTGAAAAGCTCTTGAAACCGAAGGAGATACATGCTTATCTCGACCAGTATGTAATAGGGCAGGAGAGGGCTAAGAAGCTGCTTTCCGTAGCGGTCTACAACCATTACAAGCGCATCAACCACAATCTTGCCTCCGACAGCAAGGATGACCTCGACATAGAGAAGTCAAACATCCTGATGGTCGGACCGACAGGTACTGGAAAGACCCTTATGGCCAAGACTATAGCCAAGCTGCTGGATGTACCTTTCACCATTGTGGATGCCACGGTCCTCACAGAGGCCGGATATGTCGGAGAAGATGTCGAGAGTATCCTGACAAGGCTTCTGCAGGAAGCTGACTATGATGTGGCACTGGCCGAAAGAGGAATAGTCTTCATAGACGAGATTGACAAGATCGCCCGCAAGAGCGACAACCCTTCCATCACGAGGGATGTTTCCGGAGAGGGGGTGCAGCAGGCCATGCTTAAGCTCCTTGAAGGGAATGTGGTGAATGTCCCGCCCAAGGGAGGCAGGAAGCATCCTGAGCAGGAGTTCATCCAGGTCAACACCCAGAACATCCTTTTCATCTGCGGAGGTGCCTTTGAGGGCATAGAGAAGCGTATTGCACAGCGCCTCAACACTCAGGTGATAGGTTTCGGGACATCGGGCAGGAAGCAGGTGGACAAGAACAACCTGCTGAAATATGTCTCCGCCCAGGACCTGCGGGCCTACGGCCTTATACCGGAGATCATCGGAAGGCTTCCTGTCATCACTTATCTTGACCAGCTTGACAGGGCCGCACTTCTGAGGATACTCACGGAGCCGAAGAACGCCATCATCCGCCAGTATGAGAAGATGTTTGAACTTGACGGGCTCAAGCTCGTCATTGACCCGGGTGTCCTTGAGCTCATTGTGGACACCGCCATCGAGAACAAGCTCGGTGCAAGGGGACTCCGTTCCATCTGCGAGCAGATCATGACCGACGCCATGTACGAGGCCCCGTCATCGAACAGGAAGACATTCAGGCTGACAGTGGACTATGCCAAGGCAAGGCTGGACGCCGACAAGATGTAGTTATTTGAAAAGAGGAGGCTCGCACACATCCTCCTTTACAATATTAGAACAATTAAAAAAGTTTGTGATGAAAAAGATTTTTAATCTGATGGCCGTAGCATGTGCCGTCATGGCTTTCGCCTCATGCGAAAAGGACAACGGGGGAAGCAGTGAGACTGACCCTAATCAGCCTGTAATGACATGGGAAGCAAATCCGAAATTTGAAACGACAGAACTTCAGTCAGAAATGGATGTCGTCATTTCAATTTCTGCCCCGGCCGGAATAGAGACTTTTGTCGTTGATGTTGACTCTGACGCTCTTGAACCGATCATTTCAGTTGTAAACAATGGCTCGTCAACGATGGATCTTGTCAATCCGCCTGCCGGTTTGTCAGGTATCCTTTCCGGAGTGGGTCTTCCGACCGGTGATGCTCTCAAAGGACAGACTTCTGTAACGCTTGACCTTTCAAATCTTGTTCCTTTGATTATCACGGTAGGTGAAAGCAATCTGAAACCGGACAGCAATCATACGTTTACTCTCAGCCTTTCAGATGCTGACGGAAGGACATTGCAGCAGCCTGTGACTTTCCATTATACCGGGACATCGGCTTCTGCTGAATAACATCAGAGGAAATTAATTTCCAGAACTGTACAATATACAGTCCGGAGGGTATGCCACCGGACTGTAATTATGAATAAGAGAATCTGGCACAACATTACCCTGTGCCGTTCATTAACCATTTAACTGTTATAAAAGATGAAAAGATTTTTGACCATGCTGGCGGCAGCATCTGCCGTCTGCGCAATTTCCTCGTGTCAGGAAGATCCGATCACAGAGGAAACGACACCGGATGGCCCGTCAATAGAATGGGCATCCAATCCGGACTTCGATACGGTTGATATAACCGATGACCTGGATGCTACCCTTACAGTGAAAGCCCCTGCAGGCATCAAGACCTTCGTTGTCACTGTAGATTCTGACCAGCTGGAAGCTGCACTCGGACTTATTGGCATCACTTCCACCACTCTTGACCTCATCAACGACCAGACAGTGATCGAAATTCTGGACGGTGTGACGCAGGGTTCGCTCCCTACAGGAACTGATCTAGTGAACAAGACAGAAGTGGAATTCAACATTTCTTCACTCGTCCAGATGATAAATGCCGTTACTTATGATGACAGCGAACATTCTTTCACGGTGACTGTCTCGGACGCCAACGGCAAGACAGCCGAGGAGACATGCACTTTCCACCGTACAGGTGTCGATTCCCCGTCTGTGACCTGGGAGGGCAATGAGGACTTTGCTCCGGTAGAGATTACGGAGGGAATGAGCGTGAAAATCACCATCAGCGCTCCTGCAGGATTTCAGTCACTGACAGTTGAGATCCAGTCCGCTGTACTCAATAATATAGGGTTCACTTCTATTGACATGATGAATCCGGGTACCATGGCGAGCATCGTAGATGCTATTCTGTCCGGTCAGGATGTCACCACTGCCACGGAATTGTCTCTGGATCTGTCCTCGCTCGTTCCGATGATTCTTGGATTCGGAGATGCAGCGGCAGGCAGCCATACATTTACCCTCAATCTGACTGACAAGGCCGGCAAAACGCTCGAGCAGGACTGTGTATTCACCCACACTCTTCCGGCATCCGTTTCAGTTGACGCCAATTCTGTTGACCTTTGGGCAAATACGGCAAAGGTGACAGTTTCAAATCCTGCAGCTGATGCCACATATTCTGTCCAGTACAGGGAAAAAGGCACGGAGACCTGGTACACTGCATCCGGAGATGCCGCAACAGGATTCACCATTGCCCCTGAATACAATACATCAACCAATGCAGCTGGCCTTTCTGTTTCAGTCGTGAAGGACGGCTCCGGCATCTACGCCCAGAACACATATGAAATCCGTCTTATGAACGGTGATACCGAAGTGTCTTCAATCGAGTATACCACCCAGGGAGGAGATGCAATTCCGAACGGCGACATGTCAGACTGGACAAACAATTCAAGGGGCGTTCCTGCTCCGAATGCTGAAGGTGAGAGTTTTTGGGATAGCGGCAATAATTCCATGGTAGGAAATTTAGGTGGTGGTCATCTCTGCAATGAAGATTCTGAAGAGAAGGGAACAGCCTTTTTGAAGACCAGATTGACATTTGGTGTAATGGCATGTGGAAATATGTATACTGGAGATTTTGTTATGGCCGGTTTAAGTGGTACGGCGAATTTCGGAAAAGCATATGATTGGTCATCAAGACCGCGGGCTCTTTCTCTCAGATACAAGGCTAATGTTGGTAAGATAGACAAGATAGGTTCAAGTCTGGACGGAAGAGAGAATTGGAATGGACAGCAGGATACAAGCCGCGTATTCGTAGCTGTTGTAGACTGGAATGCACAGCATGGTGTGACTTCCGGAATCGGAACTCCATCCGGCATGTGGGATCCGGCTGACAGGACAAGTGTAGAAGAAGGCAATATTCTTGGTTATGGCGAACTTGTGATTACAAATGATGTTGATTCATGGACTGATGCTGAACTTAAAATAAATTGGTATGATGTTGCTGCATCTGCTCCTGCTTCTGGTAGAATTTCATTGGTGATATCATGCGCAACCAGTCTTAAGGGAGATTATCTTGTAGGATGTTCTACCAATGAAATGCGGGTAGACGATTTCGAGTGGGTATATTGATTCCAGGAATCTTGTATCAGATAAAAATGTCATGAAGAAAGTCTGAATACAGTTCAGATTTCTCAGATTTGATTTAAAAAACATGCTCCGAAGTCAGTTTTTCTAATGATGATCTTATCATCTGGAACCTGATTACTGAAGCATGCAATAGAATAGAACCCTGTCATTATCCTATAAAGGAGTATGACAGGGTCTTTCTTTTCTGCAGCCTATATTTGTGTACCTGTTGTCATCTGGGCTTTGTCTGTTCAGCAGGTGTGCTCATGGCAGCGGGAGGTCGCGGTTTCCATTTCAAGGGTTGAATGGGATATGCCTGCGTCGTGGAGGCGGTGCTTTAGGGTACCTTTCACTTCTTCCATCTTCGGCAGGTCATCGATGACGACATGGGCGGTCAGGGCTATTTCCGTGGTGCTTATGGGCCAGATATGGAGATGATGGACATCTGTGACGCCCGGCACGGAAGACATCATCTTCTGCACTGCATCTATGTCGATCTGCTCCGGCACTGCGTCTATGGACATGCGCAGGCTTTCCGCCAGAAGTTTCCATGTGGACACGAGGATGATGGCGGCTATGATGAGGCTGACTACAGGGTCTATTATGGAGAAGCCGGTCAGGCTGATGACAATGCCGGAGACCACGACACCGGCGGAGACAAGAGTGTCGGCTGCCATGTGCAGAAAGGCCCCGCGGGTGTTGATGTCGTGCTTCTGCTGCCGCATCAGGAGCCAGGCGGTGAAGCCGTTGACAAGAATGCCTATCCCGGCTGTCCAGGATATGGCCGAACCGTTGACTTCTGCCGGATAGCGGAACTTGTGGATGCTCTCGATGATGATGGCACCGATGGCAATGAGCAGGATGATGGCATTGAGCAGGGAGATGAGCACGGAGCTTTTCCTGTAGCCGTATGTGAA
Organism: Candidatus Cryptobacteroides merdavium; assembly: GCA_017694755.1. GTDB lineage: Bacteria > Bacteroidota > Bacteroidia > Bacteroidales > UBA932 > Cryptobacteroides > Cryptobacteroides merdavium. Next base: position 59,191 of record JADIMO010000097.1, read on the forward strand.
TCTCCTGGTGCTGCGGGTGCTGCTCAGCTTGAAGGCTATCATGGCCAGAAGGAGGCTGAACACGTCGCTGAGGTTATGGCCGGCATCTGAGAGAAGCCCGAGAGAATTGGACCAGAAGCCTATGCCTGCTTCGATGATGACATATGACAGGTTGAGGACAATGGCGGTGATATAGATGCCGTTGAGGGATGTTATCCTGTGCTCATGATGATGATGGTGTTCCATTGCAAAACCTTTTTCAGACAAGGCAAAGGTATCCTGACCCTTTTACAACCGGGTTGCAAACCTTTGGATGCGGTTTATGCCTGACCTTCGATGAAGGCATTGAAGGCCGCCTTGTAGTTGTCTCCTATCGGGATATATGTCCTGCCGAATACAATCCTGCCTCTGTCGATGACCCTTATCTTGTCTTTGTTGACTATGAAGGAGCGGTGTACCCTCATGAACTGTCCTGACGGAAGCAGCTCTTCTATGGATTTCATGCTCATCAGGGTGAGGACGGGATCAGCTCCGTCGTCTGTGCATATCTTCACATAGTCCTTAAGGGCCTCCACGTATAGTATTCTCGCGGTTTCGATTCCTATCAGCTTGTATTCGCTCTTGACGAAGATCCTGCTTTTTTCTTCGGACCGGTTCTTCATGCTGAACCATTCCAGGGCCTTGTCGGCTGCCTTGAGGAATTCGGGGTAGGATACCGGTTTCAGCAGATAGTCCAAGGCATCCACCTTGTATCCCTCCAGTGCATAACGGCTGAAGGCTGTGGTGAATATTATCCTGCAGTCCTTGCCGGTCATCCTTGAAAATTCCAGCCCGTCAAGCTCCGGCATCTGGATATCGAGGAAAAGCAGGTCCACTGGAGACTGCCTGAGACTGTCCATTGCTTCCACTGCGCTTGAATATCTGCCGCATAGGCTGAGAAAAGGCGTTTTTTTTACATAGCTTTCCATCAGGTCAAGAGCAAGCGGCTCGTCATCTATTATGGCACATCTTAGTATCATGGTTCCGTTTCTTTATAAAATTATGACTGCCCGTTCCGGATATTCTTCTTCTGCCGTCCGGCGGCAGGTGTTATTGTTGTGGATAGTCGGATAAAAGTTGCATGGCCTTCAGTCAGGCTGTGCTTCCGTACGGTTTGTTTCTGGCAGTCCATATCGTCAGATTGGAAAAATAAGTCTTCGTCCCGTTGTCCGTCCCGTATTTCCATTCGTATTTTCCGGGATAAATGAGTTCGAGCCTGCGCCGCACCTGTTCCAGCCCTATTCCTGACCCGCTCTTGTCCGAGCGGTTCTTGGGATGGCAGCTGTTGGTTATGGTGCAGGTGATGCTGTCCGGCTGTTCCGAGAAAGAAATGTCAATGAAACTTTCCTCCGATGATGACACTCCATGCTTGAAGGCGTTTTCTATCAGGGATATGAATATCAGCGGGGCTATCTGCCTCCTGCTGTCTTCCCGTATGTCGAACGAGGTGGTCAGCCTTACTTTCGGGGAAAGCCTTATCTTCATGAGGGATATGTAGTCACGGATGAAATCCATTTCCCTGGCAAGGGGGACAGTCCCGTTCTGGTTGTCATAGAGGACATACCGGAGAAGGCGGCTCAGTTCCTGCACCACTCCCTGCGCCTTATCGGCATCGAAGGCTATGAGGGCGTAGATGTTGTTAAGTGTGTTCAGCAGGAAATGCGGGTTGAGCTGGTTCCTGAGGTTCTTGAGTTCTGCCTCGGTCCGGCTCTTCTCTGCATCTCTTCTTGCGTTTTCGGCATTGGCCAATTTGCTGTTGAGCCTGATGGCTGCCGCAAGTCCTATTGTGAGGATCATTATGAACGCATCACGGAGGAAAAAGATTATGGACGGATTGACCTTTGGCATGTGTTCGGGAGGCGGAACATGTGCCGGGACAATATATCTGAGCCAGACCTGAATGCCGAGGCAGAATACAATGACTGCCAGGGCATTCACTGCCAGGAACCTTTTCTGCCTTTCCCGGAAGAGCAGCTTGGGAATCAGCATGAAATAGTTCAGGTAGAACAGTATGCAATAGCTTATGACAGGACCGCTCCGCCTGAAATATTCCTGCCAGTCCATGGAGGAATCATCCTGGTCGAATATGAAAAGGAATGGAAAGCTCATGATGAGCACCCAGCAGATCAGATGGATCAGTATCATGAACGACCGGCTTTTCCTGTCATTCTCGGTCATCATTGACCTGCCTGTTTTCTTTTGGTCCGCAGTAATATCATTCATAACGCAGTGCGTCTATCGGGTCGAGGTCGGCCGCCTTCTTGGCGGGATACCATCCGAAGAATACCCCGGTGACCGTGCAGACGGCGAATGAAAGCACCACGCTCCACGGCTGTATGTAGACGGGCCAGTGTGCCAGCCATTTGACCGCCAGGCTTGCCCCGCAGCCGCCCAGTACACCTATCACCCCGCCCGTGATGCTTATCAGGACGGCCTCGATGAGGAACTGTGCAAGGATGTCCACGCTCCTTGCCCCGACGGACATCCTCAGTCCTATCTCACGGGTGCGTTCAGTCACCGATACATACATGATGTTCATGATGCCGATGCCTCCGACAAGGAGCGATATGCCTGCGATGCAGGCAAGGAGGGTGGTCAGGAGGTCAGTGGTGGTGTTGAGCATGTTGCTCAGTTCCTGCTGGCTCCTGATTTCAAAGTCATTGTCTTCACCATCTTTGAGCTTGTGCTGTTTCCTCAGCACTTCTGTGATTTCGTCGATGGCATACTCAGTCATGTCTTCGGATACGGCGGAGGCGAATATCCCTTCGAGATATGTTATGGCAAGAAGCCTTTTCATCACTGTGGTGTACGGGGCTATCACGATGTCGTCCTGGTCCATGCCCATCGAGTTGTAGCCTTTTGCCTCAAGCACCCCCACCACCTTGAGCGGAACCTGGTTCAGCCTGATGATCTTTCCGATGGGATTGGTCCCGTCGGGGAAGAGGTTGTCAACTATGGTCTGTCCTATGACGCAGACCTTTGCGGATTTCCTGATGTCAGTCTCGCTGAACATCTCTCCCTTCCCGATGTTAAGCTGGCGGATGTCGATGTAGTCGGTGCCGACTCCGCTCACTGACGAAGGGTAGTTGTTGTTGCCGCAAATGAGCTGTCCAGAGGCTGTCACATTTGGGCTTATTCCGGTGAGGAATATGCATTCTTCCCTGAGCGCCTCATAGTCGGCCACCTTGAGAGTCTGCATTTCCGATGCGTCAAGCCTGACTCCTCCGCGGCGTTCCCCGCCAGGGTGGATCATGATCATGTTGGAGCCCATCCCGGAAATCTCGTCCTGGATGCTTTTCTTGGCGCCTTGTCCGATGGCTATCATCGTGATGACGGAGGCTACGCCTATTATGATTCCGAGCATGGTGAGAAAGGCCCTCATCTTGTTGTTGGCCAGTGCCCTCAATGCTATCTTGAAAAGATTTGTCCCGTTCATTTTCTCAGTCCGTATTTTATTCGTCCTCGTTTAAAGGGAGTCCGGCGAGAGTCTTTTCTGCAGAAAGGATGTTCCTGTTCTCTGTGTCCTCCACGACATGACCGTCCATGAGCCTTATGTTGCGGCTGCTGTATGAGGCTATGTCAGGGTTGTGGGTGACGAATATTATCGTCCTTCCTTCTGCATGCAGCTTCTGGAAGAGCACCAGGATTTCAAAGGATGTCCTTGTGTCCAGATTGCCGGTTGCCTCGTCGGCAAGGATTACGGCAGGGTTGTTGACGAGTGCCCTGGCAATCGCCACCCTCTGCATCTGTCCTCCTGACATCTGGTTGGACTTGTGCTCAAGCCTGTCGCCCAGCCCGACGGCCTTCAGGGATGCTATGGCCCTTTCTCTTCTTTCGGCAGCACTCACATCGCTGTTGTACATCAGCGGAAGTTCGACATTCTCTATGGCTGTCGTCTTGGGGAGAAGGTTGTAGTTCTGGAAGACGAACCCGATTTTCCTGTTCCTGAGCACGGCCCTCTTGTTCTTGGTCATCTTCCTCACCGGAATCCCGTCGAGCAGATACTCTCCTGCGGTCGGGGTGTCGAGGCAGCCGAGGATGTTCAGCAGGGTGGATTTCCCGGAGCCTGACGAACCCATTATCGTCACGAACTCGCCTTCCTTTATGCTGAATGACACTCCTCTGAGCGCATGGACCGTCTCTTCTCCGACTATGAACTCACGCTTTATGCCCTGCAGTTCTATGACTGTCTTGCTCATTTTTCTTCCTTTTTATTATCTTTTCTGTCCGGCGGGCCCGGCATGAACGGGCTGCGACCTCCGGAGGATTTCTTTGAGAACTTCATGAGGTTGGCACCAGCCACGATTACGGTGCCTTCTTCAGCCCCACCGGTGATTTCGGTGTTGACGCCGTCGCTTATGCCTGCATTCACAGGGATGGCGGTGAAAGTGTTTCCGTTTTTTGTCCATATCTTCATGTCCCCTTCGCAGTCGTTCACTATGTCATCCTTTGTGATGAGCGGGAATTCCGGATAAAATTTGAGGGCTGACGACGGGACGCTGAGCACATCCTTCTTGTCCACCGTGTAGATGGATATGTTGGCCGTGAGCCTCGGCTTGAGCTTCAGTTCAGGGTTGTCTGCGGTGATTACGACCTCGTATGTGACAACGCTTTCAGATGTTGAGGATGTGACAGATGAGCTGGAAGAGCTTGTGCTGCCCAGGCGGATCTGGGTTACGGTGCCTTCAAAAGTGTCGTCGGGATATGCATCCACGGTGAAGCTGGCCCTCTGGCCTTCCTGCACTCCTCCTATGTCGGCTTCATCCACATCGGCCACCACCTGCATCTTGGTCAGGTCTGCCGCAAGGGTGAAGAGGGTAGGGGTCTCAAATCCTGCCGCCACGGTCTGGCCTTCCTCGACGGACCTGTCGATGACTATCCCGTTGATAGGGGATGTGATGGTGGCATACGATAGGTTTCTCTGAGCCTTGGCAAGAGCGGCCTCGCTGCTGTGGAACGCGCTTTTTGCCATCGCATAGTTGTATTCCGACTGCTCGTATTCCGAGTCGCTTATCAGTTTCTTTTCATACAGGGCCTTGTTCCTGTTGAATGTCTTTTCCTGATATATGTATTCTGCCTTGTTGCCGTCATATGTCGCCTGCGCTGAAGCCACTTCGCTTTCAAGTGTCACCTTGTCCATGAGGGCTATGACCTGTCCTTCCCTGACTTCCGAATTGTAGTCCACGAATATCTGGTCGATGATTCCGGAGACCTGCGTGCCCACTTCCACTTCTGTCACCGGTTCAATGGTGCCGGTTGCAGTTATGAAGTTTGAAATGTCGGTTCTGGACACTGTGGCCATTTCATAGGAAAGACTCTGCTTCTTCCCCGGCTTCGTCACAAGCATTGCCACGGCTGCGGCCGCGGCAGCAATCACAATGATCCATACGATCAGCCTTTTCTTGCTTTTCATGATATTTTCCTGTTATAACATTATTTCCATTCCCTGATAGAATCTGAGCAGCTGTGCATTGAGTATGGCCATGTATTTTGCCTGGAGAAGCTGCTGTTCGGCGCTCAGAAGATTGTTCTTTTCCGTCAGGAGTTCGACGGTGTTCTTCATGCCGAGGTTGAACTGTTCGCTCACGAGGTTGAAGCTTGTGCTGGCGCTTTTCACCTGCTCGACGGCTGCGGCATACTGCTGCTGTGCGCTGTAGGCATTGAGCCAGAGGTTTTCTATTGTCTTGTAGAGTTCTTTCCTTGTGTTCTTGAGGTCGAGCTTTGTGGATTCAAGCTGGATTTCGGCTTTCTGCACTGCGCTCTTTGTCTGCCTGTTGCTGAAGATAGGAACGCTCAGGGTGAGCCCGACGGAGTTGTTCCATCCGTTCTTTATCTGTTCGGCGAAGGTGAAGTCAGTTCCGCTCGTGTGGTTGGTCCCGATGCCTGCGCTGAGGCTCAGGGACGGTATGTAGGATGACTTGGCTATCTTCACATCCAGTTCGGATGAAGATACGCTGAGCTTGCCGGATTCTATTTCCGGGCGGATGCCCAAAGCCGTCTGGAACACTGTTTCCCTGTCCGGCAGAGGGGAAAGGATTATCGATTCGTCTATTTCAGGCATGTGGAGGACCATTTCTTCCCTCCCTTCCAGTTCGAGAAGCTGTTTCAGCTGGAGCTTGTAGTCCTGGAGAGTGGCTTTTGCGGACACAAGCTGGTAATTGTCGCTGCTCACCTGTGACTGGAGCTGGGCGTAGTCCGCCGCCGATATGCTTCCGGCCTCGAACAGCTCCTTCCCCCTGGCGCATTGCGCCCTGCTGACTTCAAGTGTGTTCTCGTTGACTTTCACGGCCTCTGCAGCATACAGTATCTGCACATATATCTGGGCTATGTTTTCCTGGATGGTGTTGGCGGTCGATGCGAGATTGAGCTTGGCGATTCTTATCCCCAGGTCATCCTGCTTTATGGTCTTGCGGTTGCGTCCTCCGGTGTACAGGTTCCAGTATGCATTGAGCCCGTAGTTGCCGGTGTAGCTGGTGCTCTGGTCGGTGTAGAGGATTTCGGTCCCGCTCACTGTCCCGCTGGATTCCTGGTATGGCCTGTTGATGAGGCTGTGGCTGGTGCTGAACGCCAGGCTCGGCAGAAGGGCGGCCTTGGATGTCTTCAGGTCCACTTCCGCACTCTGCTCGGATAGCCTGCTCTGCTGCAGGGAAATGTTTTCTTTCATCGCATAGTCGATGCAGTCTTTCAGAGTCCACACCTTTTCTTTAAGGTGCGTCGTGTCCTGTGCTGTGGCTGTCATGCCTCCGGTCGTGTCCGTCTGCGGAGCCTGTGCTGTGGCCCCGTCTGCGTTTCCGGGTGTCCTGAACTGTGCCGGGCACGGCAGGGCACAGAGGCACAGGCAGGCCGATAGAATCAGAAGAGTCTTCATTATTTCTTTCATTTTTGTTGCGAAACTGATATGTCTTCCGGAAAAATCCGGGCGAAAGCATTCAACAGCCATGCCATAGGCGATGCATATCGACAAACGGGTACTTTTTGTCTCCCAAAGGGTTGGCACTGCCAATTTTTCAGTCTTTCTGTCCTGTCCGCATGTTCCCGCCTGTTGCGGAAATCTTACAAAAATATCAATTATATCTGAAGTTTGTAAGTACTGCGTCCCGGAGTTTTCATCTGAAGAGAAAAATTTTTAAGTTTGCACCCATTTCCGTATTGGCATTTCGGCAACAGATGTCAGTATCATTCTTTCATTTGTACCGGAGCCCCGTTTAATGATATTTTTATGTTTGTCACTTTTACTGCAATATTTGCGGCAATTGTCGCCGTCCTGCTGATTGTGCTGTTCGTGGCCGGCGTGTCCGCCGTTTTCGGCATCTCGTTCAGAAAGGTCTTCATGAAGGGGCTTTGGGTCCTGCTAATGCCTCCTCTTCTGCTTTTGTACGGGATGCTGATTGAACGCAATGCATACGAAATCAATGAGGTGGAGATTGCCGGCGGCAATGTTCCCGAGAGTTTTGACGGCTACAGGATAGTGCAGATTTCCGACATGCACCTTGCCTCGTTCAAGAACCGTCACCGCTCCCTGGCACGGGCCGTGGAGATGATAAACGGCCTTGACCCGGACCTGATACTGTTCACTGGGGACCTTGTGACATATCTGCCGGACGAGCTTGACGGCTTTGAACCCCTGCTTTCATCCCTGAAGGCCGGTGACGGCGTGTATTCCGTACTCGGCAACCATGACTATTGCATATACAACCGCTGGGAGTCGGATTCCCTGAGGGCTGCTGCGGTCAGGGAGCTTGTCGCACGCGAGACGGCTCTCGGTTGGAAGGTCCTGATGAATGAAAATGTAAATATCGGGAGGTCTGCAGTTGACACGATTTCTTTGGCCGGTGTTGAAAACATTTCTTCGACTTCCTATTTTCCGTCATACGGTGACCTTGACAAGGCAATGTCCGGCGCATCAGGCAGCTTCAAGATTCTTCTCACACATGACCCGACACATTGGCACAAGGCCCTGGAGGATTATCCCGACATCGACCTAACCCTTTCCGGCCATACTCATGCCATGCAGTTTTCCGTCTTCGGCTGGAGTCCGGGCAGCCTCATGTTCGATGAATACCGCGGCCTTTACGGCAAAGACGGTGATTCCGTCCTCCGTTTCCGCCACGGCAGGGTGCCGGAGGACCGGTCTGACGAGGACCTGCCACTCCTCTATGTCAACATCGGCCTCGGCGAGACGGCAATCCCTGCCCGCGTCGGCACACGCCCTGAAATCACATTGTTTACCCTTTCACATAAAAAATGACATACCATGTTTGCTTACACTTATATTGAAAAGGGACGGTTCGGGCTGACGGAGAAGCCTGAGCCGCAGCTGAAGGACCCTAAGGATGCGATAGTGCGGGTGACTCTCGGGAGCATCTGCACAAGTGACCTGCATATAAAGCACGGGAGCGTGCCGAGGGCGGTGCCGGGGATAACAGTGGGGCATGAAATGGTGGGAGTGGTGGAGAAGACCGGATCAGGGGTGAAGAATGTGAAGCCCGGAGACCGTGTCACGGTCAATGTGGAGACCTTCTGCGGGGAATGTTTCTTCTGCAGGCATGGCTATGTGAACAACTGCACGGATCCGGACGGCGGCTGGGCTTTGGGCTGCCGCATAGACGGGGGACAGGCGGAATATGTGCGGGTGCCGCATGCAGACACGGGGCTGAACAGGATTCCGGACAATGTGAGCGATGAACAGGCTCTCTTTGTCGGGGACATCCTTGCCACAGGGTATTGGGCAGCCCGCATATCTGAAATTACCGGGGACGACACTGTGCTGATAATCGGTGCAGGTCCGACCGGGATATGTACCCTGCTGAGCGTGATGCTGAGGCAGCCTGCCCGCATCATCGTCTGCGAGAAGGATCCTCAGCGGGCGGATTTCGTGAGGCGGCACTATCCGTCGGTTCTCGTCACCGGTCCGGAAGACTGTCTTGACTTTGTACGCAGGAACAGCCGGCACGGAGGAGCGGATGTCGTCATAGAGGCAGCGGGGGCTGACAGGACATTCAGGATGGCATGGGAATGTGCCCGTCCCAATGCCATAGTCACCATAGTGGCCCTGTATGACAGCCCGCAGGTGTTGCCCCTGCCTGACATGTACGGGAAGAATCTGACCTTCAAGACCGGCGGTGTGGACGGCTGCGACTGCGCAGATATTCTGAGGCTGATTTCAGAAGGCAAGCTGGACACCACGCCTCTGATTACGCACAGGTTTCCGCTGAACCGCATAGAGGAAGCCTATGATATCTTTGAAAACAGGCGTGACGGGGTCATCAAGGTGGCCGTCACGCCTCCGGTACAGTAGCTTGGTTGCGTTCACAGACATCGCTTCTTATTGTCCTGCCGCCCCGGCCATTCGGGTCGAGGTGGCTGCACAGCCAGGACAGCGGGATGCGGAAGAAGAATGTGGCTATCATGCTGTGTATCATTGGGAACAGTGAATTTCCCTGGCCGCTGAACCACGAGTTTATGCAGAAGACGAAGCTGACGATGATGCAGTCGATGCTGTATCCGCGCAGATATTCCGCAGCCATGGCTATGACATCCGCATCCTTGGTGAATATCCCGGCGAGGGTTTCAGGCAGGAACTGGCAGTAAACGCAGATGCTGACGCCGAATATCAGGGCCATTCCAATGCCGGCCTTCAGGCAGCCGTTCATCCTGCTGATAAGGCCCGCCCCGTAGTTCTGTGCGGTCATCGCCGCCACAGCCGATGCAATGGCCGTCGGAGGAAGCATGGCGAAGACTATTATCTTTTCCACGACACCGACGGAAGCGGAGGCTATCACCCCCATCTGGTTCACTATGACGGTTATGATGAGGAAAGATATGTTTATCAGGGCATCCTGCAGTGCAATCGGTGCCCCGAGGGTCAGCACCTTCCTTGCAATGTAGCCTTTCAGCCGGACATCCTTCCTTGAAAATTCAAAATGGAATCCTCTCCTGTGCAGGAACCACAGCGCGGCCACGAAGCTGATTCCCTGCGATGCCACCGTGGCGATTGCCGCGCCCATGGCACGCATTCCGAAGCCTCCGACCAGAAGAAAGTCAAGGCCTATGTTGATGGCGCATGCCAGACCCACGAAATACAGCGGCGTCCTGGAGTCACCGAGCCCGCGCAGTATGCCGCAGACCACATTGTAGCCGATGATGAACGGTATTCCGAGCGAACATATCAGCAGATAGTGCTCGGTGTCTGTCATCGCCTCCGGAGGAGTGTGCATCATCACCGCTATCTTGACAAGCTGTCATTCATAGGAAAACGGGGAATGGGCGCCTTGGAGTTCTTGCCGGAGGTGTCAAGGGTGCGCAAGGCTGAAAAAATAGATATCGGGTCATTGGCCGATCTGGCGGAACGCATATTTGTTGAAAGGGAGAATGCGAGAATTCTGCCCGAAGAGTCAATTACAATGCAATCTCTGCTCACAGTCGGAACTTCTGCCGGCGGCCGTCAGCCTAAAGCCATTGTTGCCATCAGCCGAAAGAACGGGGAGGTGCGCAGCGGACAGATTTCAGGACTGGAGGATTTTGATTACTTTCTGATCAAATTCGGCAATTCACAATATTGTTCGGCGGAACTCGAAATGGCCTATTATGAATTGGCCACAGCGGCAGGAATCAATATGATGCACTCGGAACTGTATCATGTGGACGGAAATAGCCATTTCATGACAAAACGCTTTGACCGCCAGGACGGGAAAAAGGTACATACCCAGACTTTGGCTGCCGTCAGTCCTGATACAGACAGTTATGAGCAGCTGATTGCCGTATGCCGGAAACTCCATCTTCCGGAATCTGACTGTTATGAGGTATTCCGCAGAATGGTCTTTAATATATTGGCAAACAATACAGATGACCACAACAAGAATTTTTCTTTTGTCATGAGTGAGGATGGTACTTGGCGTCTGTCACCGGCATACGATGTCACTTATATATTTGACAGCGGAGGCTTTTTGCCAAATGAAGATCATTGCCTGTATGTCAGGGCAAAGCTTCGGAATATTACACGCGATGATGTCATTCAGTTTGCAAAAGACAATGGTATACGCCGTCCTGATGCAATTATCCGGGACGTTGTCAAAGCCTTGAAACAATTCCGTCCGGTCGCTGCCGGATATGGTGTTGCAGAACCGTGGATAGGACGCGTGGAAACCACCATTGCCAACCATTTGAAATCCTGGGGAGAATCGGACAAGTGCTTTCTGCTGCCATCTGTCAAGTCGTGATTACAATGTCATTCTGACTGGAGTGTAGAACGGTACGAGGAATTTCATGAACCCTTCCTCCACCTTTTGTAAGCAGAGGAGGAATTTGCAGCAGGCATAAGAGATAATTGTTTTTGAAAATTATTTTGCAGCATCTGGCTATTCTGGAATTTTATAGGTAACTTTGGAGAATAACCTTTAAATTTTTTCATTATGAATTGGTACATCAAATGCCTGAAGCAGTATGCTGATTTCAGCGGCAGGGCAAGAAGAACGGAGTACTGGATGTTTTATCTCATCAATGTTGTCATCGGAGCTGTTTTGGGATTTGTATGCGGATTGATCGGCATTACGGCCGTTGCGTACATCTATTCGCTCGCTGTTCTGGTTCCCGGCATTGCAGTTGGAGTCCGCAGGATGCATGACATCGGAAAAAGCGGCTGGTGGGTGCTCATAAGTCTGATTCCGCTCATCGGTACTATCTGGTTCATCGTTCTGGCCTGTCAGGACAGTATGCCAGGAAACAATCAGTGGGGTGTCAATCCTAAAGGAATGTGACGGCAATGAAATATCTGCTTTTGTTATTTTGTGCATTGTTTATGTCCGTAGTGACAGCCAATGCACAACAATATGATGATGTCGTTTATCTTAAGAACGGTTCTGTGATCAAAGGGATGATCGTGGAACAGATTCCGAATGAGTCTCTGAAAATCCAGACCCGTGACGGGAGTCTGATAGTCTGCGATATGGATGACGTGGAGAAGATGACCAAAGAATTGGCAGACGGGAAAAGGTTTCCTTCTGCGGGTTTCAATAAGCCCAAAGGATATTTTGGCCTTGTCGAGGTTACTGTGCCGACTGTGATTCTTGGCAGTGACTTTGGTTTTACTATGGTAAACGGTTATCGGGTCGTACCTCAGTTTGCTGTCGGTGTCGGAGTCGGATTGAAGTATTGTGCTTTTGACGGAGGTCTTTTTATGCCGCTTTATCTTCATTTGAGAAGTGACTTCTTAAATAGAAGTGTCAGTCCGTATTTGGCTCTAGACATGGGGTATAATGTCTCAGTAAGCTATTATAGCTATTCTGGCCCTATGATTTCCCCTTCATTGGGAGTAAGTTACAATGTCGGAAGATTCCGGATGACTACGGGATTGGAGGTTATGTTAAGTCCTCTCGTAGAGCTTAATTTCAAGGTCGGGTTTTCATTCTGACGGTTTCCTTGCATAATTCTGTTCACATTCCTTCTGCCTGCATGACAGAATTTTCGTTGTGACGGTCAGAAAAAGTCTAGTAAAAGGCTCAGGCTGGGCCATTGCCGCCGGTGTCCTCCTTTTGGTGATGTCAATCCTCGTCACAATTACTTCAAATCTATATAAGCGACCGGGGCGGCCAGAAGCTGTTCCGGTCGTCTTTTGTCAGCCAGCACGGTGCAGACAAGGGACAGGATAGAGCAGACGGCAAAGAGCAGTCCTGTGGAGACCATGATATTGCCGATTCCGGCAAGCGGTGACACTATCCCGCCCAATGCGAACCCTGATGCCCCGAGAAGGGCTGACGCCGCTCCTGCATTGCTCCTTCCGGCATCCATAGCAAGGGTGTTGGACGATGTGAAAGTCAGCCCGAGCATCAGCAGGAGGCAGAATATGAGGCTTTCATATATCCAGAAACCGCATCCGAGGCACATCGCCGCGCACAGTATGATGGAAATGACGGCCATGCCGCAGCTTCCGGTCATCAGTGCCCCCTGCATTGTCTTGAAGCGGACTGACAATGCGGCGGTTATGGCTATGGCAAGTGCATTGAGCCCGAAACAGATGCTGAACATGAGAGGGGTCCGATTACAGGTGCAGTCACTGGAGCCACGCCGTTTATCGCGCCAATGACGGCAAGCATCATGGCCAGTTCGCGTCCCGTGTACATGTCGGAAGCGACAGAACGGGCTATCACGATGCCGCCTGCCCCTGCCATTCCCTGCACGAGCCTCAGGATGATGAACTGGCTGATGTCCGTGCACCGGATGCAGCCGATGGTGGCGACAAGAAACAGCACCATGGCGGTCACGAGAGGCTTTTTCCTCCCGTAACGGTCGCTGAGAGGCCCGAATACAAGCTGCCCGAGAGCAAGTCCAATCATGCTTGCCGTCAGTCCGAGCTGCACCATTGATGCCGAAGTGCTGAAATAATCTGCCATTGAAGGCAGTGTAGGGAGATACATGTCCGTCACGAACGGACCGAATGCCGTAAGCATTCCCAAAAATATGAGGATGAATGTCCTGTTGTTTTTTCTTTCCATGCCGCTGAATTTTTTTGATGAGGGTGTCACCCTCAAACGTCTTTCTTCTTAAATTTTCCGGCTGCAAAGGTAATCCACAATTTTTCCGGAAGTATGACAATAACCGAACAACAAATGTGATTTTCGGTATATGCGTTCCTGTGTCTTTATACCTTTTATACGGATATGTGCTTGTCTGTTTGTGGATAAGAAGGTTTTTTTCTTGCTTTTGTTGACATATAGTATTTATTTTATACTTCATATACAATAAACGCTGCGCCTCGGCATAGCCAGAATGAATTCTGTCTCTGCTCTCGGCTTGCAGTTTATTTTAATGTGAAAAACAGAATATGAAAGGAAGAAATATGGAACAGGCCGTCGATGTGACGCGGATTGTCTGTCAGGACGGCAGCCTTCAGGCGGCGCGGGAAAGATTTGTCAGATTCAGGTGCGGGGTCTTCATGGTCTGCACAGGAGGGGAGTGCGTCATTTCCACCGGGGTCACTTCATTTGAAATGAAATGCCGGGCGGGGCTGCTTTTTGTGACCGGTACCATTGTGTGTCTTGTCCGCTGTTCAGATGATTTCAGGGTCAGGATGCTCCTTTTCCCGAAGGAGCGTTTCTTGAATGCGGTAATGCCGCTCGACACGGCCCTATTCAATTTCATGCACTCCAACCCTCTCTATGTGTATCCGGATGCTGATGCGGACGATACCCGCAATGGTACAGACAGCAGGGCATGGAAAGGCGTCTGCCTGTGGCTGGACATGGCGGAGATGCTGTTCGGGAGCAATCCCCGTGTGACGGACTCTGCCTCTGACCTTGTTGTGCAGGAGGAGCATGATTTCCTGCAGGGGCTTTTCCTGTGGATGCGCCGTTCGCTGAATGTGGATGCTGCTGCCCGGGAAGATGAAAAAGGCAGGATGCGCTCGCTCTGTCACCGCTTCCTCGGCCTTGTGCATGAATATGCAGCCACTGAACATGGAGTGAATTTCTATGCAGGAAAGCTCTGCATTTCCCCGAGGTATCTTAACCGTATCACCTCAATGTATGTGGACGGTCTGAGCCCCAAGAAAATCATTGATGACCAGCTCGTCGCTGAAATAAAGGTCCGCCTTTGCGATCCGTCCCTCTCCATTACAGAAATCGCCGCCGACCTGAATTTTTCCGACCAGACCTACATGAGCACCTTTTTCCGCCGCCTCACCGGCATTTCTCCCGTGGAATACCGCCGGTCGGTCATCGGATAGGTGTCCGCCATCAAAATATTTATTCCGTTGTTCCGGATAATGCGGAAACCTTGTAAATTTGTAGAGCCGATGCATAACGGATACTCCGGCTATGTCAAGTATGGCCGTCCGGTGGTATTTATGCAGATAGTCAATCAGTCATTTTTAAGCCTGGAACAATGAATTATACTCTATATGAACTGTCGCTTGGCGCTGCCCTGGTGCTGATGCTTTTCTTCGCGGCCTATTTCCTTGCGGCGAAGACTCCGGACAAGCCCATCTTCGACAACTATGTCCGTTCCCGCCGCATCATGGGGGGGCTTTGCTGATACTGTCCGCCAATTACTCGGTACATCTTTTCATCGAGCCCAGGTTCATGAATGTAAATGCGGCCATACTGATGAATCTTTCCACATATTTCCTGTGCTACTGGCTTTTCAGTTCAGCACTCACCACGCTGCTTGACCGTTTCTATATCACAAGGAGACGGCTGTGGACCCACCTCGGCCTCTGGCTGCTGTTTTCCCTTCTCTCCGGAGCCATATTGCTTCTGTTGCCGGAAGGGACGATGCAGAAGGTAGGGCTGGCTGCAATGGCTGCATGGCTGGTCGGCTACGGGCTTTTCCTTGTTCGCAGGCTTCTGCAGGCCTATTACAAGGCAGTCCGGATTTTCAATGACACGCATTCTGACGACATCGGGTCATACATCAGATGGATGTCTGTCTTTACCTGGTGGGCAGTCGTATTCGGTGTAGGATGCGGCCTGCTGACTTTCCTGCCGGACAAATGGGTCTTCGTGTGGATTCTCTCATCCATCCCGTTCTACATTTACCTTTTCTGCTGCTACATGAATTATATGCTTTTTTATGAGCAGGTGGAAATTGCCATGGAAAGCGAAATATCCTCCGGGGAGGAAGTTCCGGGCGATGTGGAACGGGTAGCGCTTCAGCCTCTTGCGGTTCCGTATTGGCATTCGGAGCTGGAAGGGAAAATCAAAAGCTGGATTGATTCGGAAGGATATGTCCGTCCTGGACTCACCATAAAGGAGCTTGCCGACATCCTGCACACCAACCGTACATATCTGTCCGGATACATAAGGACGGCTTATGGGGTGTCATTCCGTGAATGGATCACAGGGCTCCGCATCAGCTATGCGAAACGCATTCTTGTCGAAAATCCGGAGCTGACGATTGCCGACGTGTCGGAGAGGTCTGGATTCCAGACCCCGAGCCATTTCATAAGGCTGTTCAAGGAAAATACTGGCTTTTCTCCCGCCAGATGGCGGAAAATGGAGATGAAAATCTGATTGACAAGACCTCTCGACTGTGCTCGGGATAAATGTTCTGAACAACAAAAAATAGTCTATACGACAAAATGGAATTGCCTGTATGACAAAGATGTGTCATTCTGGCAATTATGACTTTTCCTTATGCACGGAAAGCGGATTCTTTTCACTTAATTTATATTCTGAAATCTATGCGTGGAGCGCGTGTCATGCCGCTTCCGAGCAATAACCGGAACATAAAAGAGTGATTGGATATGGATAAAAAAATCTTCTTCGTTACTATGCTTCTGTGTCTGCCGATGGCGTCTTTATCTGCCGATGAACGGGCAGAGAAAAGACCGCCGGCATCCGATGTGGCCGTGCAGGACTCTGTCTTTCTCGGAATGGCTGCATTTGATCCGGAATGGCTGGCCAAGTATTACGGTTATGATTGGCCGTCCGGTCATGTGTCTGGAAAGATGCAGGAAAATATTTCTGCCGAAGACTTCGGAGGGCAACCGGCATCTCCGCAGAAAACAGCGGCATCCCTCGCCGACAGCTACACCCTCTCCCTGCGAGCCAACCTTCTGCGCTGGGCAACCCTGACACCTGATTTAGGACTTGAATGGCGCATCACCCCGAGCGTGGGCATAGCCGTGAACGGCTCGTGGACCTCGTGGTCGTGGAACGACAAGGACAGGCGGTACGCTCTGTGGGAATTGATGCCGGAAGTGCGCTGGTATATGGGCAAGGAAAAGCGCGGCTATCTGGGCGCAATGTTCAAGGCCGGGCAGTTCAACTACAAGCTCTCCGCAACGGGCCGTCAGGGCGACCTGATGGGCGGCGGCATCACCGGCGGCTACCAGCTACGGCTCAGCGATGCCCTGTCGCTGGACTTCAATGTGGCCGTGGGCTGCCTGCACGCGGACTATGAG
>JADIMO010000098.1 GCA_017694755.1 Candidatus Cryptobacteroides merdavium
ACCCTTCGATGCTCTTCGGAATATCGTAATGGATTACGAACCTGACGTCAGGTTTGTCTATGCCCATGCCGAAGGCTATGGTGGCAACGATCACATCGACCTCTTCCATCAGGAACTTGTCCTGATTCTCGGCACGGGTCTTGGCATCCAGGCCGGCATGATAAGGCAGGGCTCTGATGCCGTTGACATTCAACAGCTCGGCAAGTTCCTCCACCTTCTTTCTGCTGAGACAGTAGATGATGCCTGACTTGCCGGGATTCTGCTTGATGAACTTTATTATGTCACGCTTCGGATCCGACTTGTCCCTTATCTCATAATAGAGATTGGGCCTGTTGAATGATGAACGGAACACCCTGGCGTCAAGCATGCCGAGATTCTTCTGGATGTCGTTCTGGACCTTAGGGGTAGCCGTAGCCGTGAGCGCAATGACAGGAGCGGGCCCTATCTCGTCTATGATGGCACGTATCCTCCGGTATTCCGGACGGAAGTCATGCCCCCACTCGGATATGCAATGCGCCTCGTCAATGGCATAGAAAGATATCTTTATTTCTTTGAGAAGTGCGATGTTCTCAGGCTTTGTCAGTGACTCGGGGGCCACATAGAGCAGCTTTGTCGCCCCTGAAAGCAGGTCTTCATGCACCTCGTTGATCTGGGACTTGGGCAGAGACGAATTCAGGAAATGGGCAATGCCGTCATTCCCTGAGACAAATCCCCTTATGGCGTCCACCTGGTTCTTCATGAGGGCGATCAGAGGAGAAACGACTATGGCCGTACCCTCCATGACCAGGGCCGGAAGCTGGTAACAGAGCGACTTCCCGCCGCCGGTGGGCATCAGCACAAAGGCATTGTGCCCGGCAACAAGTTCTTTGATGATTTCTTCCTGGTCACCTTTGAATGAATCAAAACCGAAAAACTCCTTCAGTTTCTCATGAAGCATAGACGAATCAATATCCATAGGAACACGAATTATTCTTCTAAGTTAGCGATTTTTTTATATGCACAATATTTTATCCGAGTTTTTTTTAGTTGTATATTTGTGGAGTCATACAAATAAAACTTGAAACAATGCCTTCCATGACAGACACCAATTCAGGCCACGGACACAGGAATCCCCTGTCGTCCAGAATAAACATCAGACTCATGAACAGGCTCAATGCCATGTTCCACAAGAAAGCCACAATCGGGGTACTTCTCCTTATCTGCACGATAATATCCGTGACAATGGCGTCCTTCCCGTCAACGGCATGGTTTGACAGGATGTGGGATACGGAGGCCGGCATCACAATAGGAGGTTTTTCCCTGGAAATGAGCCTGAGGCATTGGATCAACGATGCGCTGATGGCCATCTTCTTCCTCACCGTGGGACTTGAAATAAAGAGGGAGATGATCGCCGGACAGCTTTCTTCCGTAAAGAAATCGGCACTTCCGATCATGGCGGCAATCGGCGGCATGGCCGTGCCGGCAATAATATACTCCATATTCAATGCGGGCAATCCTGAAACCGCAGGCGGATGGGGCATTCCCATGGCCACGGACATAGCATTCGCCATAGGCATCACCTCGCTCCTCGGCGACAGGGTGCCGGACGGGCTGAAGGTGTTCCTCACCGCCTTGGCCATAGTGGACGACCTCGGAGCCATCATCGTACTTGCCCTGTTCTATCCGTCTCATGCGCTCAACTTCGAATGGCTCATATATGCAGGGCTCATAATGACGCTGCTCCTCCTGTTCAACAGGGCAAAACTAGCCTCCAAATGGCTTTACATAATACCCGGAATCTTTCTCTGGTACTGCATATACATGTCAGGGATTCATGCTACAATAGCAGGCGTGCTCCTGGCAATGACAATTCCTTCACAGGGTGTCACCAGCAAGGTCAAATTCCAGCACAAGGTATCGCACTTCCTTGAAAAGTTCAAGAAATCATCCGGAGAAAACGGCCTCAACATGCTTTCCGACACAGAACAGCAACAGAACGTACATGGAATCTGGTATGAAACGAAGCAGATCGACCCGCTCATGCACAGGTTCGAGAGCAAGCTGCACCCTTTTGTCAACTTCCTGATAATACCGATCTTCGCCCTTGCCAATGCAGGGGTGTCCCTTGACTTCGGAGAGTTTGCCGGCAACGGCATCCCTGCTGTCTCCCTCGGCATCTTCTTCGGTCTCCTCATCGGAAAGCCGGCCGGAATCTTCATCATGAGCTTCCTCGGAGTGAAGCTGAAGGCTGCAGCCATGCCGGAAGGCATTACCTGGAGCCAGGTGGCAGCCATGGGAATCCTCGGCGGAATCGGCTTCACGATGTCCATATTCATCAACGGCCTTGCATTCTCCTCGCAGGAACTGATTGACACAGGAAAGATAAGCATACTCCTGACTTCTGCCATAGCGGCCATTGCCGGCCTCGTTGCCCTCAGGCTTGCATGCAGAAAAACCGGTGATACGGAAGTTTCACATTAAATGAATGAAAATAGGTTCCGGCAGGACCAACTATCGAATATTTTTGCGATATTTGTATGATTTTGCATTTCCGCCCCGTGCGCTTCATGCACACGGGGCGGAAAGAATGACGGAAATTATAAATCAATAATACAATAACACAATGAAAAAGACAATCAGAATCATTGCAGCAGCCGCTGCAGCAGCAGTCTTCGCAACTGCGTGCAACTCATCTTCGACAAAGTCCAATGTGGATGTTGATGTCCAGCTCCCTACAGCTGCAGAGACAGACTCGGTAAGCTATCTCGTCGGCGTCAACTTCGGCTATTTCATCAAGGCAAACAACTTCGGCAATGACCTCAACTACTCTGAAATCAAGAAAGGCATGATGGACTTCATCAACGCCGAGGGCGATATGAACACACCTGAGTTCAACGAGCAGCTCAAGATCAACCCAGAGGAGATGAACAAACTTTTCAACAGTTTCATTTCCAAAAGGAACAACTATGAGGCAGCCGTGAACAAGGCCGAGGGCGAGAAGTTCATGAGCGAGAACAAGATGAAGGACGGCATCGTCGTTACGGACAGCGGACTCCAGTACAGGATTGTGGAACCGGGGAATGATGTGAAGGCAGGTCCAAAGGATACCGTATGGGTACACTATACAGGAACCCTCATCGACGGAACCCAGTTTGATGCATCAGACAAGGAGAAGGAGCCGGTAAGGATGATCCTCACAAGGGTGATCAAAGGATGGACAGAAGGTCTCCAGCTCGTGGGTGAAGGCGGAAAAATCGAACTTTTCGTACCGGATTCCCTCGCATACGGAGCACGCAGGGCAGGCAAGATCGGCCCTAACTCGACTCTCATCTTCGACGTGAATGTGGAGAAAGTGGGGAAAGTGGCTGCAGATGAGAAAGCCGACACCAAAAAATAATTGATATTATGGCATTGGAACTTGAAGGAAAAATAATAAGGAAACTCAATGTCCAGACCGGAGTCTCCGCAAGAGGCAACTGGGCAAAACAGGAATTCATAGTCGAGTACCAGGAAGGGAGCTTCCCGACCCAGGCTTGCTTCAATGTCTGGGGAGAAGACAAGGTGAAGGACATGGAACGGTTCCAGATCGGGGACCAGGTAAAGGTGTCCTTCAATATCAGCAGCCGTGAATACAACGGCAGATGGTACACCGACCTGCGCGCCTGGAGAATCGAGACCTCTTCCGGACAGGCTGCCGCAGGATATCCTGCCCAGCCGGCATCTTCGGGAGCAGCACCGGCAGGAGCACCAGCACCGCAGGCCCCTGCACCAACGGCGGCAGACATGCCAGACTCCGGGGATGATGACGATCTTCCGTTCTGACATTGATGACATAAGAATAAAAACTTCCCGTGAATTGCGGGAACCATGCCTTCAGCCTACGGCATGAAGACAATAAATCAAAGAAAAGATGCTGGCCCATAGGGCATACGTAGAGGGGATGACACAAGTTGAAGTCATCCCCTTTTTCCTGTCTTTCCGAAGGCCGGCATCGGGCTATTTTTCGAATATCAGACCCCAAGAGAAACCTCAAACCTTTTTGGGTCCATCATATTCCGGCCATCATGAATGCATCAGCCACGATAATGATA
Organism: Candidatus Cryptobacteroides merdavium; assembly: GCA_017694755.1. Classification (GTDB taxonomy): domain Bacteria; phylum Bacteroidota; class Bacteroidia; order Bacteroidales; family UBA932; genus Cryptobacteroides; species Cryptobacteroides merdavium. The sequence continues at coordinate 4,071 of JADIMO010000098.1, forward strand.
CTGCAATCAAGCAAGAGACCGGTAAATTAAAGAAACAGCAGTAGACGCACAGGCAACCAATCAGAGAGCCTGTCAATCAGAGAAGCGGAGAACCCAACAGTCCGCCGGTCAAAGGATCTGGAACCAAACGTCCTGGAATTCAAAGAGTTGTCCAACGGATATCCGGGTCCCTGGCCCACCAAGTAAGCTGCCTCTTGGCATAATGCCGGGTGTTGCGCTGTATAAGTTCCACTGCCCTTTCCAGAGAGATCTGACCGTCAAGATAATCAAAAATCTCCCTGTATCCCACAGTCTGCAGAGCAGGACGGGACCTGTAGGATACAAGAGTGCGGACTTCATCCACCAGACCGTCGCCGACCATCTGATGGACGCGGCGGTTGATGCGGTCATAAAGGACATCACGCGGTCTTGTCAGCCCGATCTTCTCTATTTCGAAATCTCGTTTCTTGACAGTAGCCGTCTTGAAAGAAGAGAATTTCCGTCCAGTCATCAGGCACACCTCAAGAGCCCGCACTACACGTTGTCCGTTGGCGATGTCTATGGTCTCATAGCTCTCGGGGTCAAGCCGTTTGAGATCAAGCCGGAGTGACTCCACGCCTTCTTTCCTGAGCCTTTCGGCAAGAGTGGTTCTCAGCTCCTGGTCAGCCGGGGGAAAATCATCAAGACCTTTGCATACTGCATCTATGTAGAAGCCTGAACCTCCGGCCATAACAAGGGTTTCATGCCCCTCGGCAAAAAGCCTTCCGATAAGCTCCAGAGCCTCAATCTCATACCTGCCTGCGGTATAATTGTCAGTGACGGAATGGGAATGGATAAAATAATGCTTCACGGCTGCAAGCTGTGAAGCGGAAGGGACGGCTGTCCCTATGGTCATTTCCCTGAATATCTGTCGGGAATCGCATGAAATTACAGGTGAACCGCATTTGAGCGCAAGCTCTATGCTGAAATCGGTCTTTCCGACAGCAGTAGGGCCGAGCACTATGACGAGTTTCCTTCCCATGTCAGGATACGGCACAGAAACAAGACGGTCCCGGATTATTCATCACCGCCGTCTTCATCCTCATCATATACCTCTTCCGGAGAATCATCATCCCTGTCATCGTCATCCCAATCATCGTCATCATCATCCGGGGTCTTCTTCTTGTCATCCGGCAGATCCTCGAATGCCACATAACCGTTCTCGAACTCTATCGGATTAGGCCCCTTTGTCTCCACAAGCATCGGATAGACAGCTGACTTGCGCGGCTCAGCCTCCCCTTCGAAAGTCACGATGACACTCTTGGCATTGGTCGTGTCATAAAAATATATGAACGAAGTCTCTCCCTTCTTCAAAGTCTGCCCCAAGGTCACGGAATCGATTGTACCTGCGCCCAAGTCGAAGATGCCGTATCTGGCGGAAACATTGCCGTTCCCGTCCATGGCCTTGAAAAGGACCATCTGGTCCTGAGGAAAATCCATATCTGCCCTCATCTGCTTGTGAAAAGCATACAATGTGGCATTGTCATTCACTTCATACACTCTTGCAAACCCCTTGATTCCGGGGAGAGAAACTCTATATTTCAGTATCATGGTCTGATAATAAACATGTTTCCGAACCAGCCTGCAGACCCTTCTGCAGGACGCGACGCCAAAGGTACAAAATATTTCCATGCGTCGGCAAAATATTGTCGCGGTATTGTAAAATAGTCCGGAAAACACTATTTTTGAAACCGGTATGAACGGACCCGACAACATCATACAGGATACCTACAAAAGCATTTCAGCTCCGGCAAAAGGGCTGTTCAAGGACAATGGCAGCAGATTCATTGCCCATGCATATCCGGTTGAGACAGAAGACGAGATAAAGGAGATTGTGGCATCGCTGAAGAAGGAATATCACGATGCCAGACATCATTGCTATGCCTGGAGGCTCGGTCATATGGGAGACCGGTTCAGGGCCAATGACGACGGGGAACCGTCAGGTTCATCCGGCAGGCCCATCCTCGGACAGATAGACTCCCATGGACTGAGCGACATCCTCGTGGTGGTCGTCCGATATTTCGGAGGCATAAAACTCGGCATCCCCGGACTCATAAGGGCATACCGCACCTCCACGGAAGACGCCATCTGCAACGCACAGATCATTGAAAAGACCGCATCGAGACGGTACAGGCTACATTTCGGATACATGAGCATGAACGGTGTAATGAAACTCGTGAAAGACATGGGACTGTCACCGTCCCGACAGGATTTCGGCATGGAATGCAGCATGGAAGTCTCCGTGAGGCTTTCACTGGAAGAGGAATTCCTGGAAAGGGCCGGAGACATCGAAGGATGCACCGCCGGACCGGCAGTCTGACCAGGGACGGGCAGGCTCAGGGGGCATACGTGCATACGGAATTGATACATTAAATCATTAGTGTCCCGTTAAAATGGGACGAGTTAAACAATTAATCAAAAAGCCCCGGAATCAGGGGATCATTTAGATCTTTGACATCATTGAAATTAGTCTTGTCGAACAGGTCACGCAAGTGGGTTTTGT
>JADIMO010000012.1 GCA_017694755.1 Candidatus Cryptobacteroides merdavium
TCGGGAAGCCTAATACCCCATTTTAGTGAAAACAACATCCAAACAAAGGAAGAAAAGTCAAACAAAAGAAAGATAAATACATTGATTATAAGTCTTTTAATGAAATATAGCTATTTCGTCAAAATTTCATAATATCTCATTAGTGTGACATTTTTTTGTGACATTTTTTGGATGGATTTTCTATCTTTGCAGCGTAATCATCCAATCATCTGTTATGGCAAAGGCGACACTCTCACTCTCGAAGAAAGCGAATGCACACGGCGAGCATCCCATACTGGTACGACTTGACATCACACGCACCAACCGTCCGCAGTTCAAGTCCAACATTACCGTCCTGCCGGAGTATTTTGCCGATGGCGAAATCAAGATACCGATGCGCGGCAAGCTCAATGCGGCGTTCCGTGACGAACTGCTGAAAAAGAAGACGGACATCGAGGCGTTCATCGCTTCGCTACAGGCCATTGCCATGTCCTTGCCGGAGGGAACACGCACACGCAAGGACATCCTTGATGTGTACGAGGTGGTGAGATCGGTCAATCCTGCCGAAATCAGCCGAACGACTATTGTCGCCAAGAAAAAGGAACAGGCCGCAGCCAATGCCGAACTCGTCCGCCAGTTACAGGAGGTGCGCAGACCGGGACTGCTTGAGTTTGTCCGCAAAAGGCTGGAGGGCATGAGGAACGGAACAATCAAACGCAAGGGTAACAACTACACGAAAGAGACCCTGCACACTTATACGGGTTTCGCCAATATACTTGAAAACTTCGTCAAACTGCATCCTTTCGAGTGGGAAGACATAAACGAGCGGCTGATAGACGAGTTTGTCCTTTATATGGAGGAATACGGCTATATGAAGAAAACCATAAACAAGAACCTCGCCGTATTCTCCGCCATGCTCAACACCGCTTTCAAGGAGGGCTACCGTTTCAAGGCATCGGTACTTGACCACTTTCCGAAACTCCATGTGACCCGTGAAGACAAGGTGGTGGAAATCTATCTGACAGAGGAGGAACTGCAGGCACTCTATGAGATGCCGCTAAGCGGAAAGGAAGACAAGGCCCGTGATGTGTTCCTCGTCGGCTGCTACACAAGCCAACGCTTTTCAGACTATTCCCATATCACGGAGCGTAATGTGAGTTTCCATGACGGGGTGGGTATTATCACGCTGACACAGCAGAAGACCGGGACGGAAGTCACCATTCCCATACTCAACGACAACCTTATCCGAATCTTCGAGAAATATGATTACAACCTGCCATACATCCACAACAATGACTTGAATGAAATAATCAAAATCATTCTTGAAAAGCTCTCCGAATCAGTACCGAGCCTGAAGCAGGAGATGGCGACCAAAATCACGCTTGTAAGCCAAAGAATGGAGGAACAGAACAAGGTACAGTTCAAGCGCAACGAACACGGCGAAGCCCTTGTGCCAAGATACAGGCTCGCCACCACGCACACGGCACGGCGGACGGGCATCACCCTCATGTACCTGAGCAAGCTGCTCGACAGCCACGAAATGATGTCCATAAGCGGACATAAGACGGAAAGCGTATTCAACGATTACATCAAAATCAGCGGTATCGAACTGGCAACAAGCATCGCCAAGAAAGTGGCAAAGGCAAAGCAGGAGGCTGAAGTGAAATCCATGCTCATGGAGCAGTTGGGGCAAATGTCGGCAGAACAGCTCGCCGCCTTGCTGGAACAATCGAAGACCGGAACAAATGACTGACCCTTATATCCCTATTGAACATATGAAAGAGAACATCGAAGACATAAATGCCGATATAGAATTGCAGTATGGCCAGCGGAACATGGAGCGCAACATCGCCTATATCCTCTCACTTGTAGAAGCCCGCCTCAAGGAGGACGGAGAACTGGATGACGAGATTCCCGTGCCGTCGGTCGAAGCGGCCGCCAAGACCATCATACTGCTCATAGACCGCCCCGAATTGCCGTGGGAGACCATCTGCAGGGAGAAGCGTGTCAAGCATGTCGTGGAATACCTTTTTATCCGGGCACGCAACCATCCTGATGAAGTGCATAACTTTGTGGATTCCCTCCTGAGGAAATACCTGCCGGAGGTACCGCCACAGATGATACGGACATATCTGAATGCATGGAAACAGATAGCCGGACAGCAGAAGCCTTCCGGATTTACGGATGAAATCCTTTACCCGGAACATTCGGAGAAAATTCTCGACACCCTGCATTTCCTGCTGCAAGGCGAGGTCGGCAGAGGTGCGGCACTTGTCATGGTGTGCGCAAGGGATGAGGGGCTTGTGAGGAACATCGCCCATGCCAAAATCGTTACCGAGTTCCGTCATGTGACGAAGACCGCCTACAACAATTACCTGCACGAGCGTTTTACCGACAAGGAAAAGAAAAACATCATCGGAACACTGCGGACTAAAATCGGTTATACCAAAGAGAATGACGGGCGCATCGTCTTCCTGTCCGGTAAGCCAAGCCGGAAGAGCGTGTTCGTGCAGTTATGGCGGATGATAAAATCATTGGCCGAATAATTTCATTTCCCCTCTTTTCGCAGATTACTGGCCTGCTCCCGGACTATCGGAGGCAGGTCTTTTTATAGGTTTATCCCTGTCTAATCTGTTAAATCCGTTCACAAAAATGTTTTCCGGTGTCCGGCAGTTAATGACAACCCGAAATATTCCGTAATCGTTTCAAAGCGTTCTAATTTCGCAGTGCGAATCCGCCGAAGACCTCACTCCGGCGGTGCAGCCCGGGCAGGTGCGAGGCGAATGTCTTGCCGTGAGGGTCGCAAGAAAACCTGCCCTTACCATGATGAAATCTTCAAATGAACTGGAATCACGACAGCCCGAGACCATAGTCATCACTTCTGTCGATACACTGAAGTCCGCCTTTCAACAATGGGCGGAGGAACAGGCACGCTGTGCCGCCGCTAAGGATGCTATGCTTGACGAGGCGGCTGTCCGTCACAGGCTCGGCAAAAGCCATGCGACACTATGGAGGTGGAACAAGTCCGGCTACCTGACCTGCCACAAGGTCGGCGGAAAGAACTGCTACCGTCTGACGGACATCGAACGAATAGAGGGAGGGAATAAAAAATGAACATCGAACAACTGACGGACATCATCGCACGGCATGACCCTCTTTTAGCTGATGCGGTCGGCAAAATGGTCGGCTACATTCAGGACAGGTGGGCAGCACCGTACCCATCAAAGGAACAGACGGAAGCGGTCAATGCCTACCTCCGTTCTGTCCATGCGGACGGTGACGGCAAGATGAGCGAGAACAACATCGCCCACCGCAGGATTGCCACGCAGAAGATAACCATCAGCGCCATCCGGGTGCTTGACCATGACCAACTCAACCGCTTGCAGGATGTGCTGAACCACATCGCAGCGGACAGGGAATATCACATGCCGGAACAAGGGTATAGCATGGGCATGTAGCTGACCAGTGTAACACCTATAAATATCATATACTATGTGCAAGAACGAACAGAGCATACATTACTGCACCATCCTTTCCGCCGGGCAGTGGGATTTCCTTTTGGACGGCAAAGCCGCCATCGACAGGCAGAAGTGCCTGCACAG
>JADIMO010000099.1 GCA_017694755.1 Candidatus Cryptobacteroides merdavium
CCTAATCCCTGCCTTTTGAAGCACCTGAAACATAAACATACCGAAGCGACCGGAAGACGCATAAAAAAATGTCGGAGGACGGAAATACGGGAAAGACGAAACAAACACCCAAAGCTCCCGAATCCGCATAAAAAATAAAAAAGGATATGGCAACGAAAAGGCATTCAAGAACGGCAGCGCAGCAATGCAGGTACTACGAGGTGGACAATATCTTCTGGTATATGGCAGAGACCTACATCAACGGCAATTTCAGCACATTCCGAGAACTATACAAGGAGTTGTGCAAGAATGCGAGACGGGACTTCATAGACTTCCTGCTCAGTGAGGTAGAGCCAGTCTATTGGAGAGAAATTCTGAAAGAGACCATTTGACAACCACATAAAAGACAAGGATATGAAATCAACGGAACATTTCAAGAGGACGATACAGGCCTATCTGCAACAGAGGGCATCGGAGGACAGACTGTTTGCGGAATCCTACCGCAAGGAGGGGAAGAACATCGACGACTGCATCACATACATTCTGAACGAGGTACAGCGGAGCGGTTGCAACGGCTTTACCGATGGCGAGATATATTCCATGGCAGTCCATTACTATGACGAGGACGATGTAGAAGTCGGCAACCCAGTTTCCTGCCAAGTGAGTGTAAACCACATTGTGGAACTGACTGAAGAGGAAAAGGCGGAGGCGAGACAGAGAGCCGTGGAGCAGTATCAGAAGGCAGAACTCCGCAGGATGCAGGAACGCCACAAGAGACCTGCCGTCAAACAAGAGACACAAGTACAACCCAACCTATTCAATTTCTGATTATGAAACCGAGAACACGCATACAGAAAGAAGTCGCACGACTGAGCAGAAGACTGCCTGCAATATCCGAAACGCAGAAGGCATACGCCTACCGCCATTGTTTCAAGCACTTTGGAAGAAGAACGGCAAAGGGTATAATCCATTGTACCGAGTGCGGACATTCGTGGAAAGGGGGACACACCCTTGCAGACACGATATGCGGCTGCAAATGTCCGCATTGCGGTATGGAGTTGGAGGTGTTGGACACCCGAAAGAGAGTGTTCGGCTACAATGAGTATTTCTCAATCATCACCACCTGCAAACAATACCAGGTGATACGATTCTTCTTTGTCAAGGCATTTTTCAAGATGAGACAGCCTGCACAATACTCCATCTGCGAAGTGGTGCAGAGGTGGATTGCGCCTGACGGAAAGACCGAGACCGTTGCCCGATTGCGCAGAATGTCTCTGTTCTATTATGACTTGTGGGCGGAGTACAGCGGAATGGAAATACGCAGTAACAAAAAGCATCGTGCGTATGACATAACTCCATATTGTACCTATCCGAGACAGAGGATAATTCCCGAAATAAGGAGAAACGGATTTCGGGACGAGTTCCACGACATCCGGCCGTATGACCTTTTTACGGCTATTCTCTCCAATCCGAAAGCGGAGACATTGCTGAAGACAGGACAATATCAGATGCTGAACTACTACCTGCGCTACTCATTCGATATGGAAAAGTATTGGGCATCAATAAAGATATGTATCAGAAACGGCCATATCATCAAGGACGGCTCAATGTGGAGAGACATGATAGACCTGCTCCACCACTTCGGCATGGACACGAAAAGCTCGAAGTATGTCTGTCCGTCCGACATCAAGGCCGAACACGACAGACTGGTACGGAAACGCAACCGACAGAGGGAACGGGAGGAATTGGCGAAGCGCAGACGGGAAGCGGAGAAGCATGAGGACGAGTACCGCAAACTCAAAGGCAGGTTCTTCGGCATCCTCATCACGGACGGCACACTCAACATACGGGTATTGGAGAGCGTGGCTGAATTTGCGGAAGAAGGTACGGCAATGCGCCATTGCGTATGGTCCAACAATTATTACCTAAAGAAAGACTCCCTCATCCTTTCCGCCGCCATTGACGGAAAGCGCATAGAGACGGTGGAGGTATCACTTAAGACATTCAAGGTGGTGCAGAGCCGTGGAGTATGCAACGAGAACACGGAATACCATGACCGCATCATCAGTCTTGTGGACAGCAACATGAGCCTTATCCGCAAGCGGATGAGAACAAAGAAGGCATCATGATATAATTATTGAATTTTAACCGACAGAAAATGGGAACATACAGAGTACATACCCGTCAAGGAAATAACACAAGTAACAATCAAAAGGAAAAGACAATGAGAACGACCTATCAGACGATAATCGTCAAGTTCAAGGAATCCATAACGGAACTGAACGGCATTTTCAACGATACGCAGTCATGGGGTGCTGCAACCCTCAAAGAGTGGATAGACGGTTACGAAAGCACCCGTTTTACACAGACTGACAGCCATACGGCAGTCATAACGAGCGAGTACAATATGGAACATGTAACGGAATGGCTTGACAGGCATACTGCATTTGACAGATTAAATGAGTATTGACACTGCGGTGGCAGATTCTGCCGCCGCTACTTTCTTTCGGTGAGCATGAGGGCGGACAAAGAAAGTAGCAAAGAAACCGCTGTTCTAATCTGCGATATATAATTAACTGGCACGCGGTTTGACTATATTAATTAATAGTTAAACAGCTAATCTAAAACTGACAAATTGACATGAAATCTGATTTTATTATGAAAAAGTTTCTTTTCCTCTTGTATCTAAGTGCTAGTTTCCTGCTGACCTCATGCGCGGTAATACCAAAAGAGACAGTAACATTGTCAAAAACAGTTGGAGAAGATTTACTGGTTCTGCATCAATCACACAGAGCCGCGATTGAGATTTTATTTAATCGGATAGAGAACGATATAAATACGTTTATTGACAACACTTATTCTCCCTATATAATACATACTGTACTTCAGGATGAACTCAACAGATATAAGATTGGAGACAGCACATCTTTATACGGAATTATAGTAAATGCCGGCATGAATAATACTAAAGAAGCTACGGATGAAGCAGTGGGTATCATGTTGGAATTTACAGAAGCTGCAAAAAATCAAATCGAATCAAAAAGAGAAGAGTTGTTAGTTCCCATAATAAAGCAGAAAAATGAGATTATGGGGAATATTGATTCATCATATCAAAATGTTATTTATGCCAATTCCACCCTCACAGCATACCTTGAATCTACACGAAGGCTGAAAGAAAGTCAAGGTAACATTATATCTGGATTAGGATTAGACGGACTTGATGACAGTTTTACAGAGAAGTTACTGGACCTGTCAGATTTCATGGATGAGGCAATTAAGGTTGGCAACACGATTGATACAAAAAGTGACGAGGCTCAACAAAAAATAGACGAGATAATTGCTAAAATTAAAGATATTACGAATAATATAACAAAATGAACAGATTTACAGACTCTTTTGCAAAAGCCGATGAAAAATTCGACAATCAGTTCTCTGAACAATTAGAGCAGCTGAAAGGCCTAACCCAATCCGAAATAGAAAAGGCGATGGCAAATACATCAGACATAGAAATCTATCGTCAATTGGCAGCAATTGTCGATGATGCAAGTTGCAAAAATTTGAAACAAGCAGAACTTGTCTCTAAAATCAAAGCTCTAGGAGAAATTGCTATCAACTTAGCAAAAAAAATTCCTGGACTGGATAAATTATTTTAATTATAAAGTTAATTGTTGGGGATGCTATACAAATCTATGTATGGCATCCCCAACAATTTATTTAATTTACTGTAATCAGGGAATCTATAGGATAATGGGCATCTGGTAAATCCGCATCGGAAGCATTGTCACCGCTGTCATGCTGGAAGTCAAATTCCAGTTCGCATGACTGTCCGAAGTTGTCCTCCACGACCACCACGAAATTCTGAGATTCCTCGCATCCGGAGGTATAATATAGTCTGAATTTCTCGTTTTCGAGCAGGTAGCGGTCATTCGGGAGCAGTACAAGGCTGTTGTCAAGACTGAGCGTACCCTCGCCGTCATACTGGAAATAGCGGACGGTATAGAGAGCATCGGCAAATTCGCCGGACCGCTTCAGTTCGCAGCGGATCTCTGCGGTCTCTCCCTTTGCCAGCTCCTTCGGTACAGGCATAGTCTCTACCGTAAATTCGTAGGACTGCTGCACATCCAGTTCATTGTCACATGAGGCAAGTGCCGCTGATGCTGCCCCTGCACACAGGACAGCCAGATATTTGAAAAATGTCATATTAAAATTCAGTCTGTTCATTTCTTTTTCTCTTTGATGGTTGTCAATTACTTTAATTTCAATGTTCTGTTGTTGGGCTTTCTTAATTCCCGTATCCCGTTCTTGTACTGGAACCGTCCGTTTTCCTTGTCATATCGGACGGTACAGTCTTTCATCACCCCTTCTGGGGCAAGGAAGCGGCTGACTGCCAAAGGTCTGCCTTCATAGGCGTTCTTTATGGCCTCGTAGTCATATTTATTGCCGGTGGCTTTTTCAAGGATACGGCTGAATGTGAATATGTTCCTTCCGTCCCTGACATTCTCAGGCAGGGCATCCGGTCTGATGCGGAACAGGTCCGGGTACATCTTCTCCGCAGCAAGGCATATGTCAGGAGTGCGCCTGTCCTTCGGAACAAGCAGGAATGACTGGAATCCTGCGGACAGCCCGGCAATATACGCTTTCTCCGTCTTCAGTTCATCAAGGACTGTCCTGTACGCAAGCACGGAATTACCCGATACGGAGACAGCTTTCATCACAAGGGCCTCGTCCTGCAGATGCACGGGAACATACGCAAGACATCTTCCGTCATGTGAAACAAGGAACTCGGCCATATCCCTGTCAATGGTCTCCGGCCTGAGAAGGGAGGCCAGCTCCATGACATCCCTTCTGTCCATTCCTTCCTTGATGCATTCCATGCAGACATCAGGATACGGTATCAGGGATATGATGTCGCAGTGGTCATATCCGAGGTCAGGGGACGCCGCAAAAGCCTCACGGCACATGGCGCGTGTCCTCATGCCGGCAGGCACATGGGCCAGATTGTACCCGCACTCACGCACGACGGCAATGTAATCCTCATGTGTCAGCACATCCTGAGGCATCCTTCCCAAAAGTTCCGGATTCTCCGAGAATATCATCGGCAAAAGTTCCTTATGCCCACGTTCGGAGAGAATTTTCAGAGACTCCGGGTCCGCTTCAAGCGCAGCTGTTATCACCTCGTAGGTAAGGTTCCTTACCGGAACATGCCGAAGGTTGGCCGGATCTGCCGTGACTGCCTCAAGAGAAGCCGCAGCGGTCTTCTCATTATCCGGAAGTCTGCGGTAATCATTTTGTATCCCTGTCATGCTCAATATTGTTTTTATCTGTCAGATACTCATTCATATCCTTGTGTCCAGAATACATTGCCGACATATCCCTGATATCGTCACCGTAAACTGAACGCAGCCTTTCAAGCGTCCTGCTGCCGGCATCGTCGTTGTCAAGCCAGCATCGGATTTCAGCATAGTTCTCCAAAAGAGGCATTGCCCTGCCGACATTGGCGACCGAATTGAGGATTATATGATCCTCTCCGGCGCCTATGCCGAGTTCCTTGGCGGAAAGGTAGTCGATGAAACCTTCATATACATTGCAGACAGGCGAGCCTGACAGGACCAGCGAGACATCCTTCGGGGAGATGCTCCCCTTGAAAAAGCTGTTCCGGAGTTCGTAGCCTCCGCTGCGGTTCCTGAACGCCACTGCGAAATACTTTTTGCTTCCTGTCGTGTACCATGCCTCATGGCATGTCCTGACTGCTGTGCCGCGGCAGATGCCCCGGCTTTCAAGGTAGCCCAGAAGCGCAGCGGACTGCAGCGGGCGTATCTCCACATCCCTGAATCCCGACTCATCCCGTCCGTAACCGGATACTGGACATGCAGCAGGCTTCAGTGCTTCCGGAAGCGGCAGTCCCGAAACTTCGGACACATATTCTACCTGACTTATGAAATCGTCAGAACGAAGCAGCTCTCCGGCAAGGGTGAATATGTCTCCGACTTTCCCGGTTCCGAAGTCATACCACAGCTGTTTTGCGGTATCCACCTTGAAAGATGCCGTCTTTTCATCCCTGTACGGCGACCTGTACCAGAATTCGGCCCCCTTGTGTCTGATGGGAGCATGCCCGAGCCGGGCAAGAAAGTCCTCCAGCGGAATATTCCGCATCGTCTCTATATCCATGGCCGTCAGTTTATGATGAATTTGACACCAATGCCATACTGCGTATGAAACTGCCCCGTGCTGCCGCCCCAGAGGAATCTCTCCCGCACTGAGGCAGTCAGGGCAATGCGGTCTGCAAGATACACCTCCATCTCCAATGTGGCGGCGCAGCCGTAGATGAAGGCATCCCTGTTGTTCAGACGGGAGCCGTCATAGAGCAGTTTCTCGCCCCAGTTCACAATCTCGTATCCGGCAAGGGCGGAACCGCCGATATAGAGGAACATTATCTTCCGGTTGTCGGAAAGGAAATTGTAGTAAAAACCGCCCTCCGCCGTAAACTGCGCCACAGGAAGGCGCAGCTCCCTGTACGGCCTGTGGACCTGAAGGAACTCCGCACCATAGACCCATTTGTCGCCGCCTTTCGTGTAGGACGAGAGTGCAGCCCCGAAATAATAGCCGGCCGTGTTTTTCAGTTCATCCGTGTAGAATCCGTCCGCCATGCCGCCGCGCAGTTCGATACCCTTCATTTTGGGGAGACAGCGTTGGGCGTGCGCCTGCCCTGTCAGAAGGGCAAGCGACACGGCAATCAGAAACAACGCCTTTCTCATTGTACTCTCAGCTCGTTTATGACCCTCGCCAATACCAAGTCCTCATTTTCCACAATGAAGGACTGATGGCGGCCGCCGTTCTTCTCGCACAACTCGACCACAAGCTGCTTGTCATCGGGAATGGTAAACTTCGGGAGGCAGAACACCGTTCGCTCCGATTCCTTCCCGGCAACACGCACGGCATAGTTGAAAGCACGGACAGGGAACAATACCTGTTCCTGGATGGCGGTGCGTTTCGCCACCTTCTTGTCCACGACCTTGAAACTGATATAGTCCACATCAAAAGGAACATTGGAGGAATTCCTGATCTCCGTATGCAGGTAAAGCAGGTCGTTATGCACATATATGCCTTTGAGGACATACTGGATGCCGAACCTTTTGCATCCTATATGTTTTACGATACGTCTGTTTTCCCTGTGTACTGATTTCATTATCAGATGCACGAGCATCGGACTTTCCGAACCGAGTTCCTTCAGGTAGATTTCCTGTGCGTTGTTGGGCCTGTTCACGGCACTGCCGTCATGCAGGAAGTCCGCCATCTCAACATTCAGAAGCAGCGGCTCGTCGGCATACTTGACATTGAAGGTGTAGAAACTCCCGTCCTCCGTAATCACGGACATATTCGTCTCGTTGTGGAAATTTTTGACAGTGGCCTTCACGCGGATGACATTCTCCGCCCCGTCAGCCTTTCCCGCAATCAGATTGGGAGAACCCAAATCCACATAGCGGACAGGTGCAGGGAAAAGGATATGTACCGTCTTGTCGTAAGTCACCTCCAACCCATGAGGCGGTATCATACGGTCGAACATCAGCTTGCGTGTAAGGCCGTGATAGAGGTCTCCGTCCTCGTCCTGTTGCGGATAGACATCCTTCTGCAGGGTCAGTCCGTCCGCATGAGTGCCGTCCGTTTCTTCGGATACGGCGGTGACCGCATCCGCAACATGCATGGCGGTACTGTCGTCCCCGCCGTTCTTAAGTTCCTGTGCGTCCGCCGCACACACGATGCCCAATATAAGGGCGAACATAAAAATTACTCTTTTCATTTTACTTTGGATTTAGTGGTGAATAATATTGTATGTAAATCAGTTCTCATATTGGTATAACAGCACCTTGTAGCCTGCCTTGAGGTGTACTTTCACGGTACGCATCTTCTGTGCGATATACTGGCTCGTACCCTGTATCACACTGCGGCCTAGGTCGGAGGCGAGCTGCGCTCCCGCATTCGTGGAGATGCTGATGCTGCTGCCGAGCGAGCCGCCCATGTTGGCGGCGATCTCCCTGACCGCATCAATCTCCATGGAGCCGGGGATGAAGATGCCCTCCTGGCCGTCACTGTCAAATACGGAGAGTTCCACGGGAATGATTGTGCCGCCGTATTCTATCGAGGAGACCATGATGCCGAGCCGTTCGCCCTGCACCCTTGCCGCACCCACAATGACCGTATTTCTCGGAATTACCATATCCGACACTCTCATCGCTTCAAGCAGACGGAGGCGCACTGTCTGGCCGTCCGTTATCGTCTGGTCTGAATGGACACACGCAGATATGGTGTTCCTGCTTCCCGTCCGTGCCGTACCGACCGCCGTATTGAAACCATAGTTCCTTTCCTGCGTGTATCCGGCCACGAATTCCGCATCGCTCATCGGCTGCGGGAGAGAGGAGACGATCTGACTTGTAACAGTTCCGACCGGCATGGCCACAGCATTGCCGTTATGCACAGCCGCTTTCCGTCCATCTTCCTGATCGGAGACGGCAGTCTGCCCGCCCACATCCTGACCTCGGGGCATGTATTTCGCCGCCAGTTCGTAGGACTTCTCAAGCAGGGCAATCTGCTCGTCCATAGACGAGGGCTGTGCCTGCTGCTGCGCCATCATTGCTTCCAGTTCGTCCACACGCCTCTGAAGCTCTTCCTTCTCGGTGTCCTCTTCCGGTGTCTCGTAGAAGTTTCCCAATGTGGCATTGATGTCCCGGTAGGCATCGGCTGAGTTCCTGATGGCAGCACTCCCGGTACTTCCGCCACCGGCATAACCGGCGTATGCCGTACCGCCGCCGGGATTGAGCAGGTCGTATTCATCACTGTCCGCACCTTCATTCTCCGTCCCGGCATTGTCAAACAGAGAGGCGAGGTCTTGGACGGCCCTGTCACGGTCTTTCTGTCTTGCTTCCAGCGATGCCTGCTCGTAGGCTTTCTCCTTGTCACCGATGATGACGGCATCGGTCGGGAGCGGCATTTCCGTATTGAAACCCGTTCCGGACTGTTCCTGCTCCTTATCCTCCGCCGATGGAGAGAATATCAGCCACATCGAGCCGAGAAACATCAGACCCATCAACGGATAGATGAGCATCTTCTTCCGCCTTTGCCGCTGTTCATTCGTAAGCGGCTCTTTCGGGGTATTGCCCTTTTCCCCTTCAGGCGTTCTTCCAATCAGTTCATTCAGTCTCATCGGCATCATGTTCTGGTGTTTCACAATCGGGCCGTTCAAGGGACGGCAGCTCCAGGTGTTCTATATGCTCTATCCGCATCGGTTCGCTGCCTTTCCCGAAATCGTGGATTGCCGTTCCAAGCATGACAAGGCAGCCGGCGGTAAAGAGAGAGAACATCACGACCACAGCCGTAAGGCGGGCTTTAGGGGAAAGTGCCTCCAGGCGGCTGCGCAGCCGCCTGTCAATGGCATCACGCCACCCTGTAATTTTATTTATTGTCTTTCTCATTGTATTGTCTCCTATCTTTCTATTGTCCTTAAATCCTTGTTCTCCAAAATAGTAAACCCTTCAATCGTAAACCCGTTGGGATTGCTGTCGCTTCTTGTGGCGTTGAGCAGGCGGCACGATGTTACGAGGCTGCGCTCCGTCACATTGCTCTCACGGATAATCATCTGCCTTGCGTAGGTCATGGCGCTGTAAGGGTAGTTGTCGAAGTTGCAGACCACGCTGTCCACCTGAAGCACCTGGTTGATGTTTCCTGCGATGATTCGGTTGTAGTAGCCTTTCTCTGCAAAGTCCGTGTAATAGTTGTATGCGCTCCTGTCCGCCAGCAGCAGGGCGCGTTTCAGGTTATGCTCAATCGCGCTCTTTTCAGGAGACAGCGTGAAGAACAGCTCATGAAACCGCCTGACATGCTCCCTCGCTTCGGCGGGCCTGTTCTGTGCCATGTCCTGCGACAGGGCGAGCATCAGTGATTTGCCGTTGTCCAGCACATATATCTTCTGCCTCTGCGCCTCCGCAAAGCGGAATGCGCACCATACCGAGCAGACGGCTATGAACGAGCAGGCCGCCACAAGGACAATTCCGAACAGGCGTATCTGTCTGAAGGATGTCTCGATGTTCTTTAATGACTTGAATTCCATAATTTTCTGTTGTTAATGGATTATTTTTTCTTGAACAGTTTTCCGGCAACGGACATGGCCTTGCCTCCGGCACTCTTCATCAGCTTGCCGCCACGTCCCGCCGCATTGCCGGCTGCCGCACCTGCCACGCTTCCGGCAAGTGCCCCGGCCGTACCGATGTTGCGGCCGTAATTGCCGATGCCGCCTCCTGCGCTGATGATCCAGCCTGCCACCGTAGGTATGGTGAAATAGCCGACGATTCCGATGATGAGGAACGTGATATACACCCCGTTGCTCGCCTCTATGGAGAAATTCGGATCGGTCTGCAGGGCCTCGATGTCATTCCGGAGCATCAGTATCTGTATCTTGGCGAGGATGGTGCTGAACAGGTCGGACACTGGCAGCCACAGATATATCTGTATGTACCGGCAGAACCACTGGGACATGGTGGAATGGAAGCCGTCCCATACCGAAATGGCAAAGGCTATCGGTCCCAGTATGGAGAGCACCACAAGGAAGAAGGTGCGGAGCGTGTCTATGACCAGAGCGGCGGCCGCGAACAGCAGTTCCAGTATCTCGCGGAAGAAATCCCTGATGTTTTTCTTCATGTTGTACATTCCACGCTCAATATACATTCCGGCCATGGTAACCATATCCGACGGAGACCATCCCAGCTCATCCAGTTGCTTGTCGAACTCCTCGTTGCTCACCAAAAAGGCCGTTTCAGGATTGCGCATCATAGCCTCGTACTCCAGCTGGTCCTTCTGCTCCTGATAGCTGTTCATGTCAAATGTCTGGGATTCCAGTATGCGGTGCGTGCCCTGCACTACCGGGCTGAGAATGGAGTTCATCGTCCCCAGGACAAGCGTAGGAAAGAACATGATGCAGATACCGATTGCGAAAGGGCGCAGCATCGGATATACGTCTATCGGCTCGGCCTTGGTCAGGGACTGCCACACCCGGACCGCCACATAGAGCAATGCCCCCAGCCCCGCAAGCCCTTTCGCCACGGAGGTCATGTCCGAGCAGAGCGGCATCATCTCCTCATAGAGCGAGCGCAGTATCTGGTGCAGGTTGTCGAACTCTCCCATATTACCAGTATCTTTCGTTAGCGTTGCCGTACAGTGACATCACACGGCTCACGTCGTTCTTCTTCCTTGCTCTCAGATAGCTGACGGAGATATTCTTGTTGGTGTAGTATGACACCATGTTGCGGTAGCGCCTGATGGAATTGTAGCACCTGTCCACCACATCCATGCGCTCCTTGTCGGTCATCTGGAGCGTGGTGATGTTCACTACATCCTTCATTTCCTTCAATACGTTGTTGCTCTCCTCCAGCAGTTTCGTGTAACCGAATGCAATTGCCGAGAGTTCCTCCGCCGTGAAGTTCTCGTCCTGGAGCATCAGCTGGAAACTCGTAACGTACATCTCGGAGATTTCCCCGACCATCAGGATCGTGTTCTTGACCTTGATGCCGTCCTTGACGAGATTGTTTACCTTTTTCAGCGCATCGTAATACTTCTTGCCCTGCTCGTAGATCTTCACGGTCTCCTGAAAATTCTTAATCATGTTGGTAGCCGTCGTGGATGTCTGGACGATGTTCTTGGCTGCATTGATGATGCCCTGTGCCAGATTGGTGGGGTCTGTGACAACCCATTGGGCGTTTGCCTTGCCTCCCAACAGCAGGAAGAGGCCGCACAGTATTATAATTTTATGTTTCATATCAATTCTTTTTTGATTGTCTGTTTATAAATTTGATGTTGGGAAGTTTATCACATTCCCGGCTTTCTGCCTCCTGGCCTGTTCCGCAAAGTCCTGCCACGGTTATTGTCAGCGATGCCGGCCTGCCGTCTGTCAGGGCCGAACAATTCATCCGCATAGGGCCTCCGTCCGGTCATCCTGACAAAACGTGAGTCAAGTTCCCTGTATGCATTCTTCGCCTGTTCCGACTGCGTCCTATGCGGAGCGGTACGGTCTATTCCGTATTTCGCGAAGAAATCAAGCTTATATAAAATATTGTCCGCATACTTCGGATTCTTTGCGACCATGCCGAGTATTTCCAGTTCCTCATTCAGTTTCTCAAGATATGGTACCGGGGGCTTTCCGCAGCTCTCCATAGCGGCCTCAATCTTCCGTGTAAGCCTGGCCTCCATGGCTGTAATGTCGGGAAGTCTTCCGTCTTTCCTGCCTGTTTCATAGTCTTCATATTCCATGTTCTCAATCCTGTTATACATGGCATAGTCCTCAGTCAGCCCGTATTCTTTCAGTATGTACTCGGGGATCTCCTGCCTTTGGGTGAGGAAACCGTACAGGACCGTGATTGTTCTGGTCTTTACCTGTTGTGAAATGTCATTGTCTCTCATAACCCGGCCTCTCCATTTTCTGTATTTCCTCCGTTTTTGCGCACATAGTCCCCGTTCGGGGAGAATGTCAGCACATCGGCGGCTTCGTTGTAAGCCACATCTATGCGGAAGCCAGTGTTCATGAACATATTGCCGTTCTCCTCTTCCTGAAGAAGATAGGTTTCCGGCTTCATTCTGCGGCTCAGTCCCGATCTCTTGAACACCGTGACCTTGTATGCCTCGCCCTCCCTGTAGATGAGGATGTCCGGTTTGCCGTCCACGCTTTCCCAGTTTCCGCATATGCGGTCCCTTATGCTGCCTTCAGTTCCGGCGCAGCCCTGCAGGAGCAGGCCCGCCATCCCTATGAGGTAGCTGCCCATCAGCAGCACCTGTTTCCTTGTCATTTTCATATTTTCTGTGTTTTTAGTGTTGTTGTTCCGTTATTTCCTGTTTTCGGCTATCTGCCGGATAGCCGCCTCAATGTCGCCGCCGAACTTCTCCGCAAGCGCATACACCTCCATCTTTTCCGTCTCTTCGGTCGTGTATGCCAGATACTCCTGCGTGCTGACCTCGGTGGCATAGACGGCGGACTGTGTTCCTCCAAGACCTATCCATACTTCCTTGTAAAGCCGTGAGGGGTCATTCGCCTGATTGATGGAGAGTATCTGCGCCTTTTCCTTGTCGGTCAGACCCAGAAGCGACTGTATCGCGTCAAACTTGTTCATGAACTTCCGTTGGTCAAGCAGGATTTTACAGTCGGAGTTGTTGATTATGGACTCTTTCACGATTTCCGAAGAAATGATGTCCTCCACTTCCTGCGTGACAATAATCGCCTCGCCGTAAAACTTTCTGACCGTTTTGTAGAGGTACTTTATATAGGAAGCCATGTTTGCCGAAGCAATCGCCTTCCAAGCCTCCTCGATGGCAATGACCTTGCGGACACCCTTCAACCTTCTCATTTTGTTGATGAACAGCTCCATAATGATAATGGTCGTTACCGGGAAGAGGATGGGGTGATCCTTTATTGCATCAATTTCAAAGACAATGAACCGCTTGTGCAGCAAGTCCAGTTCCTTGTCCGAGTTCAGCAGGTAGTCATACTCACCGCCACGATAGTACGGTTCAAGCACATTCAGGAATCCGGCAAGGTCAAAGTCCTTCTCCCTCACTTTCTTCTCCTCCAGCCGGGCGCGGTACTCCGTTCCTACAAACTCGTAGAAGGAATTGAAGGACGGCCTGACCGTATCGTCATCCCTGATGCGGCTGATGTAGAGGGCGACCGCATTGGAAACGGCTACTTCCTCGGCACGGGTAGCAGGCTCGTTGTCCTTTTTCCACAGCGTAAGCAACAGGGTCTTGATGCTCTCCCGTTTCTCAATATCGAACACGTTGTCCTCCGTGTAAAACGGATTGAACGAAATCGGATTCTCATCCGTATAGGTGTAATAGATTCCGTCCTGGCCGTGAGTCTTGCGGTTTATCATCCCGCACAGACCCTGATAGCTGTTGCCCGTATCCACGATGACGATGTGCGATCCCTGCTCGTAATACTGTCTCACGAAATGATTCATGAAAAAGGACTTGCCGCTTCCGGAAGGTCCGAGGACGAACTTGTTGCGGTTGGTCGTCACACCCCGCTTCATCGGCAGGTCGCTGATGTCGATATGGAGCGGCTTGCCTGTCAGCCTGTCCACCATCTTCAACCCGAAAGGCGAAACGGAGTCCCGGTAGTTGGTTTCCCCGGTGAAAAGGCACACCGGCTGCTCTATGAATGTGTAGAAGCTCTCCTCCGCAGGGAAATCCGCCTCATTGCCGGGTATGCCTGCCCAGAACAGGGTAGGACAGTCCACCGTGTTGTAGCGCGGAGTACACTCCATGGAGGCGAGCTGGCTGCCCGTCTCGTTCTTGATGCGCTTGAGTTCTTCCGCATCGTCGCCCCACGCCATGACATTGAAATGTGCACGGACGGATGTCAGGCCGAAACTGTGCGCCTCGTTCAGGTATTCCTCTATCCATTCCTTGTTGATGGCGTTGCTCCGGGAGTACCTTGAAAGCGACTGCATGTTGCGTGCGGACTTCTCGAAGCGTTTCAGGTTCTCGTCGCTGTTGTCGATGAATACATACTGGTTGTATATGTGGTTGCAAGGCAGCAGCAGCCCGAGCGGGCTTGCAAACGACAGCCGGCAGTCGCTCCGGTCCGTGGACAGCCGCTCATAACGGCTGTCCGTGGCCACCTGTGACGGCATGTCGTCCACATCCGAGAGTGTATGCACGCAGAGCCGCTTGTCCCCGATGCGCATTCCGTCTGGCGAAAGGGCGATGTCCTGCAGGCAGGCATTCTCCTCCGTGGAGAGCGAGAGGTAGCGGGCTATCAGTCCCGCCTTCTCCCTCGTCCCGGTAATCTCATCGTCCTGGAGGCGGCGCAGGCGGATAAAGCCGGAGTCGTTCATGATCCTTGAGAACTGCTCAGTAGCCTCGATGAATCTCAGCACGGCATCCCTGTCGCTGATTTCCTTCGGGATGATGAAGCCACGGCACAGCGTGCTGAAGTTGCTCTGCCTGCGGTTGCGTTCCTTCGTGGTCTTCGTCAGGAACAGCCAGCACCTGTGATTGAGAAACGGCCGCTCGTTGAAGTGCCGCTCGAAACTCCTGCTGAGAAAACTCATGTCCTCCTTCTGGAGTTCCGGACTGTAGTTCTCCCTGACAAACCAGTCCTGCTTGTGGACGACACTGAAGTCCGGAAGCACCCTGATGGCCTTGCACCATGCCCCGTGCATGGCCTCATATTCCGCAGAAGTTACGGTGTAGATTTCAGGCAATGTCACCTCGAAGGCCACGGTGATGTCCGCATCCTTTGACACTATGCAGCCGTTCTCCACGCTCAGAAGAGGGAACTTGCTCTCCAGAGTGGCGGCTTTCATGATGTTTCTCATCGGACCGCCTCCTTTCTGTCCGGCTGCCTGAACAGCCTGAATACGGCCCTCCTGTTGATGATATAGCGCGGCCGGCTCCGCAATGCCCCGAGCTTCATCAGCCCGTGCTCGCCGTATCTGGCGTTCAGACGGAAGGTCAGCCATATCAGAGCCGAGGCCGACACCGCTGCGAAGCCTATGCAGACTCCCTGCGCCACACCTGCCATATACATCACCATGAACAGGACGAAGACGGCCAGCAGCCCGCTGCAGAAGATGAACAGGTACTGTGCCTTCAGCCCCTTGAACTCGACAGATCTGCCTATCCCCTTATTAATAGCATATTCCATCGTTCCCTCCGGTTTTGATTAAAGGAAGAAGGAACGCAGGATTGTCGCCGCCACGATGAGAAAGATGCAGGCTCCGAACCATGAGGCCGCTGTCTTGCTCGTGTCCGGATCTCCAGAGGAGAACTTTCCGTACACTTTCACGCCTCCGATGAGTCCCACGACAGCCCCGATTGCGTATATCAGTTTCGTCACAGGGTCGAAGTAGGAGGTCACCATGCTCGTTGCCTCCGTGATTCCGGCCATGCCGTTGCCCTGGGCGAAGGCCGTACTTGCAGCCATGAGAAAGGCTGCGAACAAGAAAATCTTTTTTGTCATAATGATAAACTGTTTTTATGCCGGAGGGGTGGATAGGCCCTCAGGCGGGTTGATACTTTTTTACTTTTTGGATTTAGTGGTCTGCTTTTCTGACGGGAGCAGCTACCCGTAGTCTCTTTCTTTCATTGCAATCTTTTTTGTTGTTAAACAAAATCCCGGATGTCGAAGTCGGCAATGCCCACCTTTTCGGTCCCTTTGCTCTCAGTCGGCATGACTGTCTGGCTGTTCTCATAAAGGTCGATCAGTTCCTGTATTCTACTGATGATACCTGGTGTCTTGGCGGTCAGTATCTCGTACAGTCCGTTGCCTTCAATATCATGGAACACTTCGCCGGCTTTCATCTTTTCGGTATCAGTGGCCTCCGGATTGTCCACAGTGCGGATTGCCTCGTTCATCTCCTCGATGGTGGCCCCGCTTGCGTATTCTCCAGTCTGCTCATCGTCTCCGTCCGCATATTCCACGGGAACATCGGAAAGGCGTGTGTCTCTGAAGGCTTCCTCCAGCCTGTCATCAGGCAGGCGCATTGAATGCCGTGCTCCGTTTTCACCGGCAAAAGTAACATCGTCCGGTGCAACCGCTTCACCTTCAACGGAAGAGGCGGCTTGTGGAGCCGGAATGTCTCCGGTTGTCCTGCCTCCATGCATCCTGAACAGGCTCCTGCCCACGATATCCGTATCTGTTTCCGGCTTCCGGGAAGGCTCCGGACGGGCCGTCCGTTTCTTCGGCTCTCTCCAGCGCAGCAGGCAGTAGACCAACCACATGTTGTAGAGAAGAAGTATCACTATCAGTACATTCGTCATATGATCATTTTTTAATATACATCCTCGTAATTTTTCTTGTACAGTTTCCTGATGGCCTCCTCATAATCGGCGAAATGCTGCGTAAGCACATGGTCGATATATCCGGAAATGGAGAGTTCTCCCTTGCCGATAACATGCAGGATACGCATGATGCGGTCATGATAGTCCCTGCGCACATATACCATCTTGCCGGAACGGGCCGGAGTTTTTGAAGTCCTTATGAAACGCTCCATATACTCTTTTTCGACAGGATCGGACGGTTGCTTCGCGTTGCGTTTTTCAGTCCGCTGTTCCTTGACGGCATCGGTCCTGCCTTCATCGCTGTCTTTCACTGCCGCCGCATTCTCCCCTCTGGCGGCGGGCAAGGGCATTTTGGGGCGGAAAGATTCCAGGAAACTTCCGGTGTCTATATTCACATCAAGGTTTTTTGCCATATTCCTACTGTTTCAGGTTTATCAGGTCAAGGATTTCCTCTGCCAGACTGTCTATGTTGCTGCCTTTGATGAGCTGGCGGTCGGGAGGCAGGAGCGTGGAACGGAACAGGGACCTGCCGCCCTCCTCGGCTCCTTCCTTACGGAAACGCTTGCTGTCCGGCAGACGATTTTTCAGGATGCAAAGCCCCATCTCTCCTGCGACCTTCTCATAGACTTCATACAGGTCGGTCTTTTCCCTCCCGTCCACCATGTTCCACAGCAGGTACAGACCTTTGATATTGGACTGCCCGGTACTGACAAGGGTATCGTTCACAAGCCCTGCGAACGTGAGCGAGCTGGTCATCACCACACGGTCAGCCGCTATCGGGCAGAAGATATAGTCCATGGTGGCGATGGTCCTGATGACACCGTGGTTGTTTATCGTACCGGGAAGATCAAAAAACACGATGTCAGGCGGTGTATCAGTGTCAAGGATACATCTGGCGGTCTCTATGGCTTCTTCCGGACGGCTTTCCAGAATAGGATACGCCCGTTTGCCGCTCGTCCGCGTGAACTGTTCATAGGCGAGTTTCTTCAGATAGGGATTGTTCGCCACATTACGCATGTCGCGTTCCCTCATGTCCTTGATGCTGAACTGAGGATAGTCGCAGTCCACTACAGCCACATTGTACCCTTTCACATAGTGGAGATAACTCGCCGTAAGGACGGTCAGTGTAGTTTTGCCCGCTCCTCCCTTCTGGGTGGAGAAGGCCACAAGCAATGTCTCTTTTTTCATACGCTCTGTATTTTAATTAGTTTATACTTTATCGTTTAAGACAGACAGTCTGTCTGTGCATTGTTTTGTCAGCCGGTCCTGCTGTTGTCCAGCCGGTTGGATGCCAGGCCCGCCGGCATTCCTTCCATACATCTGCGCGGCCTTAGGACCGGTCAGTCCTTCAGCCTGTGGACCGGAAATACTGATGACCCGTCAGTCAGCCTGTTTATATGTTGATATGCCGGCATGGTGATATGTTGATTGGCCATTGTATAATCACGCTTGATTGCCGGCCTTCCAAATGGCCCGACAGGCGGTTTGTCAGTCATTCCGGCTGCAAATAAACAGGCATTTCCCCGTACTGACACCATGTATCTCCGAAGTGGAAGCAAGTGGCACAACTGGTCGGGAATGGCACAGCTAAAAAGCTGATTTCGTGTATGCAACAGCAGTAATTTTGCGCCCAAGCGACAAGGTACGCCGCCGATGTCCCATCGGCTGTCACAGAGAGTTTCCATCCAATCCGTCCGAAGGCGGATTTTTGTGTTCACCTGAACACAGCAAGATGTCTTTTCAGCCGCTCAAAAAGATTTGAGCATCCTGAAAAGCACTTGCCCTTGCAGGGGGCGGGCTGCCTCTCCGAAGTCGGGCAACCTTTCAAGACCTCCGGTCGGGATGTCGAAAGCGGCGGCTTATGTCGTGACACCACTAAATCCAAAGTAACATGACAGAAAAAAGAAAGAAGAAATGGGGGCGGAACCCCAAGAATGATCCGGCGGTGTTCCGCTACACCGTCCGTTTCAACGAAGAAGAACACAACCGGTTCCTCTCGATGTTCGAGAAGTCCGGTGTTACGGCAAAGGCGGTCTTTATCAAGGCGCACTTCTTTGGACAGCCGTTCAAGGTGCTTGTCGTGGACAAGACTTTCGTGGAATACTACACGAAACTGTCCGATTTCCACGCGCAGTACAGAGCCATCGGCACGAACTACAACCAAGTAGTGAAGGAACTGAAGAGCCGTTTTTCCGAGAAAAAGGCGATGGCATTGCTCTACAAGCTGGAGAAATGCACGCTGGAACTGGTCTCACTCAGCCGTCAGATTGTTCAGTTATCGCAAAGTCTGGAAGAAAAATGGTCGCAAAAATCTCGTTAGGAAGTTCGCTGTACGGAGCACTGGCGTACAACGGGGAGAAAATAAACAAGGAGGAAGGCAGGCTGCTCGCGACCAACAAAATCTACAATGACGGTTCGGGAACGGTGGACATACGCAGGGCGATGGAGGACTTCGGGCGGTTCATGCCCACGAATGTGAGGACGGAAAAGCCCGTACTCCACATATCGCTTAACCCCCATCCTGATGACCGTCTGACGGACACCGACCTGACGGACATCGCAAGGGAGTATCTTGACAGGTTGGGCTACGGCAACCAGCCCTACATGGTGTATAAGCACGAGGACATAGACCGTCATCACCTGCATATCGTGACCGTCAATGTGGACGAGACGGGCAGGCGGCTCAATCAGGATTTCCTTTTTCGCCGGAGCAACAGGATACGGAAGGAACTGGAGGAGAAGTACGGGCTGCATAAGGCGGAAGGCAGGCGCAATCCGCTGGAAAATCCGCTCCGTAAGGTGGACATATCCGCAGGGGATGTGAAACGGCAGGTGGCCAACACCGTCCGGGGGCTGCTTGCCTCGTACCGCTTTCAGTCGATGGGCGAATACCGTGCGCTGCTGTCGCTCTACAACATAGCCGTGGAAGAGCCTCGTGGCGTGGCGGATGGGCGTGAGTATCACGGACTTGTATATGCGGCTACCGATGATGCCGGGAACAAAGCCGGCAATCCGTTCAAGTCCTCCCGTATCGGGAAAAACACCGGTTATGAAGCGGTGGCGAGACGCTTTGAGAAGTCAAAGGCGTATATCAAGGAGAAGAGACTTGCCGATATGACCAAGCGGACAATTCTTGCCGTACTGCAAAAGACTTACCGCAGGGAAGAGTTCGTCCGTATGCTGCACGACAAGGGCATTGATACGGTATTCCGCCTGACGGACACGGGGCGCATTTACGGGGCGACCTTCATTGACCACCGCACGGGGTGCGTGCTGAACGGTTCACGGATGGGAAAGGAACTGTCCGCAAACGCCTTGCAGGAGCATTTCACATTGCCGTATGCGGGAGAACAGCCGATACCGTTCACATTGGCTTCGGACGGTGCGCCGCAGGCTGCTGCCGAAAGCCTTTGGGAAACCGAATGGGAACATTCATCGGGATTGGGCCTGCTCTCCGGCGATACTTCCGGAACGGAAGCGCAGGAGGAAGCCTTTGCCCGTAGTCTCAGGAGAAAGAAGAAAAAGAAAAATCAACGTAAAATCTGAAAATCGAATTTATGCAACAGGAAGATGATTTGAGAGCCTTGGCGAAAATCATGGATTTTCTGCGGGCTGTAAGTATTTTATTGGTGGTCATGCACCTTTATTGGTATTGCTACGGGGCGATACTCGCTTGGGAAGTGAACATCGGCGTGGTGGACAGGATCCTGATGAACTTTGACCGCACCGCCGGACTGTTCCGTTCCATGCTCTACACGAAACTTTTTGCGCTCGTGCTGCTGGCACTCTCCTGTCTGGGGACAAAGGGAGTGAAGAACGAGAGGATGACATGGACAAGGATTTGGACGGTGTTCGGAGCCGGGCTTGTCCTGTTCTTCTTGAACTGGTGGATATTGGAGCTGCCTTTGCCGGTTTCAGCAAACACTGCCCTCTATACGGCTGCTGTCGCCACAGGATATGTGTGCCTGCTGATGGCGGGGACTTGGATGAGCCGCCTGCTGAGGACAAACCTGATGGATGATGTGTTCAACAACGAGAACGAGAGCTTCATGCAGGAGACCCGCCTTATCGAGAACGAGTATTCGGTGAACCTGCCGACCCGTTTTTACTATAGGAAAAGGTGGAACGACGGCTGGATAAACATTATCAATCCGTTCAGAGCCTCCATCGTTCTCGGAACACCGGGCAGCGGCAAGTCATACGCCGTGGTAAACTCCTATATCAAACAGCAGATTGAAAAGGGGTACTCAATGTATATCTACGATTTCAAGTTTGCGGACTTGTCCACCATCGCCTATAACCACCTGCTCAACCATCTGGACGGCTATAAGGTCAAGCCGAAATTCTATGTAATCAACTTCGACGACCCGCGCCGGAGCCATCGTTGTAATCCCATTCATCCGGATTTCATGGAGGACATTACGGATGCTTACGAAAGTGCCTATACCATCATGCTCAACCTCAACAAGACATGGGTGCAGAAGCAGGGCGATTTTTTCGTCGAGTCGCCGATAATCCTGTTTGCGGCAATTATCTGGTATCTCAAAATATACCAGAACGGCAAGTATTGTACCTTTCCGCACGCTGTCGAATTCCTGAACAGACGGTACGAGGACATTTTCCCCATACTGACGAGTTATCCTGAGTTGGAGAACTACTTGAGTCCGTTTATGGATGCGTGGCTGGGCGGTGCTGCGGAGCAGTTGCAGGGGCAGATAGCATCCGCCAAGATTCCGCTTTCGAGGATGATTTCACCGCAGCTGTACTGGGTGATGAGCGACAGCGAGTTCACGCTCGACATCAACAATCCGGAAGAGCCGAAACTGTTGTGTGTCGGCAATAATCCTGACCGTCAGAACATCTACGGTGCAGCGCTCGGTCTGTATAACTCCCGTATAGTGAAACTCGTGAACAAGAAAGGGATGCTAAAATCTTCGATTATCATAGATGAGTTGCCGACGATATATTTCAAGGGGCTTGACAATCTCATTGCCACTGCACGAAGCAACAAGGTTGCCGTGCTGCTGGGCTTTCAGGATTTCTCGCAGCTGGTGCGTGACTATGGGGACAAGGAGGCGAAAGTGGTGATGAATACGGTCGGCAACATATTCAGCGGACAGGTCGTAGGTGAGACCGCAAAGACACTTTCCGAACGTTTCGGCAAGGTCCTGCAGAAACGCCAGAGTGTCACCATCAACCGCAGCGACACCTCCACTTCAATAAACACCCAGATGGACAGCCTTATTCCGGCAAGCAAGATATCCGGTCTGTCACAGGGAATGTTCGTGGGGGCTGTGGCCGACAGTTTTGACCAGAAGATTGACCAGAAGATTTTTCACTGCGAGATTGTGGTGGACTCCGAAAAGGTCAGGCAGGAGGAGAAGGCGTACAGGCCTATTCCTGTCATTACCGATTTCAGGGACGAGAACGGCAACGACCGCATGAAAGAGATGATACAGGAGAACTACAACCGCATCAAGGCGGAAGTGAAACAGATTGTCGCCGATGAGTTGCAGCGCATACAGAATGACCCGGCACTGGCGCATCTGCTGCAGAAATAATCAGCCTGTTTGACATGAGCTGCCGGCAAAAAGAGATTTTTACAGGTGGTTCTTTCAATTATCCGGGGAAATTTTCACTTCTTTCGGTGAAATTTTCTAAAACATAAAACATTGATTATTAGCAATTAATCATTATTGATTCGGGGAAAATTCAAAGTTTTCGGGGAAATTCTATGACAATTCCCCGAAAACTTCTTCATTCTTTTGGTACTGGATATTCTTGCCGGATCCCACTTTTTTAATAACATTATTATTTACAAGTTTTTCTATCAAGTAACGCACCTGATTTTCGTTCAATATACCATCAAAAGCCTTTAAAAGTTTCTTACGGGAGATGGTTTCATGCTGCTCAAAGCATCTTTTAATGACTGAAATCTGTTCAACATCAATTCCCCAAAGAGTCTCTTTCGTTTTATGCCCCGGATTATAAAGATTTTTTGACAATCTGTATTTGTCTCGTGACTTGACAATAAGACCTTCATTTTTCAATTTGTCCAGCAGGGTTTTGTCTATATTCGAACAATCTTGCCGTAAACATATTTTATAAAGGGCAAGCAATTCAAATACATTCAAACGCTTTGAAACATCTCTCTTTTTCTGTTCATTGCGTATGAATACGACAAAAGCCTCGTCAATTATAGGTGCTCTGAATGTAAGGCTGACTTGATAAGCATCTGTCCCGGAATAGTCTGGCAATGCTTTGCCCTCCATAATACAATTATAGAACATTTTATCCACTCCCTGCCCAGAACGCTCTACAAGTCCTGTTTTCTGCAGAACTTCGCTCAACAACTTACTTCTTGGTACACTGTTTACTGTCAATATATTCTCCTCATCCACTCCTGACGGGAAACCTCCAGCATTGGTAATGGTTATGCTGTCTGGGTATTGTTTTATAACTACATCACTATTTATGCTCATTGAACGGTGACAGCAGGCATTCAGTATTGCTTCCCTGATTGTCTCTTTGGAAAAAGAAGGAATGTCAAAAATATAAGGACCTTCATTATAGTGCAGCTGCGGGTTGCTCGCCGGTTGATTGATGTATTCCCAGACCTTATCAATGGCAATGAACAACGGAAGTTGAAATTCTTTTCGGGCAGTATATTGAATCATTGAATGATACAGTCTGAATTCCACTACAATATTATTTTGTGGAAGATAATGTTTTATTGCTTCAGACTTGCCAAGCAGAATAAGAGCAGCGTAATTCAACTTTCCATCTTGCAGCAAATCCAAATCAGACAATACCTGCGCATCAGGGAGATTAATAAAAGCAGGATTTCCCTGTTTGTCAGCATATTGCGTTTTCATTACTGTAATAGCTCCAGCATCCAGATCCTCTATCCTTAAACCATCACATATTTTGGCTGAGAAATCCGGTTCCTGTTCAGACAGTATCTTGAATATCTCGGCATCAGACATCTCACGGAGACTTTCCCCTGTCCGCATTAATGGCACACCCTCAAAACGCAGTAATCTGCCTACTGGACGGGACGGTATTGTCAGGAGGAGTACCCGTTTCCCTTCTTCGTATAATTCATCTGCTTCTACTCGTATTCCAAGACGCTCATAGACCTCATCTATGAGTTCTCCTACTTTGTCTTGTGCGAAATCAGAGCCGACAACCGTGTGCGGAATATGGTCATCCATGCCTAATGCAAGCCGGCCTCCTTTTTCATTTGCTAAAGCAACTATATACCCCAGGACACATTTTCGCCTATCTCGTGGATCTGTATGCTTGCCTCCTGCAAATGGATAATTCCGTTTGGCTTCCTTAAACTCTATGTGGTCCTCACTTTCACGAAGTTTCTGCAATTCTGCAATTGTAATATCCATAAATTAATCCCATTCTAAACTCACTACAAAAGTACAAAAATGATAGAAATACAGCCCATCCTCTATCAACTTCAAAATAAAAGTCAAGATTGGCCTATTTTCTCATCCTCTCTTTCTCATCGTCCATATCCATGCGTCGGTTGAGCCTTTCCTGCATTTTTTCAAGAAAATAGGTACGGCTGTCGTTCTTGCGCAGTTTGAGGTCTGAATAGATGCGGTAGCAGTCCTTCGCCTCCACATTGAACAATGAATAGAAGATATCGGCAAGCTCGCCGATAGGTATCTCGCCGTCATTGACACAGCCCATTTCCGCCATGCCGTAGAGGATTTCCACAAGGTCGGAGGCCTTGCCTGTCCAGCGCAGGACGGTAGAGGGCCGTGCCATCTTATGATGATTGTCCGGCCTTGATTGCTGATGTAGTGGCGGTACTTGAATGTGGCTTGCGGAAAGATGTCTCTGCATCTTGCGCACGAAGGAGAGAGCCTTGCGGACATACATGCCGTGGCCGGTGTCCATACTCTGTATTGCTTTGTGGTACTGAAGTTCCGTTTCCGCATAGCTGAGGGCAGGCAGAGGATGGCAGGGACTTGCCGCTCCCATGCAGAGTGATACCACTGCCATTGTGAAATCATTGTATGCCGCATTTAGTCCGTTGCGGCTGTCAGGATTGTCTATCAGACGAAAAAACTCCGTTTCCATCAATATGAGATGCTCCATCTGTTATCAGTTTTATGTTGTTACACTTTGGTAAGGATGTGCGCACATAAAACATCAGGACAAACGGAGTTCCATATCGTGCCGTATTCTTATCGTCGGACAGACACCGCATTGACATACAAGGATATCGTACTTCTAAAAAAATCCACGGCTTCCAGACGAGACACGCAGAAGCGTAAAATATATTGACGGTGTGTAAATCCGGTTTACACCCGGTTTTTATCAAACGGACCGATTTTTCGGAAAACGGTTCTTACAGTGCCGTTCTTGCTTATCGAAGTGCTTTCACTTTCCCAGCATGTTGCAGGAGGGATACATGTTCGGAACAGCCTCGTTCCATTTCCCTGCATGACAGGAACGGTACAGATGACAATTTCATCAACCAGCCGCATCTGCAGCATCGTATTTATAATGCTTTCATTCCGTGGCAACGCTTCAATGAGATAGACGGCATCATTGCATTCATTCTCCAAGTCCTCCATCAGCATGGACAGGGGGCTGTCCGCATTCAGTATGAATGTGGCTCCTTGATACAAAACGGCCCGTTCATCATAAAGAGACGGGTACTGTTCCTTGCAGCCCTCCACCATATACCCGTCAATGGACTGGACTGCGAATATCTGTACTTTTGCCATATATCCGGTCTTTGTCTTTTGACCGGAAGCCGTCCAAAAAAGAAGCGTGCAAACGCACCACTTTCAAGCGACGGCTCTGGAAAGCCTTTACAGAGAGTATGCGAATGCACGCCATGCGTTAGCATAGCATAAGCATTGCGCAATCGTCTCTGTAGTTCCAATGTTCCAGATTTTCGCTTGAAACGCCTTGCGGTCTTATGTCTATATATTGTCGGACAGACAGCGCCAGCCGCCTTGTCCGTCTGTATCAAATGCCGTCAGGAAGAATATATCCTCCTGCTGCCTGACACAAAGATACTCCTTTTATGCGGAATATCTCCAACTTCGGATTCTTTTCTAAAGTATATTGTACTGTTCCATTTTCTTATACAGTGTCGGAGGACTGATACCGAGCAGCCTTGCCGCCTGTCTCTTGTTCCCTCCGGCCTGTCTCAGGGCCTTGATTATCCGTTCTCTCTGCATGTTCTCATCCGTCAATGCAAGATCCGTATCCGCTGCCGTATTGTCAATTTTCAGTTCCAGAGTTTCCGAAGTGACCAGCCCCTCACTTGCCATCAGTACGGCCGTCTGTACCACCTGCTTCAATTCCCGAACATTACCGGGCCAGCGGTAGTCAAGCAGCATTTTCCTTGAACCGGCATCGAATCCTTTGACTGACTTCTTCAAGGATTCGTTCATCCGTCCGAGGAAATAGTCGGCCAGAGGCAGTATGTCCTCCCGGCATTCCTTCAGCGGAGGTACTTCTATAATGAATTCCCTCAGGCGGTAATACAGATCCCTGCGGAAGCGTTTCTCCTCTATCGCCGTCTCCAGATTCTCGTTGGTGGCGGCGACAATCCGAACATCTGCCGTTATGTCCCGGTTACCTCCTAACGGGCGGTAAGTCCTGTTCTGAATAGCCCTCAACAGCATCTGCTGTACTTCCAATGGGAGATTGCCGACTTCATCAAGGAACAAAGTTCCACCGTCTGCTTCCATGAAATATCCTGACTTGCTCCCGTCCGCTCCTGTAAATGCACCTTTCTCGTGCCCGAACAGTATGGATGCCGCAAGAGAAGGGGTAAGCACGCTGCAATCCAGAGCGACATAGGGCTTGTCCGAACGGGTGCTCTGCTCATGTATTTTCCTCGCTATATGATCTTTGCCGGTACCGTTCTCGCCAAGTATCAGGACACTCATGTCGGTCGGTGCCACAAGTCTGACCCTGTGGTGTATATTACGGAAAGCCTCGCTTTCCCTTTCGTATATCCGGTCCTGTTTCTGGATTTTCTGTTCCTGCTGTCTCCACAGATTATGCAACACCGGCAGCAGCTCGTCCTCCAGCATGCGTTTGCTGACATAATCAGTGGCTCCTGATTTCATTGAGCGGACAGCGGTAGGAACCTCATCGTAGTCAGTCATTATGAAGAACGGATTACGGTGCCCTGAATCACGGAGCTGTCGCAACAGTTCTATGCCGTCTCCGTCGGGAAAACGCAGGTCTGAAAGGATAATGTCATCCGGTTCCACATTAAGTAATGCCTTCTTCGCCGCCTGAAGGCTGTAATACTTCTTCGAAGGTACTCCGGACTTGGCGAGAAGGTTGCCCACATAGTCGCAATAGACCGGGTTGTCCTCTATTATAATCACTTTTCCCATAGCTCCTCCTTCTTCTTTTGAGCCTGCATGACAATCATTTCTCCTGTATCCAGCACAGCCTGCACCTTTTCTTTCAGTTCCGTTCCGTCCATCTCCGGAGAGTGTACTGTATCGTATAGGTCCTGAAGAGGACGGGCCGCATTGAGCAGCATCCATGAGCTGCGCAGATGGTGTATCATGGTATCCAGTCCATCAATATCCATCTTCCTGCAGGCCTGCCGTATTTTATCCATCTCCTTCACTGTCTCTGATGCGAGTCTGTCCAGAGTCTCTTCTTTGTTTCCATAGGCAATCAGCGGTGTCAGATCTATACTGCCATGAGCGGGGCGGGTGTTGCCTATACAGGATGAAATGATGCGTACTGCCTCGTCACCGGAAAACGGCTTGAACAGGCAGGCGCTGAACCCTGCGGCAAGCAGTTCCGCTTCCGAACTGTTGTCCATTGCGGTGCAGGCTATTACCGGGATTTCCCTGGAATTCCCGATGTTTGAGGTGCGCAGCAGTTCAAGAATTTCATAACCGTTGATGTCCGGCATTTTCAGGTCAGTAATCAGCAGGTCATAGTCACGTGTACGCATACAGTCCAGCAGCTCACGGACATTACGGCATATATCGCAGTGTATTTTCTGCCTGACAAGCATTTCTTTTGTCATCGCCAGGATCACCTCATCGTTATCAAGGAGCAGTACGGTGATGTTCCCGCATAACACGGGCTTGTTATCCAAGTTTTCACTGATACCGCTGGCCGTATCAAGAGGCAGTTTTATAGTAAAGGTATTACCTTCTCCGGATTCGCTGTCCAAAAAG
The DNA here is from genome assembly GCA_017694755.1 of Candidatus Cryptobacteroides merdavium. GTDB lineage: Bacteria > Bacteroidota > Bacteroidia > Bacteroidales > UBA932 > Cryptobacteroides > Cryptobacteroides merdavium. The sequence goes on from JADIMO010000099.1 coordinate 27,999, forward strand.
ATTTTTCCGTTCATCAGCCTTACAAGATTGCGTACTATGGACAGGCCGAGGCCGAATCCGTCCTGCGTGGCTGCATTTGAAAGTCTTTCAAATGGTCTATAGATTATTTTCTGATGCCGTTTATCTATTCCGCTGCCGGTATCTTCCACTTCCATCGTATATATTCCGTGGTCGAATGACGCTCTTATGGACACCATGCCTCTTTCTGTAAATTTCACGGCATTGGAGAGCAGGTTGCTTCCTATGCGCAATACCATGTCTTTATCACCCAAGACCACTTCGTCAATACAGTTCTCCGACACGAATGCAAGCCCTTTAGCCTCTGCCTGTGGTCTGAATTCGGCATCAAGGGTTTCAACGATACCGGCCAGGCGAAAAGGTCTGGGACTGACGGTCTCCTTCCCGCTGTCAAGACGGAAAAAATTGAGCAGGTTGTTGAGCAGTGCTGTCATGCGGTCTGAGGACAGCAGTATGGCCTCCGTATGCCGTTGTCTCTCTGTATCGGCGATGTCTTGTGTAAGCAGTTCCGCGTTGCCGCTTATGGCCGCCAATGGTGAGCGCAGTTCATGCGTTATGGTCTGTATGATTTTCCGGCGGGATTTTATAAGTTCTTCGTTCTTGCCGTTGATTTTCCGGAGTTTGCTTATCAGTTCCTCTTTCTGTTTACTGTCCCGTTCCCTGCATTGGATATCACGCATGATTTTGATGTGCGAGACGATGAGCAGGACGATGGCAGCACCTACGAGTCCGGCTATGAGGCGAAAGGAATGCCTTTGCGCCTCGGCAATCTTCTGCTCCCGGTACTGGAAAGCGGTCTGTGCCTGTCTGTCCAGCATGGCTATGAACGAGTACAGCCTGATGTTCAGTTCGCGGTTGTAGAAGCGGAGGCTGTCGGTATAGGTGTCAAGATCGCGGATACGCTTCTCCTGCAGGGATATGAGCCGCTCGTTCAGGGAATGAAGGGGTGCGGCGGGAACTGGAATTGTCACCGTGTCCTTTTTGCCGAACCATCCGGCTATGCCTTTCTTCTTCCGGATGACCGTTCTGGTACGGGTGGCCTGTGATGTTACTTTCGGCAACTGCTCCGCTATAAGGCTGTCGGCTATTTCCTGACAGTGGAATGCTTTCATGATGCGGTACAGGTGATGTTCTTTGTCGGAGAGCAGCATCCGCAGGGTGTCCACCTGTTCTGGCAGGACAAATCCGGTACAGTTTTGTTTCAAGTCTGCTAACAGGGTATCGACTGACATACGTTTCTCGTGATACAGATGGTACTCCGTAGTGTCCCATGCCATGACCGACTCTCCGAGGGTTGCAAGCTCTGTGATGCGGCGGTGTACGGTGTTGATGTCCCGGCGAACAGACCGTATCTCCGCACTCTCTTCCTCGATTTCCCTTATCCGGGCACGGTCAAAGAGTAATATGGCAGTCATGCTGCCAATAAGCATAATAAGTATAATATAGGAAAATAATATTTTCTGTCGTAAAGACATATACATTTTGTCCCAATTTATCCTCAATATGTCTTCCTGTAGCTCATGACGGCCCAAGTGCCGAAGAAAACGTCAAAGCCCAGCAATGCCAGAAGCTGGTGGCTGAGGTCTGCTAAAGAGCATCCCTGCAGATAGACCCCTCTCATCATCTCAATGAAGTATCTCGGAGGGTTCAGCCAGGTGATAACCTGTGCCCATTCAGGCATGGAGGATATAGGAGTGAGCAGTCCGCTCATCAGCATGAAAACCAATATGAAGAAGAACATGACGAACATGGCCTGCTGCATGGTGTCGGAGTAGTTGGAAACAACCAGCCCGAATCCGGAAAGAGCGAATATGAAAAGGAGGGAAAACAGATAGACAGTCCAAATGCCACCATGCGGCGACAACCCATATACAGCCCAAGCCAGCAGCATGCAGATGGACAACACTATGAGTCCCATAACCCAATATGGAATCAGCTTTGCGAAAATAAATGATGTCTTGCGGACAGGCGTGATGTTTATCTGCTCAATGGTCCCTTTCTCCTTTTCACCTACGATGTTCAAGGCCGGGAGAAAGCCTCCGAGAAGAATAATAACGATGACCATGTAGGCAGGAATCATGAAGTTCTTATAGTCCATATACGGGTTGAACTTGTTAAGCACACTTATACTCACTTTCGGTATTCTCTCAGGGTTATCCTTATACAGATAAGATAAATTCTCGGTGTAAAAGTCCCCGCATACAGCATTGATATATCCTGAGCCGAGTGTTCCTTTTATCTGGTTCACAGCATTAATAGATATCTGCATAGGAGATTGTCCAGTCATTATAAGCTGTTCCTCAAAGTAGTCCGGTATTTCTATTATTGCATCTACTTTATTCAGCATAAGCTGCTCCATGCTCTCATTGTAATTTGCGCTTACATCCCTAAGAATGAAATAGCTGGATGCATCTATTTTCTGTATGAACTTACCTGACATACTGCTTCCATCAGTATCCACCACAGCCAAACGTATGTTCTTTATATCCATAGTCATTATCCACGGTATTACCAGCATAATCATTATAGGGAATATAACAATCAGTTTAGGCAAAAACGGATTGCGGAAGAACTGTTTGAATTCTTTTATTATTAGAAACTTTATCATCATTTCAGTCTGAGTTTGAAGTTTTTAATACTTATTGCCAGTAAAAAGACCGCCATTACAGACAGTATGATAAACTCTTTTGCGACCATGCTCATAGAAAGGCCCTCTATCATCAATTTCCTTACACCCTCAATGTACCAACTAGCCGGAATGATATAAGAAACTATTTGAAATATTCTCGGCATACTCTCAATGGGAAATAGGAGACCGGAAAGGAATATCACTGGAATCATCAGCACCATACCGGAGCCTAGCATTGCGGCGAGCTGAGTTCTTGCTTTTGTAGAAATCAACAGGCCGAGGGCAAGGGAAACAATTATGTAAATAAGAGACAGCAGAGTGAGACTCCAGAAACTCCCGGTCATCGGGACATCCAGCAATGTTATTGACAACAGCAATATGGTCAGGTAGTTGACTATGGATAATACCATGTAAGGGATCATTTTAGAAATAATAATGACTAAAGGCCTCATTGGAGAAACAAGGAGAATTTCCATTGTACCGGATTCTTTCTCCCTTACGATAGAGATGGAGGTCATCATGGCGCAGATGAGAATGATAATCAGCCCCATGACTCCGGGAACAAAACTGTACGAGCTGCGCATTTGAGGATTAAACAGCATTTTGATATTCGGTTGTATCCCTGCTTGTCCGGCTGTTGCGCCAGAGGAAAGTTCCATGGTTATTATTCCTGAAGCATATGCTGCTGCCGCTCTGGCAGTATTGGTATTGGACCCATCGGTTATCAATTGGACAACACTTCCTTCCGGGGAGAATACCTCATCGGCAAAACCGGGAGAGAATACCATTGCCAGACTTATACTTCCGTCCCTGAAATATTTCTCTATATTATCTGAACTGTGGAGTATCTTGCGTACTGTGAAATATTCACTCGCATCTATTCTTTCCGTCAGTCTTCTTATCACCTCATCCTGTTGTACAGATACTACCGCAAGATCCATATTGCGTATTTCTGTTGAAATCGCAAATCCGAACAATATAATTTGGACAGTCGGTATTCCGAGCAATATCAACATCGTCCTGCTGTCCCTAAACACGTGAAGAAATTCCTTTTTAACAAATGCCTTAAGCTGTCTCATGGCTGTCTATCCTATACGTTCCGCATTTCTTGCCAGCATATAAAACACATCGTCCATCGTCCCGGCGCCGAGTGAGGCCTTTAGTTCCGAAGGGGTGCCCATCGCCGCAATACGTCCGTCGACCATTATCGAGACTCTGTGGCAATATTCGGCCTCATCCATATAATGGGTGGTCACGAACACGGTTATGCCGCGCTCTGATGCCTCGTAAATCTGCCTCCAGAACTGTCTTCGGGTAACAGGGTCGACTCCTCCCGTCGGCTCATCCAAAAAGACTATCGCCGGTTCGTGGAAGATGGATACGGAGAAGGCCAGTTTCTGTTTCCAGCCCAGCGGCAGGGAACCTACAAGCATATCCCGCTCGTCATACAGTCCCAACCTTGTCAGCACCGCAGCTCTTTTGTCCGCAATATCCTTCTCCCTCATCCCGTATATGCCGGCAAAGAGGGTCATGTTTTCGGAAACGGTCAGGTCATCGTAAAGGGAAAATCTCTGACTCATGTATCCTATGCGCCTTTTTATTTTCTCAGGGTCCTTCACGACATCAATTCCGGCCACAACCGCTTTCCCGGACGTAGGGCGGCTGAGCCCGCAGAGCATCCTCATGGCCGTAGTCTTGCCCGCACCGTTGGCTCCGAGAAATCCGAAGATCTCTCCTTTCTCCACCGAAAACGAGATATTGTCTACGGCAGTGAAGTTTCCGAACCGCTTTGTCAGCGACTCGGCATGTATGGCCATCTCACTCATAATCATTGTTGTCAAAATCCATAAAACAGTCTTCCACGGTGGGCGTGCATTCGGCTAAGGTGGAAATGTCGTATCCGGCTGAGGCAGCTCTCTCCGACAGCTCGGCGAGACTCAGGGACGGAGAGACTATGTGCAGCCTGTCACCGAAGGGGTAGCAGGCCTGCACTCCGTCGATTGCCGCAAGGCCGTCAAGGGCCTTCACGGTGCTTCCGACCGCCTTTATTTCATACAGATGCTTGCCGAACTTCTCCGTTATGGCCCCGGGCGTGTCCGTCTTGAAGAAGCGGCCGTCCTTCATGAGGGACATGGTGTCGCAGAGGGATGCCTCATCCATATAGGGAGAGCTCACTATTATCGTCATGCCCTGGGCCTTGAGCCGTGAGAGCATCTGCCAGAACTCCTTGCGGCTGACGGGGTCCACGCCTGTCGTAGGTTCATCGAGAAAAAGCACGCGGGGCCTGTGTATCATGGCGCAGCACAGGGCCAGTTTCTGTTTCATTCCCCCTGAGAGTTTCCCCGCACGTCTTTTCCTGAACGGCTCTATCTGCCGGTATATGTCCTCGACCAGGCTGTAATTCTCCTGAACAGTGGTGTTGAAAACCGATGCGAACAGGGAAAGATTCTCCTCCACCGTCAGATCCTGGTAAAGCGAGAAATGCCCGGGCATATATCCGACCAGCCTGCGTATCTCCATCATGTCCTTGACCGTATCGTATCCGCACACTTGAGCCGAGCCGGAATCCGGCACAATCAATGTCGTCATTATGCGGAACAGCGAGGTCTTCCCGGCTCCGTCTGGGCCTATGATTCCGAAGAGCGAGCCTTCCTCCACCTCGAGGCTTACATCCTTCAGGGCCTGGATTTTCCCGTAACTCAGACGGACATTTCTTACTGACACCTCTACCATAAACTACAGTATTACCTCTCCGTACATACCTATTTTCAAATATCCGTCATTTCCGACCGATATTTTTACCGCATACACCAGATTCTCCCGCTCGTCCTTGGTCTGGATGCTTTTCGGGGAAAACTCGCTTTTGTCCGAAATCCAGCTCACCGTCCCCTCGTACTCCCTCGTATTGTCCCCTCCGAAGTCAGCGATTACCTTGACCCTCTGTCCTATCCGGACATCCTTCAGCTGCCAGAGGCAGAAATACGCCCTGAGGGTCATTGTACGGGTGTCAGCCACCCTGAACAGGGGCTTGCCGCTGACTGCGAGCTCTCCGGCATGGGCATACCGGGCCAGCACCGTCCCGTCCACAGGGGATGCAATCCTGCATTTGGCCAGCTGATCCTCGATCTGCAGTATCCGGTTGCGAGCGGAGGCGAGCTGACCTTCGAGGGATGCAATGGTATTGCCGAGGCCCGACTCCTGCGCCTCTATCTGCCCCTCAAGGACTTCTATCGCGGAGAGAATGTCTTCCAGGTCCTTCGGGGTGGCGGCATCGTCCTCGAGCAGCCGCTCTATCCTGTCCTTCTCCCGGAGCTGCTGTTTCAGCCGGCTCCTCATTGCGGAAGTCTGTCTGTCTATGTCGGGCATACTGCCTTCCAGGAACATGATGCTTTCCTCAAGCTGCTGCTTCTGCAGGAAAAGCTGCACTGTATCTATCTGACCCACTGCCTGCCCGGCCTGAAGCTGCTGTCCCTCGGTCAGGTCCAGCCATTCTATTTTGCCCGTCGCTTCTGACGAGACAGTTATCTCGTCGGCCTCAAAAGTGCCGGCGGCATCGGAACTCATTCCGGAAGGTCCGCAGGAATTCAGGAGTATCAGGAAGCAGGGAGCGCATATTGCCGTCATTATAATTTTTCTCATTGCCGTGCCGTTTTAGTAGTTCAACGTATATCTCATTTCGTATAATTTTTTTAAATATTCCAGTTCGTGGATGGACTTGTCGATTCTGGCCCTGTGCTCGTCATTGATGTCCCTCAGCAGGTCGCTGATCAGGAGCGTGCCGTTCCGCAGCTGGGACTCAGAGGCCTCCCGGATGGATGTCCGGATGTTGATAAGCTTGTCGTCGTCCTCGAGAATCTTTCTCATCTGCTCAATGTCCGCATTCAGACGGACCTGCTCAAGCCGGTTGCCGTACAGGAAAGTCTCTCTCTGCAGCTCGACCTGGCGTACGGATGCATCGAGCCTGCGTTCTGTGTTCCTCTTTGTGTAGAATGCGGAAATATTCCACTGGAAGCGCACTCCTACATAGAAGTTCGGCCTCCACCGGTATTCCATCATATCCTCGAACATGTTCAGGCCCGGATAACCGTACAGACCCTGGGCAAACAGGCTGAACCGGGGCATGAGCGTGGATTTTAACGCTGTCCTGCCGGCTTCTATGGAGGCAGCCATCGCTTCGTAAAGCTGCAGCTCCGGTCTATTGCTCTGCGGACCACCGCTGTACAGTACCGGCTCCGGCCTGACAAAAGTATCCTCTTCCGAAAGTTCCCTGCCGGTCATGACTGACAGCACCTGTATATAGGCTTTCCTAGAGCAGCAGATCCGGGTCCTCCGCTGTGAGTTGGCGATGAGCTCTGCCTCTACTTTGGCCAGGTCGGATGGTCCGGCCAGACCGTTGTCAATATAAGACCGGATGATTTTGCGGTTATCCTCCAGTATGCCTGCTGCCAGGTCATTGAGACGGAGCTGCTCATCGAGGACGAGGATGCCGAAATACAGCTGGTTGACCTTGTCCGTCAGTGCGTACAACTCGACTTCCAGGGACTTTGAGGATACCTCTTTTTCCGCCAGGACCGCCTCTTTCCTGGACTTTGTGTAACCGCCGTCCCACAGCGTCTGCTCTATGTTCAGCGCCAGCTTGTACTGGTCCTTGTGAAGCCCGGAAATATCCACTCCGAGCATACTGAACACATCGGTCATGCTTTCAGGGAAAGACACTACGTCACTCTGGTATGTGGCCTGTCCGGACAGGGATATCTGCGGCGCCCATGCGGAAGAGGCATCGGCAAGGGAGAAATCCGCAATCTTGTCTATCAGTTCGAATTGACGGATAGCAGGATAATTTGCGCGAGCAAAAGATTGTATACTCTCCAAAGTATATGAATTTGCTCCAGCAGCTACCTCTGAAATAGTAAATATTACAATAATACTTATTATCTGCCTCATTACCTCTAATTATTTATAATTTCAATGCTAACAACGCAATTCTAATATTTTCTTTCTTACGTCTATCTAAGAATTTCACTATTTCATTATTCGGAAATACATTAGCACTCTTAAACAATGGAAGTGCGATAAACACAAATACATTTAATGATAAGACCGTTAACAAGAAATCAACAGGGTCTATGTCACGAATCTGTTTTGCAGCAATTTCTTTCTCCATCTTACCTTTCAGATTTATAATAACTTGCTTAAAAATAGTTTGAGAATATTTATTCCATAATTCTTTACTGACAGAATTATTATTTATCTCTGATATAATGAATATTATTGTTTTAGGATTTTGTTTAATAAAATCGAAATGTCGTTCTATTGCTTCTACTACGAATTCTGTAAATGTTTTGTTGTCATTTACTATTGATAAAAACGAATTTGCTATATTTTTAACTTGCTTCTCAAAAATAATTTCAAACAAGTTTTCTTTTGTGCGATAATAGTAATGAAGCATAGCATGATTTACTCCTGCACGTTTTGCAATTTCTGTTGTAGTAGTACCAGAATAGCCTTTTTCTAGAAATATAGCTTCTGCTGCATCTAGAATGTTTTGCTCAGTATTTCTATCTTTAATTTCGTTTTTCATATTTTTTAATACTATTTAACAATTCTGTTGAATTTTTCTTTATTATTATTCGCACTAAAGGATATAATATCCTTTTGATTATTCCCACAGCTCTTATATCAAAATAATGTTTTAGTGATATTTTTACTCCGTTATTTATACTATATATTTCCCATTTTGCGTTCAAGCATTTAAGGGGATACCTAGGATTAATTTCATTCGTATAAATCAAACAATTCTCTCTATCAATTAGGAACTCGCTTTCCCATTCAAACGCCTTTCCATTTATTGAGAAAATTCCGCGCTTCATTAAAGCCCTTATTTTCCATATACAAGCCGTTTAATATTACACTTTTTTACTGCCTCACATATATTTTTTGTTCCATTAACATTAACATCGTAAATTTCCTCCTTTCTCAACTCATCAAAAGTAAATAACCCTGCCGCATGAATAACATAATCACATCCGCTAACAGCATTTTCAACATCACTATAACATCTAATATCCCCTGTGATAATTTCCGCATTCATGCCCAGTATACAATCTTTGGGATTTCTAACAAAAAAACGTAAAGAATAACCCGTTTGTAACAACTGTTTTGCAATATTATAACCTATATAGCCTGTTGCTCCCGTTAAAAGAATCTTACTTTTCATATTAAAAATATTTCACAAATTTGTTTTACATTAATGTTTAACACGATTGTTGATGCAAATATATATCTTTTTTTAAACTTTTGCTACAATAGACATATAATTTTGATTATGCGAATGATTACATGCAAATACTACAATCATAAAAACGCATAAATATTTTCCGGTCATTAGCTAATTAGACAAAATAATTTTGGACTGAGTATATATACTACATACCACCTTTTATAGCACACTTACATATGTATTTTTCTTTTTCTACTACTGTATTAACCATATATTGTGGACAAATAACATTACATTTGCACTGTTGCTGCCCCATTGTACTCTCCTGCCTTATCTTACGATCAAGGGCGGCAAGTTCTGATTTCAATGATTTCAATTCGTCCTCCTTACGCCATGTTTTTCCTGCCACCTCCTGTAGAACAGGCAAGTCTCTCTCTATCGTCTCATTCTTCGCCTTGTACTGTTGCACAATTTGTGGTATGCGCTCCAGAGCGTTCAGGAAATTCATGGCAGCCGCTTTCGTGTCAGCCATGGCCAACTGTCCGTTGTTGTAGCTGTACTTGTAATGTCCCTCCACGACAAAACGGTTTTGGATAGCGGAAACACCGTCTTTCAAAGCAGTCTCGCTGATGACATATATCGGGAAACCATAAACCTCGCCGATACGGGTGTATAGCCCTCCTGTTGTGGCGTTCTTGGCTATTTCCTGCAACCTTGTACCGATTCTCTTTTCGTCCGTACTCTCCAGCCCGTCCAACCTGATGCGGTTGATTTTATGTCCGTCCTTGTCGGTTTCTGCACGGGAAAGCAGCGTGTTGTAGTCCTCCGTCATCTTCTCGATGATTACCCTGTTATTGGCGAATTGTGTTATCTTTTCATTCAGTTTGCCCTCGGCCTCGTTCCTCGCTTTGGCAAACGATTTTCTTTCTCCTTCCAACGCTGCAATCTTCTTCTCCAGTTTGGCTTTGTCCAAAAGATCAGTATTGCCGGAAAGAATAGCCATATATTCGGAGAAGTTCATTCCGTTCTTCTCGTCCATAGCACCCTCGTCGATAGTCCTTGCGCCCATCGCTCCGCTCTTGAGCTGGTTGATGAATGTCTGTTTGCAGTGCAACAGATTGAATTTGTAGCTGTCGAGCGATTTCTCCACGGCATAGATAATCACATCCACCTTGTTGTCGGCATACAGCTTGGCTATCTCGTTGCCTTTTCTTACGGCACGCCCGTCCCTCTGCTGAAGGTCCGACGGTCTCCACGGCGTATCCAGA
>JADIMO010000100.1 GCA_017694755.1 Candidatus Cryptobacteroides merdavium
ATCCGTGAAATCCCGAGGCTCGGCATCCCGCGCATCCGCATGGCAGACGGTCCGCAGGGCGTGAGGAATGATACCAAAAGCACGATGTACCCTTGCGGTGCGGCTACTGCGGCCACATGGAACAGGGAGCTTGCCTATGCTTACGGAAAGTCTCTCGGGAACGATGCCCGTGCCCGCGGCGTACATATCATGCTCGGACCGGGGGTGAACATCTACCGTTTCCCGAAGTGCGGAAGGAGTTTCGAGTATTACGGTGAGGACCCCTATCTGACTTCCGAGACTGCCGTGGCATATATTGAGGGAATGCAGTCGGCCGGGGTGATGTCGACTATCAAGCATTTCTGCGGGAACAACCAGGAATATAACCGCAACAACGGCTCTTCCGACATAGACGAGCGTACCCTGAACGAAATCTATCTCCCGGCTTTCCGCAAGGCTGTGCAGGTGGCCCATACGGGCGCCGTGATGTCGAGCTACAATTTGGTGAACGGACTGCACACGACTGAGAACAAGGCTCTTATCAAAGACTTGCTTCGAGACGAATGGGGTTTCGAAGGCATTTTCATGTCGGACTGGACGGCTACCTATTCATCCATCTGCGCCGCCAACAACGGACTGGACCTTGAGATGTCTTGGGGCCAGTTCATGAATCCGAATACTCTCGGCAAGGCCATAGAGACAGGTACCGTGACGGAAAAGACCATCGATGAGAAATGCCAGCATATACTCCAGACTCTCATAGAGTTTGGCTTCCTGGACCGTGAGCAGAAGGTCGCTTCCATTCCGGAGGACAATCCTGAGTCGGACCTGACGGCGCTGAATGTGGCGCGTGAGGCCATTGTCCTGCTCGAGAACGAGGACAATTTCCTACCATTTTCGAATAAGGTGAAAAAAGTAATGGTTACGGGTCCGAATTCGGGCAATATCCCTACGGGCGGCGGCAGCGGCTTCGTTGAGCCGTTTCATACCATATCCGTGACGGAAGGCGTAGGTGAGTTTTACAAGTCCGCGGATGATGCGGCCAAGGCCGATGCCGTGATATATTGTGCCGGGTTCAATCATCATTTGGAGGGAGAGGGCTTCGACAGGCCGTTTGAATTGCCGGAGGTACAGATAGCTGAAATAGACTCCCTTGCCGCGATAAATCCGAATCTGGTGGTAGTGGTCAATGCCGGCGGCGGGGTGGATTTCAATCCGGTTCTGGCCAAGGCGAAAGCTGTGCTCATGGCATGGTATCCGGGTCAGGCTGGCGGCAAGGCTATAGCCGAGATTCTTGCAGGCAAGGTCAATCCGAGCGGTCGTCTACCGATTACGATAGAGCGCCGGTTGGAGGATAATCCTGTGTATTACAATTATTATTGCAATACCGAGAGGCTCTGGAACAGCCCTGAACGCGTGACCTATTTCGAAGGTGTATTCGTGGGCTACCGTGGCTATGACCGCTCCGACGTCGAGCCTTTGTTTCCGTTCGGCTATGGCCTGTCCTACACCGATTTCCAGTTCTCGGACATAATGGCCGAGAAACTTTCCGACGGCAGGGTGCGGGTGACCGCTTCCGTGAAGAATACCGGGAAGCGTGCAGGAGCCGAGGTGGTGCAACTTTATGTCAATGATGAGAAGGCAAGTGTTCCGCGTCCTGAAAAGGAACTGAAGGGCTATGAAAAGGTTTATCTCGAGCCCGGCGAGTCCAAGAGTGTCGAGTTCATCCTTGATTCCGAGGCCTTTGCATATTATGACATGGACCTCCATCGTTTCACTGTCGAGCCTGGTATCTTCAACATCTTGCTCGGCGCTTCCTCCCGCGACATCCGTCTGACCACATCAGTGACGCTATAACGTCACTGATGTCTTGGCCTCTTATATTATCAATGTAATGTCCCGCATTGTGCGGACCTTCTCCGTATCTACAAGGCGGATGACGGGATCCTCGCGCAGGCAGTCCATCAGGACAGGCTCATCTTCCATAAGCACAGACTTCGGAGTGATGTCCGGCGGATTGGCATTGAACATGATTATCGAGTAGCCGTATGTGAAGAAAGATGTGTTTTCGGCGGCATTTCCCATGTACGAGTCCTGGATTGCAGGCTTATATTGCTTCAGCGCAGGCGTCATATGAAAGACATGGGGAATCCGCCGTAATTTTCATGCTCGAGGCATTCCCTGAATTTCTTGTCGAAATATTTGAGATTGCCTCCGTCACTCATGAGAATGCATCCATGATGGACAACCTTTTCATCATTCCCTTTCGCCCATGACCATATCGCCATCATGGACCGCTTTCTGAAGGCATCCTTCAGCGAAAGCATGCTCATTTCTCTCTCCGGCCCTCTCCGCAATGCCCTGGCCGAAGAGATTCTCCGTTATATCGAATATCATATCGAGTCTTCCCTCAATGTCAATTCACTCCGCGTCCTGCGGGAGCTTTTCGGGTGACGGACTGCCTGTCTGACATTGGTATTCTTTTTCTGGTTGGGTAAAATCGGAAGTTTTTGCTTATTTTTGTTGCCGTTGCATATGTCATGCGGTCCGCGTCTGAAATCAGCAGGCCGATGATACCGACAATCATGTGTCTATCTGTTTGACTTGATTTAATGTCTTGTTATGAAGAGGTTTCTTGCAATGGGGATTGCAGCCCTGCCGATATGTTCATGTACGGAAAAGGCTCCGGAAAAGCCCAACATCATCTTCATTCTGGCCGACGACCTCGGATACGGAGATCTGGGCTGCATGGGTCAGGAGCGCTTCAGCACGCCCAACATTGACAGTCTTGCATCGGAAGGCATCCTGTTTACGCGCCATTATGCAGGCTCTTCCGTGAGTGCCCCGTCGCGGTCATCGCTTATTACGGGCCTCCATACCGGCCACACTCCGATACGTGGAAACAAGGAGCTTCCTGACGAGGGGCAGTATCCTCTGCCCGGGGACACCTACAACATCTTCCGTCTTGTCAAGACGCACGGGTATTCCACGGGAGTCTTCGGAAAATGGGGTCTTGGAGGTCCCGGTACGGAAGGCGCTCCGGAAAGGCAGGGGGTGGATGAGTTCTACGGCTACAACTGCCAGCGTCTTGCGCATAACTATTATCCCCGCCACCTGTGGCACAACGGTGAGAAGGTTGTGCTTGAAGGGAACCGTGGCCGTGGCGAGGGGGATTATGCTCCGGCCCTGATCCACCGTCAGGCCCTTGACTTCATCCGGACGCATAAGGACGGTCCGTTTCTCATGATGTACACGAGTATCCTCCCGCATGCTGAACTCAGGTTGCCGGAGGAAGAGATAGCCAGGTATGCAGGGAAACTTGAGCCGGAGACAGTCTATCATGGCACAGACGAAGGTCCCTATTACAAGAATGGCGGCTACGGTTCCCAGGAGCATCCCCATGCGGCCTTTGCAGCGATGGTGAGCGTGCTTGACCGGCAGGTAGGAGAACTGATGAAGGCCTTGGAGGAGACAGGGCAGGCGGACAACACGATAGTGATATTTACCTCTGACAACGGTCCTCACATTGAAGGCGGAGCAGATCCGGAGTATTTCAACAGCAACGGAGGTCTCCGTGGCATCAAGCGCGACCTGTATGAGGGCGGAATCCGTGTGCCGATGATAGTCAGGTGGCCCGGCCATATAGAGCCCGGCCGTGTCACGGATCATGTCTCGGCCTTCTGGGACTTCATGCCGACCGTGGCTGACATTCTCGACATGACACTTCCGTATGATACGGACGGCATCTCATACCTTCCGACACTGCTCGGCAGGGGGGAGCAGCCCGGGCATGAATATCTCTATTGGGAATTCCATGAGAACGGCGGCCGTCAGGCCATACTCAAAGGAGACTGGAAAGGGATAGTCTACGATGTGACTGGCGGCGGCAATATGCAGTTGTACAATCTTGCAGAGGATCCTTCCGAAGAATATGACCTTGCCTGCTCATATCCTGCCAAGGCTGAAATGCTCAGGGAAATGATGGATGCATCACGGACGGAATCTGATCTGTTCAAATTCGGTTCGGTTGCGTACGATGGGGACAAGAACAGAAAATAACACTGGAACATGATGAATAACAGTAATTTTAAACGGCTTGATGCTTGCCGCGGGCCTTCTGCCTTCGGCAGCAGGACATTCAGCCGACAGGCAGGCATCGCCCAATTTTGTCTTTTTCATGGCAGAGGATCTCACAAGCCAGAGTTTTGCCATGTTCAACGGCGGCAACGGGGCATTGACTCCTAATCTGGAACGTATGGCGGAACATGGGGTCACGTTTGTCAATGCATATTCGAATGCCCCCGTCAGCTCTGCCGCACGATCTATTCTCATTACGGGCATGTATGCCCCTTCGTGGGGATTGTCCTGACACCGGAAACATGTGCAGGTGGCCTTGCCGGAAGACATAAGGCTTTTCCCATGGTATCTGAGAGAAGCCGGTTATTACACATGCAATGCCTCCAAGACTGACTATAACTGCGTCATGGACAAGGGAGCATGGGACTCCGTAAAAGGAAATATGGGTGACTGGAGGAAAAGACTGGAGGAAGGCTCTGAAGATACTCCTTTCTTCCATTGCTTCACATCCACCACAAGCCATGAGAGTTCACTCCAGTTTCAGGAGGGTGATGTCTGTACGGCGGGGACGCAATATGATCCCGCTGATGTGGTGCTCCGTCCGTATCATCCGGATACGGAGACATTCAGATATACATATGCAAGACATTACGACAGAATTGCAGATATAGACAGGGAGCTTGGCCGGATGATTGCCATGCTTGAAGAGGACGGGCTTCTTGATGACACATTCATCTTCTTCATGGGGGACAACGGAGGATGCCTTCCGTTTTCCAAAGGCTATACCGGTGAGGCCGGACTGAATGTGCCTCTTGTGGTCTATGTCCCTGAAAACTGGAAAGACCTTGCCCCGTTCAGTTATGGCGAAAGAGCCGGATGTTTCGTTGATTTTCTTGATCTTGCCCCGACCTTGCTCAATCTTGCGGGAGTGGATCTCCCGGCTCATCTTGACGGAGAGCCTTTCATGGGGACAGGTGTCAGTGCCCGGGATCTGCGCAAAAAGGATGAAGTGTATTGCTATGGGGACCGTTTCGACGAACTCTATGCAATGAACAGGACTGTCCGCAAGGGCAATTTCAAGTATTCGAGAAATTTTTTCCCGCATCATTCCAAATCCCTGTTCTGCAGTTACAGATACAGGCAGGCTGCTTTCCGTGAATGGAAAGAACTTCCCCTTCTTGAAGATGAGGATCCTGTCGTGAGGATGCAGGCTGCATCATTCCTGGCTATGACGAAAGGAAAGAATCCGGGACCTGTTCTGAAGTCCGCCCTTGCGGAGGCTGCGAACCAGTCAGCCGCCCTCATGATTCTCAATGAGGCTGCCTTCCTGCATGAATACAATCCCGCATGGGACCTCTCGGTCAAGAAGTCGGATGTACTGAATTTTTCTAAATCCGGAGGTGAGCGCCTTTCTTTCCTTGACAAGGACTTTGCTCATGCCCAGGTTTCTGAAAAGCCTGAAGTCAGGGTATTCTCCATGCCGCTTGAATATGTCGGAGACCCCGGTTCGAACGGTATCGTCCTTCCTGAGGAAAAGATGGACAACGGGGCATACAGAAATGTCACCAAGGCTGAAATGACAGTATATCTGCCGGAAAGCAGCCGTCCCGTCCCTTGTATCCTGCTGTTTCCGGGAGGTGGCTATGACAATGTACAGGTGGCCAATGCCGGCACAAAGGCCGCGGAATACCTCACAGCCCACGGCATAGCCGCCGTCGTGGTCAAATACAGGCAGCCGAACGGCCACCGGATGATCCCCATCATGGACGGACAGCAGGCCATAAGGATGGTGCGCCGTTCCGCTTCAGAGTGGAACATCATCCCGGACAAGATCGGCATCTGCGGCTCGTCTGCCGGCGGGCATCTTGTTTCCATGCTTGCCGTCCATACCGAGCCTGCCCGTCCTGATTCCCCTCGTGAACTGGAACATTATACCTCCCGTCCCGATTTCCTGATTCTGCTCAAGGCCGCGATCTGCTGGAGCAAAGGAAACACCATGAGGAACATACATGGCCCGGAACCTTCGGAAGAAACCGTCTTCTACTGCAATGCCCTGAATCATATCACGGCAGATCATATGCCCACTTTCATAGCCCATTGCTATGATGATCCTGCCGCCCCTTCAAAGTATACCGTACAGTATTTCCTGAAACTTCAGGAACTTGGCATCCCCGCCGAACTCCATGTCTATGAAAGCGGCGGTCACGGCATAGGCTGGTCCCCGAAGAACAGCCGCCCTATGGATTCATGGAAGGACGCCCTTCTGAAGTGGCGCTACTTGTGGCCGGAATAGCCTTTTGTGTCGGTTACGTGGAATTTTTCTTGGCTGTTTGTAAAATACGTTTTATATACAAGAGGGTGAGTTTTTCATCCTCTTTTTTTTCATGCCCGGCTGGGCATAATTTTCAACGGCATGCACGAAATCCGACATAATAAAATCATTTAAGATGGATTCAATAAGATTGAAATTCAAAGCACCGGCGGTGCGGAGCAGGGAGGGTGTGCTGGTTTATCAGATCATTCATGACCGGGCCGTCCGCAGTATCGCCACAAGTCATCGCATATTTGAGAAAGAATGGGATGACAGGGAACAGACGGTAATCATTCCGGATATGATTCATTTGCGCTATGAACGGCTCAATTCCATACGGAGTGACATAGCCTGGGAAATGAAATGTTTTGATGTTCTTGCGCAACGCTTTGGAGAGAAGTCCCATACGGTGGATGATATCGCCGATGCATTTCTTCTGGCTACGGCCGGGGGCAAAGGCGTGTTTGAGTATCTGCGTGACAGGATACTGCATCTCAGACATTTGGGCCGATATCGCTGCAGTGAAACCATGGAATCGACATTGCGTAGCTTCATGCGTTTCCGGGGCGGGCTTGACATCACTTTCCGGAGACTCACCAAGGATGTGGTCGAACAGTATGAGGCATATCTCAAGTCCAGGGGGCTGACCCGCAATACAAGTTCATTCTATATGCGCAATTTCCGGGCAGCGTATAATTCTGCGGTTGATGAGGACCTTACTGTAGACAACCATCCGTTCAGGAACGTGTATACGGGTGTGGACAGGACTTCCAAAAGGGCGATTGCAATCAGTGACATCCGGCGGCTGAAGGCATTGGACCTGAGGCGTCATCCGTCCTTGGAGTTTGCCAGGGACATGTTGCTTTTCAGCTTCTATACCAGGGGCATGAGCTTCGTGGACATGGCCTATCTCAGGAAAAAGGACATGACAAACGGGTACATTACCTATCGGCGCAAGAAGACAGGACGGCGGCTGACAATGGAGAGTACAGGTGAAGTCCAGGCTATTGTTGCCAAATACGGGAGCAGGACGCAATATCTCCTGCCCATCATCACTTCTGAAGACGGGAACGAAAGGCGACAGTACAAGAGCCAGCTGATGCGTGTCAACAGGCTCCTGAAAAAGGTGGGGGAAATGGCCGGACTGACAATTCCCCTGTCCACATATGTCATGAGGCATGCATGGGCGACGATTGCCCGCGACAAGGGCATAGAGCTGTCCGTCATAAGCGCCGGGCTCGGACATGACAACGAAGCCACCACACGGATATATCTTGATTCTATCAGGGCAGTGAAAGTGGACAGGGCACATCGTGCCATTCTTGATGATTTATAGATACTTGCAGATGATATGAACAGCATCTGACCTGAACGGAAGTGTGTATCTCTATGGTAGAGATACAATACATCAGCGCAAAAATACGCAAAAAAGTTTAACTAACCGAATTTATCCGATTTTTTTATAGACCTGTTATCTGATATGACCTGCCGCTGATTATTGCAAAAAAAAGACTGACCTGATGCTTTGTGTCTGTCATACAGACAATTGCTGCAAGTGTATATCTCTACCATAGAGATACGCAGCATGAAAATGGAATCTCAATGTGTCAAACCTGAAGGGAAAACGGTAGCCGATGGGACTATCGGCCGCGGAGCGCATCCTAAAGGCTGGTATGTGGCTCAGGTTCACATGAAGTGCGAAAAAAAGTCGGCGCAGAGGCTGGAGGCACTCGGGTATGAGACATTTGTTCCGGTACAGAGCGAGATTCATCAATGGTCGGACAGAAAAAAGAAGATAGACCGGATAGTGATACCGCTTTCTGTCTTTGTCCGGTCAGATGAGGTGGCGGTAAGAGTGGTTGAAAGGCAGCCTTTTGTGTATCGGTTGCTGTGCGCACCGGGTGAAAGCAGGCCTGCGAGGATACCTGATGACCAGATTGAACGTTTCAGATTCATGCTGGGGAACTGTGATTCAGAAGTGACCGTCGAGGCTCTTGAGGTAAAGAAAGGAGACGCCGTCAGGATTGTCAGGGGGCGGCTCAGGGGACTGGAAGGGTTCATTACGGAAGCGGAAGACTCAAAGCCAAAGGTTTCCATTGTCATAGACCACATAGGATGTGCCAGCGTCAGGATAGACAAGAGTGACCTGGAAATCATCAAATAATCATCCTTCTTCAGGGCGATATGGATAAATATACAGAAATCCTTTCTCAAATTCCGGGTGACTTCCTGCATCTGGTGAAGTCATTTGCACTTGATGCCAATTCTCCGGAAATAGAACCGGCACATATATTCCGTGCCCTTCTCCACAAGAATGCCGGTCTGGTTGATTTTATTGAAAACAGGCTGGATTCGGATTATTACTATCTCTTGGAATGGGCAGATGTCCGTCTCAGACAGGTTGCCAGGTCGCCTTATCCGATGAAGGGCATGCAGTATTCTGCTGAGGCCAAGGATGTCATAAAGGAAGCTGCGGACCTGGCCGGCAGGCTGGGACTGCCGGGACCGGATGCCCGTTGTCTTCTGGCTGCCGTCGTGTCCCCGGGCGTCGGTTTTTCCGCCGACAGGCTCAAGACATTGCCTCTTTCCGCCGAGAGCATCATCAAGGCGCTTTCAGGCGAGGGAGATGCGGACAGGGCGTCCGTGCATGAAGTCCGGAGACCGCATTTGTCTGAAGACAAGGACGGTTATTACGTAGAGTTGCTTCAGATGCTGCCGGAGCTGCCGGTAATAGGGTTTGATGAGAAGATCCGTTCAATGATTGAAATCCTTTCCCGGAAAGACAAGGCAAATGTCATGGTCATCGGTGAGCCGGGTACCGGAAAAAGCAGCCTTGTCTATGGCCTGCTTCAGATGGTGAAAAACGGTACAGTGCCGGCATCATTGAAGAATCTGTATCCGGTCGAGCTTGATCTGATTTCGCTTTCCCGTGGCGTCAGCTACAGGGGAGAAGTGGAGGACAGGTTCAAGACTGCGGTGAATGAACTGGGAAGCCATGCCCAGCCTCTGCTTGTCATAGAGAATTTCCACAGGGTGGAAGACCGGCAGTCGATGTTGAACGGGATTGTCCCCATGCTCAGGAAGCTGTTGTCGGAGAACCGTTTCCAGATGATCTGCACATCAACGGCAGACGGTTTTACAAAAGATGTGGAGAAAGACAGGGAACTCCTGTCATTTTTCGGAAAAATCAGCATAGAAGAGCCGTCGGAAGAGATTTCCGTGGAAATATTGACAAGCAAGATGCCGTCTTATTCGGAATTCCATCATCTGGAAACGGAAGAAGGCGTTGCAGTGGAGATTGTGAGACTGGCAAAGCGCTATATGTCAGAAAGCTGTCTGCCGTCTTCAGCCATTGATCTTCTTGACAGGTCAATGGCCGCAGCAAAGGTCAGGCAGGAATTGGAGAATCCTGACGGAAAGCCGGTGCGCCTTGACAAGGACTTCATAAGAGATGTCGTGGCCGGAATGACCGGGATTCCTATGGGAAATATCCAGTCGGAGGAAAGGGTGAGGCTCTCAAATGCAGAGGAAATATTGCATCGGCGCGTCGTGGGGCAGGATCATGCGGTGAAAAGCATATTGGATGCAATATATGAATCCCGTTCAGGACTCAATAAGAAAGGCCAGCCGATAGGTTCGTTCTTTTTTCTCGGCCCGACGGGCACCGGAAAGACCGAACTGGCCAAGTCATTGGCTGAATTTCTGTTCGATGACGAGGCTTCCATCCTGAGGTTTGACATGTCGGAGTACAAGGAGGAACATTCCGTTGCCTTGCTCTATGGTGCTCCTCCGGGATATGTCGGATATGAGGAAGGCGGTCTGCTTGTGAACCAGATCCGCAGGCATCCTTATTCCGTGGTACTTTTTGATGAGATAGAAAAGGCTCACAGGTCGGTTTTTGACCTTTTCCTCCAGATTCTTGACGAGGGAAAGCTGCATGACCGTCTCGGACGTGTCGGCGACTTTTCGAATGCGTTGATAATCTTTACTTCCAATATCGGCAGCGATTATATTTTCAAGTCATTTGAGGCCGGCCGTATCCCGGCACATGACCAGTTGCTGGAGGTCATGCAGGGGCAGTTCCGACCTGAATTTCTTGCCCGTCTGACAGAGATCATACCGTTCTCACCGATTACGGAAAAGATGATATACAAGATTTTTGACATCCATATCAGAAATCTCATGAAATCTCTGGAAGAGCAGGACATAAAACTTGAAATAGATGATACTGCGAAGCAATATATAACAAAGGTCGGCTTCAACACCCGTTATGGGGCACGCCCGGTGCTCGGCATCATCCGCAAGGAGATACGCCGTCCGCTGTCTAAGATGATCATTTCAGGAGATGTGGTATCCGGAGACACTGTCATCATGAAATATGACAACATGAAAAATGAAATGGTCTGGGAAATTGACTGAATGGCTGTCCCGGGCGCTGCGGGGACAGTCCGCTCCGGCGGAGAAGATTCAGTCTGACACAAGTAAAACCAAAATAAATCAACAGCAATACATGGCAAAGAAAACTGTTATCACCAAGATCCTTGATGCTAATGCGCAAGACGGTGTCATAGAGTTTCCGCAGAACAGGACGCTCTATGTGGATCAGTTTACTGACAAGGCTCCGAATACCGATGAGGAAAGGGAGGTCTTCAAACCGAAGAATCTGAAAGAGGTATTCGAGCACTATCAGCCCTCAAAGGAAGGAGTCGCACTTGAAACTGAAGAAGGCGGCTCTGTCTATGAGGATTTTGAGTTCCGTCAGATCAAGGATTTCGAAGATGAGCAACTCATCGGCCAGAGTGCCCTGCTTTCTGACAAGAAGGCAAAAATCGACGCCTATAATGCGATTATCCGCCAACTTGAAAAGAACAAGCCTTTGCGCAATGCCCTCAAAGATCCTGATTCACGGGAAAGTCTGTTAAATGTTCTCAAATCCCTTCTTGCGGATATAGAGGACGCAGAATGAAATCAAGCTTATGTCTACACAAGAACAATTATCCAACAATGCAGCCGGTGAAGAGCTCCAGCTCCATTCTGCCGGTGCTCCGGCAAAGCCGGAGGAACTTCTTCAGGCCGGACTCAAGGGGCTTGACAAGTTCGGCGGGTTCCAGCTTGTGAAGGGCCTTGTCAAAGGTGCCGAGAACATGGACCCGCGCCGCAAGGCCGTAAAAAATATATTTCTGAACGATTCGACCTATGCGGATACCCGCAAGAAGCTCAGGAATGAGCTTGCCATGTGGGTGGAGATTCTCAGCCAGGGCGGCTCCGATCCGATGCAGATCATAGACATGTGCAAGGAGCGGTGTGCAAAGGCTGAAGAGAACCTCCGGAACAATCTCTTCAATGTCCATGAGGAGATCCGTACCTTGGAGGTGGCATACCGTGCACTCGACTCATTCTTCGCCAATGCCGGACAGTCCAAGGTTGACTGCGTTACACTGATGAATGTGGACAAGACGGAACTCGGCTCCCATGATTCTGAGGATACGGTGGCCGTGCGCGATGAACTGGAGAAATATTATGACCGTCTAAGCCTGAAGAACAATTACAGCCTTCTTGTCGTTCCGGGGTATCTCGGAGACAGCGACACTGTAAGGATGTGGGCATCCACGGCTTACCGGAACAAGATTCTTCTTATAACCGATTTCAAGGACAGCCTCAATTTCAGCATGCTGAAAGAAGAGCTTGACGACGCCAATCTCCAGGGGCAGGATGTGCAGCTCGCCAATGTGGTCATGACCTGCAATTATATTCTGGGCCGCAAGAAGTCAGAGGCTGCAGATGAGGATGACGATGTCTACATACCGGCATCTGCTGCATTGGCCGGCCGCATGACCAATACGGATGAAGTTGTGATAGCCCAGGGTATCGCCGGCAAGAAATACGGCACGCTCAGCAATGTGAAGGGTGCCCGCATGGAAATGCGCAAGTCTGAAATCGCCTCTGTGATTGACCAGGGAGTGGTTCCTATCGTGGAAGAGGATGGACGTGTCATGGCATTCTCAAACCGTTCCCTCTACAACGGTGCCACTGTCGGACTGCAGGAATATCCGATTGTCCGCGTATTCGACTGGATGGGCAAGGTGTTCCAGAATTTCTTCAACGATGAGGCATTCATCAACTGGAATTCATCGGTGAAGGCCGAACTTCAGCAGGCGGTCCATGACTTTCTGAGTGATTATAAGGGACCGGGCAAGCTTATAGAAAACTACAACCTGAAAGGAATCAATCAGGATCCTAAGACAAAGGACATTTCCGTACAGGTGGAACTCAAGCCTTTCTTCGCCGCCAAGAACTTCCTCATTGAACTGACGGGTCACAACGGGACGGCCGGAGTTGACTGGGAACAGAATGTACAGTAATTCATATACTTGATACGTTACATTTTAATTCATTCATCAATTAATCAAAATTATGGCAACAAGAACTGCAACCATCTCAGCAGATGGTATCCAGGACCGTGAAGTGCTGTTCGTGAGGTATGAACTCAACCAGCAGACTGATGTGGAAGGGCAGCCTACCGGCACTACACGCGGCGGAAAGATTACCGTCAAGGTAAAATCCAACGATGACGGCAACACTGACATCCTTGAATGGATGATTGACACCTATATGAGCAAGTCGGGACAGATATCCTTCCCGAACCGCCAGGGCGGGGAAATGAAGCACCTGTCATTCAAAGAAGGCTATGTGGTGGAATACGCAGAGACATATGACTCAACCAATGACCTTCTCCAGTACGAGGAGTTCACCATTTCCGCAAAGGAAATCCAGGTGGGCAACGCCCGTCATAACAACCGCTGGACCATTGACAACAACTGATCCGGCACAGCGGCCATCCTGCCTTCCGGTGTGATCCGTCAGCGGGCAGGAGCCGCTCCCGATTTTATTATAAGCCTATTCATCAGATATTATGGCATTGCACGGAAGTTTAAAGATTGGCGGAAGGACTTATGGCGTGGTGGAATGCGAGTATGAGTTCACGCAGGCGGTCGACAGGACAGGAAAGCCTACATCACGTCCGAGGGGAGGCGAGATCACCATCGTTGTCCCTGCTGTCAATGACGATGACATGTTCTTCTATAACTGGATGTTCCATAAGTCGGAAGTGAAGGCAGGCATATTGCGTTTCTGCATATATACCAATGACAACAAGCCGAGCTACAAGACGGTGAGTTTCGCCAATGCCTACTGCATCTATCTCAAGGATTATTTCAATGACCATGACGGCCGGCTGATGTATACCACGATAAAGATATCTGCACAGATGATCAGGGTGGGAAGCATCAATTCGACCACCTTCATGAATGCGTGGACTGATGATCCGGCTGATATACTTTCCTCCAACCTTGGGGACTTTGTCCGCGACTCCATTGCGGAGAAGATAAATCCATTCTGAATCCAATATGTCAACAACAGTCTCCAAACTCGTCCTCACCATCGGCGATGCAAGGTCGGAAGACTTTCTTATAGAAATCGACGGCACCTTGTTCCAGGTTGATGACTTTACCCTGGTGCAGTGTCTCATGCAACCGAATACACTCACGTTCAGAATGCGTAAGGGACCTAAGGAAGGCGAGGATGAGCCCAGATTCAAGACATGCGGGAATATCATCGGCAAGGATGTCTCCCTTGTTCTTGAAACCGACAACATTGAAAAGCTTTCGCTTAAATCGGATTCCGTCAAGACCGGTGAGATAAAGTTCAACGGCATCATCACTTCTGCTTCCGGCTCGCGTTCACAGTCTGAGTATTGCATTGATGTCGAGGCAAGGAGCCATGATGCGCTCCTGATGGACAATCCAAGCTGCAAGTCTTATGAAGACATGACGCTGAATGAGATTGTCGAAGATGTGGTCGGGGAGTATTCGGACCAGATATTGCCGGAGGCGGATGCCCGTTTTGCCGAGTCTCTGCCTTATACTGTCCAGTACAATGAAACGGACTGGCAGTTTCTTGTCCGTCTTGCTCAGAGGTTCGGAGAATGGATATACAATGACGGCGAGCATCTGATATTTGGCAAACTGCCTCAGGGTGAGACTGTCATGTTGGGTTATCCTGACAAGGACATACCTTTTTACAATGTGGACCTCAAGATGCAGCACACCTCATTCAGCCATGTGGCATCTTCGTACAACTCATACGATGCCACCAGGAAGGAAGGTGAGGAGGAGATGGAGCGGGAATACAACAATCTCGCAGATCTCGTATTCAATGCTGCAAAGGACCGCATGACCAAGCCTACGCTCCAGAATCTTCATTCAGGCGGATTTGCAGACAGTGACGGACGTTCCACGGTTCTTAATGTATCCACCAAGACACAGGCCAGGGGAGAAAAGGCCGGGATGCTGACCTATTCCGGAATGACCTATTGCTCCCGCCTCAGGATAGGCAGCACGCTTGTCATCCGCGACAATTTCCTGTCCGATGACATGGCCGGCCATATGAGTGAGGTGGACCAGGATGAGATACTGATAACTGAACTTGTCCACACCTTTTCTGCCGATGACATCTACAGCAACCGTTTTGTAGGTATTCCTTCGGCATGTGACTATCCGCCGTATTCTGACAGCGATGTATATCCCGCCGCCTCTTCATGCAGGGCAAAGGTGACTGACAATGAGGATCCGCACAATCTCGGCCGTGTGCGTGTCCAGTTCGACTGGCAGGCTCAGCTTGATACCGAAATGATGACGCCCTGGCTCCGCATTTCACAGCCGTATGCCGGTGGAGGAAAGGGCTTCAGTTTCATTCCCGAAATAGGGGAGGAGGTGATGGTGGACTTTGAGGGCGGAAACGCTGAAAGGCCGTATGTCAAGGGAATGCTCTATAACGGTGTCGGCGACCCTGACGTGAAATGGCTTCCGGACAATAACAGCAGCAACAAGGTCAAGGCCATCCGCACACGCAACGGTCATACCATAGAAATCCACGATGAAGGCAATGACGGATATATCCGCATCTATGACAACGGCAAGGAAAACTATATCCTGACCTTCTCCACCGATCAGAAACTCATCAAACTGGAATCGACCGGCAACATAGAGCTCTACGCCAAGAACGACATCATCATGCATGCCGGCCATGACATAAACGCTTCTGCCGACAATGACATTATCATCGCCGCATCTCATGATATGCAGCGTACGGCCGACAACGACATCAGGGAACATTCCGGCAATGACCGTTCTGCTTCTGTGGGCAGGAATGACTCCCTTTCCGTTGCATCCAACCAATTTGTCAAAGTTGATGAAAACAAGGATGAACAGATAGCCCGCAGACTGCAGACTACTGCCGAAAATATCAGGACTGAAGCCAAACTGTCCCTGTTGGAATACTCTACGACCCATCACCAGAAAGCATCTGCAACCATGGCTGTCAACGCAGGCGACCGCATTGACATTAAGGCCGGGAAGGTGAAAGTCAACTGACCCTCATATATAAATGAACTCAAAGGAATTCGATGCCCTGCTTGCCGAATTAAGAAAAGGTGCGGCCGGTATACAGAAGATATCCAAGACATTGGGACTTACATTGCCTTCCAGGTTTCCTGCCCAGGTGGTGATGCTCAATGACTGTCTGGATGTCTATTCCGCATCGAAGACGATGATTTCGGCTGTTGTGGATGATGCGGCCGGCGGTTTTACCTTGGAGTCAGTGGCAACTCTTTCTAAGGATTTTGATGCCAATTGGGACAATTTTGCAGAGCATTACAATGACCTGTTCAAGAAATTGACCAACGGACAGCAAAATAATATCCTTGAAACTTTCGCCACAACACAGTTTTCCCCCAGTGTCTTTAATGCCGGCAGTGTCATTAAGAATGAGACTCCGGCCATATTGGGCGGAATAGTGTCATTCAATGCCGGTATAAATGCTTTTGGCGGGAGCTGGCGTGATCCGCAGGAAGCCGCCATGAAAATAAAGACCGGTGTAAATACCATTGTCAAGGCTACTGAACAGATAGCAAATTCGCTCAACAATGTCATCAAATTTTATGAGAACCCGGTAAAACCGGAAAATGCGGCGGGCAGCGTTTTGCTGGAAAGACTTGGCAAACTGCATGAAACCAAGCTGGTCGGCGGTGCCATTTCGACAGTCAATCTCGGTGCCGACGGTATTGCTGTCTATGGAAATGTGGCCGGCGCCATCGGAAATCTCGGGCAGGGAAATCTGAAAGGAGCAATAGGCAATGCCACGGCAGCTGCAAAAAATGCAAAAAAAGTGGTTGATGACATCCGCAGTTTCGGGAAGGGTGTCCCGACCGGTGCGGCGGCAAACATAGGAACCTCGTCCGGCATTTCGGCAACAGGCAATGCCGATCAGAGCAAAACACCGGCTCAGGGGCAGAATGCCGCTGAAAAGAATGACAGTGATTCAGCCGCATCCGATACCTATGTATGTTCAACAGCCACCATGAAATGTTCTTACGGCGACAGAACCGCGAAACTCACTGTGTATCCTGATCGTACCGTATTTTTGACTGGCCAGCCGATGGCAAACATTTCCGATCATGTGTCAATGTATAATATCGCGGCATTCGGGAAATGTCATACGGTCTCTTTTCCTCCCACCGGCTCCGCAACCGCTGCCAACCATGGCAAGCTCACCCCAATGCCTTGTATCCCGGGCACCGTAAGCGAATGGCAGAACGGCAAGGATGACTATATCATAAAAGGAAAGCCGGCCCTGTTGAAATCATCCTGGTGCAGATGCCAATGGGGCGGAATAGTGACAATAACCGATGACGGACAGACAGATACCGGACCGGCGGATCTGAGCCGGCAGCCTGCCGGGACATTCGGAAAATAACAATCCTGTTTGCGGAAGATGTCCGATTCGGTTTTCTCCGCCGGCAGATGAAATGTTTACATAAAATGCTGCAGTATGAATAAATGGAATTTTATGAGCAATCCGTTCGGAGATGTCATCCTGGATGTTTTTCTGAAAAGAAACAGGATAACCGTTCTGAACCATAAGCGTGAAACCTGTTATGACGGGGACGTATTCGGTGCAATCTCTTTTCTGCGCTCTGTGATAAACCTCTTCATAAATGAGGGACTGATGAAGACCACCCTTGTGTTCAATCTGCATTATAACGATAATGTGGAGGCCATGACCGGATCCTTCAGCTCTTCCCTTGATTCATTGATGCGCAGTTACAGGTATTCAGACAAGATCCGTCTTAAAAAGCGTACTGTCGGAATGGATGTGCGAGGATAAACAAGAATTTCATTATTGGGATATATTGATATGTCAATGGTGCAATAAAATATTCTGATCTCCCTTGAAAACAATGAATCGGATATGGCAGTCAGTGAGATTGGGGCAAAAGAGGTCGGTAAGACAGACAATTGCTCTGAAAAAGTAAAGGTACATCTTGTATTGGTGGTAGTATTCAATAATATCAAAGAGCGCAACGGTTCTTTTGTACCACTGGGCAGTTCTGCAGATTATAAAAATGTAATAAATAGGGCAAGATCAGAAACTGGAGCGGATAGAAAATTTATTGCAAAAACCATATATCTGTCTGAATATGATGAGAAAGAGATTCAGCGTTTCAGATTCAAATGGCAGGGTATTTTTGATTCTTACATCAATAACGCCTTGATTGAAGATATTGAAATAAGCATATTTTCTCCTGCAAGCAATTCATATTCATTGTCATCAATTTTTGTAAATCATTTGTTTTTCGGAAATAGAATAATGTCGGCTGATATTTTTTCCGCTTTAACTGATCTGGTGACAAAACCTTTTGATTTGACTTATTCCAAGATTAAGGTTAACAATATTATTCCTTTGTTTTTGACATCTGCAAATGATTTTGATGCAAAGAGCACGCAGGTGGAAATAAATATTCCGGATGATAAGGATGCACAAGTTGCGGCTATCTTATGTGAATATGCATATTATTATCTGAACAAAATGGAATATGACGATTGTTCCACAAATGACGGCGTGCCGATAGTCGGATTTATTCAAGACAGAATAAAACGTTATGGTTCCATATATACAAGATATGAGTCTTCAAAAAACGAATTGAAAATTGTACGGCATTATTTAAACTTAGAACGGTATTCTGCAGCTGTAATCTATCCCGGGAATTCATTACTGACTGAACTCTTCGACACATTACCGTTCTCAGAACTATATTCTGCCTCTACAATATATTCAAATAATTCATTACTGACTGAATTCATCGATACATTGCCCTTCCCGATAAACAAGCTTACAGATTTTCTTCTGGCAATAGTAAATTCACCAGACAGTCGGGACAAGAAGATAGAGGAGACGATTGAGCTTTCAACAGTGAATGAAAAGGTAAAAAATTGGAAAGTCATCCATACATTGGCAGAAGAGAACAAGGATATCATTCCATTAATATTCAAGGTGCCATATATAAGTATAGAGTTTACTCAAAATGATTCCTCGACTGGATTTTCATCCGTTTTGTATGCTAATTTAGAAGAGAAAAAATGCATCTTTTGTACAAAGGGGAGTGATTTCGGTTGGGATATTTTGACTAATCATGACTGGTTGGGGACAAATATTCTTCAAGGGTTATGTGGGATGTCAGATCAGTATACGCAATCTTCACTCTTGGCGTCAATGCTTGACAACATTGTCAGGGATGATTGGCAATTGTTTTTTACGGGTCATTCTTTGGGTGGAGGGCTTGCCAGTAATAATGCTTTGGTAACAAAATACCGGCATGCAATAACGTTTAATGCTGCTGGCCTTAATTGGAATAGGATTCGAAATCTTGAAACATTATCTCAAAATCCACGAAAACGGGTTCATCCATTCATTATACAGGGCGAGGTTTTAAATAATTGTTTGAAATATTTGGGGCAAGCGGCTTACGGATCTTCATATGCAGAAGTTAAATCCGGTACTGCATCCAATATTATTGAACCGGAGGACGGTTCTTTAGGCTGTTCGGAGCGGCATTCTATGGTAAATTTTCTGACATCCAAATCTCAATTGGGAAAGATTAAAGTCAATCCATTAAAGGTCGACTCATATCAAGAAGACCAATATAGCGCATTATTCAAGGATATGAAATTGCAATTTAATGCTGGCTTACATGGCAGTATTCAACAGTAGTTTTCTTTAATCAGAGAAATCAAATTGTGGCTTGCTGCAAGTCGGGTTGTCGTATGATAGTAAATGGTAATGCACATAGTTTATATCCGGCTATAATTCATGTGGGATTTATAGCTGATAAGGACGGTAATGAAGTTCATATTCCATTACAATATCCCTTTCAAGATGTATGGGGAGATTGTAACATTGACTATTTTTCTGATTGTGGACTTCCTTGCATATTGAAGATTGTGTGGTTGTCAATCATTGAACATTCTTTTTATTCTGCTGCATATGAATTCTGTCAGAAGGATATGGCATTGGACTCTGAACAGCTGATTGTAGGAATGGCTCCTTATGGCGGTGTCGCAATATGGTTGAAAAGTGAAAAGAAATCTGTCCTCATCACTTGGTTTAAAGGCGAAAAAACGAAGATAAAAACAGCAGATCTTGTTTTGGCACACCCGGATATGACTATAGGTGAATATTGTGATTACTACATCAACAACGACCCGCAGGTAAAAGAAAACCTGGAAAAGAACGGCTTGCCGCCGAAAGATCTGTTTGACAAATATATGCAGCAGTTCTCCTACCGGTATCTGCCCATGTTTGAGAAGTGGGACGGGGAGAAGTGGGTGCCTTATGAGGAGGGGGAGACTGCGCCGGAGTTCGTCAGCATTGAGGAGGCACTGTTTGACGGGACGCATGACAAGCTGAATGACGGAGGTCTGCTGAAATTCCATGAGGCGGGGAAACCGAAAAAGTTGGCGGTGAAATGGAAGATGGGGCGGTCTGAGTATTCTGCATATTTCTGGTTCGGAGAGGAGATGATACGTGAGATTTTCGGAAGGTTCTACGGGGCGCATCCGGACACAAGGACAGACTTTCTGATACACATTGATGCGGAAAGCAAGAAATATGAATTGGGGCTGTTCCGGAGCGGACTGAAAGAGCCGCATGTCATTCCGGAAAAGGCTTATCAGCTGCTGGTGTTCAAGAACAGGTTCGAGGACTTCCGCTCGGACAACTACAGTCAGGAACGCGGGGCCTGGATATGGTGACCGGCAACGATGGAAGCAGGCAAAAAAGGATATAGGCGAAAAAGGTTGCGGCAAGAATGGAGGCCGATGAGAATGGAAATCTTAAATACTTGATGATATGGCAAATGAAGAAATCTACGATGATGATGAGTTCATCATCAATCTGACAATTGACGGTACGGCTTACGAAGAAGTCGAAGTCAAGGTGACGGATCCGAACAAGACAATCCGTGACCAGATCTCCAGCATCGTGGCAGTTTTTGAGCTGCCGAAGCTTGACAACGGAGGCAATCCGATTCAGTATCTGCTCGGACAGATCATGGATGACGGCGCAGAGCCTGAAATCCTTGAATTTGAGGATGAGGACGGAAGGGAGCAGGCCCTTGTGGACTATAATATCCAGCCGGGGGATCATCTTCACCTCATTTCAGTGCCTATTGCAGGATGACGACAAAACATGCAGCTCAAAATGAACGAAGCGATAAATAAATTCAATCAGAAGGAGTTGTCAGGACGGGATGCCCGTCTCTGGAAGGAATGGAAGGAGCTTGATTCGCTGTGTGCCAGACGCAAGGCTGCGGCGGAAAACCCGCGCAAGCCTTCGTTGTCCTATATCATCCGCAGGAAGAATGCGATGGGACTTCCGGTGGAGTATGAGATATGGTACAGGGTGAAGTCCATAGTAGGAGTCAAGGGGGATACGATACCGCGTGAGCCGATATT
This sequence comes from Candidatus Cryptobacteroides merdavium, assembly GCA_017694755.1. Classification (GTDB taxonomy): domain Bacteria; phylum Bacteroidota; class Bacteroidia; order Bacteroidales; family UBA932; genus Cryptobacteroides; species Cryptobacteroides merdavium. Next base: position 21,217 of record JADIMO010000100.1, read on the forward strand.
CGGATATCTGCACAAGATGAGCATTGTCCTCCCTAACAATTACCCGTCCGCAGACGGCAATCCCATATTCACCTTCCGTTCGGATGTGTGGCATCCGAATATCCGGTATTCGGGAAGTTTCAAGGGACATGTCTGTCTTACCATCAAGGAGATGGGTGTACTTGCATCCCTGAAGGACCTGGTGCTGCGTGTGGAGATGTATCTCAAATATCAGCTCTATCATGCACAGAACACTTATCCTTATCCAGAGGACCAGAATGTGGCCGAATGGGTAAGGGAAGAGGGTGAACCCAACGGATGGGTGCGCTTCGGCCAGGACATGTCTGAGGATGACGGCGGCCGTGGTGCCGACAGGGTCCAGGAAGCAGGGACGGAAAGAGGTGACCAGACGGAGAGTCCGGAGAATGGACAGGCAAAGGCAGGTCCGAAGATTATTGCAAAGAAAATATGATGAGAAAATTGATTGTGTCGCTGTTGGCGGCAGCATTGTTCTGCACCTCGGCATGGGCAGATCGGGAGCTTGTCGTCAGGCTTGACCCTGATGAGAACAGGGTCCAGACGATGGAGCTCGGATATGCGGCTGTGACTTTCCGTTTCGAGGAGGCGCATGCCAACAAGGCAAAGGTCATGGTTTCGGTCGAGAACCGGACACATTCGGAGGCCATCCTCCTCTTCAAGTCAGAGAAGGATGAACGGATGCTGAAAAGGTGCGAAGACAGGATTCTGTTTGAGAAATCCTATGGAGGAGAAAAGGGATACCGTACGGTATCCGGCTGCAATTACATCCGGAATGAATATGAGCTGGTCGAGCCGGCCTATACTCTTGACCTGTTCCTTGCCGAGGTCCCGACGACGGGTACTGCCGAGATTGTCATACCGTTTTATATGGCAAATCATTATCATTCCAGGTTCCTGAGACGGGACAAGTACAGGATTTTCCGCGAGGATGTCATAAAGTTCATTGTTGAGGCCAAGGACTGGACAGAATCTGACACTACATATGTGAAGATGAAGAAGGCCGTGTCTGACTTCAAGGCCAGTCTGGAAGATGTCAGATTCTGCAGGAACAGGATGCACCGTCCTTCCCTTGAAGAACAGCAGAAGCCTTATCTCACCGTGAGGGACAGTCTGACGGCTGTCATAGACAGCATACTCGGAAATCCGTGGTGGATGTCCCAGGATCTTCCTCACAGGTCGTATTCAAAACTGAAGGCCGAACTGCAGTCTGTCGATTTTTCAGACCTTGTCTATGACTGCGGCAGGCATCGTCCTGTCCACAAATGCAGTTATTGTCCTTTGAGTGCGGAGCAGATATATCATCGGCTTGATGACATATATCAGAAGCTGCATACGGGCAGGATAGCAAAGGAGGATGCCGTAAGGACTGCGAAGACACTGAACAGCTGCTGGCAGCAGAACAAGTCCCGCCGTCGCGGCAGCTTCTATGCAGGCAAGATTGCAGAATATTATGGCAGGATAATAAACTTCTGACTTATGCGTCCGTCCGTGGCTATCATATCGGCATTGTTGTCTGTCCTGCCGTCCGTCCTATGTGCAAAGGAATTCACCGACACATTGCATACGGAAGGCGGAGATGCCGTCATCATCAGATACAGCATTGAATATGACGGGAATGACATCCTTGTTTCCGCATCAGGGACTCCGCGTATCATACCTTCCGACAAATTGAGAAAGGCATGCCGGGGAGACCTTGACAAGCTGGATGTCGTCATATTCGGCCGTGTCGGTGATTTCGGAGATGTCAGGTGGAACGGGCTGAATCCGGCCACATTCATGGTGCCGGCCAATCTGGACTACAGGAAGAACGATGAAGGATTCCATATCTTAGGAGAGTCTCAGCCCATTGTGTTCACCAAAAGGGACGGGAATGGGGCGCAGGTTGACTTTCCTGTCTTCATCGCGCTGCCCGAAAGGAAGCAGTCCTACAGGATTATGGCCAGGACCTCAGCACCGTTGAAGGTCCGTATGGCGGGGGAGGCGGATAAAGGCAGACGGGCAGATGCGGCAACTTACGGCGATGTCCGCGCCCGGTCTCATGCAGACCCGAAGCCGGCAGAGAATGAAGCAGACATGTCGAATGCCATGGGAAGCATTGAAATGATCCGCCGCCTGTTGGCCGAGGCGGACGGACTGCCTTTTTCCCAGACTCTCCAGATGGAAATCTATAATTTGGGAGCGCTCAAAAACCGGATAACGGACAGGGCGGTCATAGATGAAATCAATGCCGTGATGTTTGAATACACCCGGAAGGAGGCAGAACTCAAGGAACGGCAGAATGCTGCGGCTCTGGCGGCAAAGGCGGAGGAACAGGCATTGCTGGCAAGACAGAAATCCGAGGAGGAAGCCCGTCAGAAGGAAGCTGAGGAAGAGGCACGGCTGCAGGCTGAACAACAGCAGAAGCGGACTTTCGGGATGATAGCCGGAGGTGCGGTGCTTGCGGTATTGTGCTTCATCGGCAATGCTGTCATCAAGCATTTGGGCAATGTGAGGAACCAGCGCAATATAATGGAGATGCAGCAGTCCCTTACAAGACAGGCAGAAAGTGAGGCCCACCGGCGTTCGCAGTCTGCCATACAGGACGCAGTCAGGAAAAGACGCAACAATTCAACACGAAAATCCATATAAATGAAACTGATCCGATTACATACGCTGATCGCATCCTTATTGCTGATCGGCATGTCGCCTTCTGTGGCCTATGCCGAGAAAGTCACAAAGAATGATGTCACCATGACATATTCTGCCCTTGATGACGGCAGGATAATGGTCACAGGTGTAGAGAACAGATCCGACAAACTGATAATGCTCTCGATAGACGGTGTAGACTCCAAGTGCATCACTGTCAATGCCGGCACGAGCGTGCAGGTGAACCAGTATGCGGAACAGACCGTCAAGTTTGACTATGCCAAGAACAGCGGGGCCGTCCTTTGGCAGGCCTCTGAAAAACAGAAGGAAGTTGTTTCGCCTGAGTCTGACGGGACCGGTGAGACCTCTGATGTCACGGATGCGGCAGCAGTGCATGCCGCTCCTTCTTCCGCGGAGCACCGTCCGGCCAGGACAGCAAGACGTGCAGGAGGCAATGCGTCCGAGACTTATCTGGAACTCATGAACAATGATGAGTTCTTCGGCATTGAGGCGGTGGAGACTTATGTCCGGAAAGCAGATGCCTATGCCGAGGCTCTTTCCGCTTCTGCGGACAAGAACCAGTTCATAATAGACCATGACCTGAAGGCATTCCTGCTCAATTCCATTGAGGAGATTGACAGGAAACGGGAAGAAATACCGCAGGTGGCCCGGGAAATCGTGTCAACATCAAAGGCTACAGCCATTTCCAATCCTGAAATAGTGGTCAAGTATGTGGTGGAGACATTGAACAACAGGCTGCGGGACCGTGAAGATGCCTATGACAGGCTGAATGACCTCGTTTCCGGAGTGCAGGAAGAAGATGCACGTCCGCATCCGCTGACACTCGACGGCGGTCTGGTCAACTATGCTGTTGTTGCCGTCATATTCCTGATATTGCTCATCTGGATAATTGTGGCCATAAGCAAGAAGAAAAAGAGCCGGAAAGAGCAGCATCAGGCTGTTGCGGATGTCCATGTGCATCAGGATGACGCCAATCAGGCTATCGTGGTGAGGAGACGGACCACTTCCATCCTGAAAAAGCAGAGTCTTGAAGACGTGGTGGACAACCCTGCATATCTGGTCGTCGAGACTTCCGACTTTGTCCAGGATTCCGCGGTAAGGCGCATATATGTCAAGAACTCATGTATCAAGGACATCTACAATCTTTACGCAGAAGATCTCCGCAATGCGGACAATCCCAAGGAGGACGGATGCATGGTCCTCGGACGTTGGGTGTATGACGAGGCTGCGCATGTCTATGACATTTCGATGGAGATTGCCGTCTTTCCCGGGGATGATGCCGTCTTCAAGGAATATGAACTGAATTTCGGCGGCAAGATAAAGCTTCGGATTGCAGAGAAGCTCCGCAAGCTGAGACGGGATACCAATCTGCAGTATGATCTCACCTGCTGGATTCATTCGCATCCTGGACTCGGAGTATTCTTCAGCAATTCGGACAGCAATGTGCAGATGCAGCTGAAGCATGCCCAGCATCCTAATTTCCTGGTGGCTTTTGTCGTGGATATCCTGACTTCAGATCAGGAGCTCGGCATATTCACATTCAGAAAGGACGGGACAATCAATTCAAGAGGAGACCTCACCAGGATGTATTCCCTTGAAACCATGTATAAATGGGCTCTTGAAAGCGAAAGGAAGACATTCGTCCCCGAGAATTATTGCAATGTGCTTGAAAATGCAGGGGCGAGGACAGTGTCCTGTTATGGGATAGAACTGAACAACAATGCAATCATAGACATGGTGATGATTACGGAAGAAGCCGCCGCGGGACTTGCCGGCTGGGCCGTCGGATTCACGGCAGACAGCGGCAAGGGAAAGGAGTATGTCATATCGGGCATAGTCAGGGACAGTGAAAAGCCGGCGGCAGGAATCCAGGGATGTCTTGTGTGCATAACCCACATGAGCCTGCCCACCATCCAGCGTCTTGTCGCATCGGAAAGCACTGAAGTGAATTTTGTCCTCGTATATTCCTCCAGGCAGATGACCTTGACTTCAATCCCTGTCATAAACGGGGAGGTGGTGACTGACGAAAGTTTTTATGGGGACGTAAATGTTGATGACCTGAAGATATGGACACGAAGAAAAAGATAGTCAAGGCGCTCCTCTTGCTCGGGAGCCTGATTCCGGCATGCATCTGTGCGGATGCCCGGGATGCTGAAGTTGCCGGTATCCGGTTCTGTGACCGGTCGTACAGCTATGGTATGGGCAATGATACCATAAGGGTATATTTCAATGTTCTCGGAGATGACGGGAAAAGGATATCTGACTTGACTCCTGAACGCTTCGACGAGATGCTTTATTTTTATGAGGACGGGACTGAAATACAGGACAGGAGCGTAAGACGCATCAGCACGGGCATAAGGATTCCGCGTGAATATACGTTTTCTCTCCTGCTTGACCGCAGCATTCCGTCTGAAGGAAAGCGGCAGATACTGGATGCGGTCCGGAACTTCATGGAAGCTGCTCCGGATACAAGTGTCTTTGTATCTTTCTATGGGGACGAGGTGACAAACAGCATCCTTGCTTCGGAAGAGAATTTCGGGATTGTTGAGGCCATTTATCTTGATACTACGGCGATTGACGGCAAGGCCTTCTACAGCGGGGTATATTCGAAGCTGGCGGAGTTCTCACCGGAAGACGCCGAATACATCGGTGAAGTGAAATCGGCAGAATACAGCCAGAACCGTCTCATAAGTGCCAGGGCCGCCGAGAATCCCGGAAAGAATGTGCTGATGGTCTTTGCAGAAGGAAGCCGCAGGCCAGATGATGAACAGCTTGACTATATCAAGGTTTCAGACTACCAGTCGCGGCATTCCGCATTCTTGCCCAAGGTGTATGCCTTCTATTATACCGCTGACGGCGAGGATACAAGCATAGACATAACTCTTGACGGTATAACTCAGCCGAAGGACAGCGCCAACAATGTCATCCAGGATTTGAGGGGCCGTTATCTGCCGTCATCGGACATGTCCGAGGTCCTGTCTTCGTTCGAGCAGATAATAGAAGATGCAACATTCGATTATGAACTGGCATATTCCGCCGTTCCGGACAAGATATATTCAGGCAATGTGGAATATTCCGCCAAGTGGGGCCGTATTCCTGCCGGAGAGGCGACATTCACGATAGGTTCTGCTGAACGTCCGTGGCCGGAGCACAGACAGAGCACGACAAGCATTTTTGTAGAACTGTTTGTCGCAATTCTGGTTACGGTGCTGACCTTTGCATTCTTCTTCCTCATAATGAAGGTGGCGGTGCCGTATGTCAGGTTCCTGACATTCAAGTCCAGATACTACAAGAAATACCAGCCTGAGGAGAATGTCCAGGTGCGTATCTGCCATTATTGCAAGCAGGAACTGAAGCCGGGGCAGGTGATAGTGACAAAGTGCAGCCACTGGATGCACAGGCATTGCTGGGAAGAGAACGGATACAAATGCGCTGAATTCGGACAGAACTGCAAGACAGGCATCCAGGATCATGTGGAATGGAGGGAACTCTTCAAATGGAATACGGTCAAGGACTGTTCGCAGACTATAGCCGGCATACTTGCCGGACTGGTGAGCTGGATAATTTATGAAGTATGCGGCAGGGGCGGTTTCACAGGCCTGTCCAGGGCGATAGTCGGATTTGTTCTTGACGGTTCAGGTTCACATGCATCATTCATTGACGACTGTGTCGCGCGTACGTCATCGTTCCTTATGATCGGACTTCTTTTGGGCTTCTTCATTTCACTTGTATTCAGATACAAGGATGATGTCCGCAACAAGGACTGGAAGATATGGTTCAAGATCGTGGGCCTTTCATGTCTCACGGCACTCATAGGAATGGCTGCCTTTGCAATAGGGGCTGACCTGTTCTGTCTCATATTGTCCTGGTCCGGAAAGACATACATTCCTTGGTACTGTTCTCTTCCTGCATATATGCTGTTCTCGATAAGTGTTTCCCTTGCATTGACCATAAAGTCAACCATACCTGTCAGAAGTGCCCTTTTCGGAGGCCTTTGTTCGTCCCTGATAGGTTTTCTTGTCCTGTATTTCACCAGGTTTACGGGAAGCGGGTATGAATGGCTCAACATGCTGCTTGCCTTCATCATCTACGGAGGCGGGTTGGGAGCTTCTCTGATTACCGTGAGGATGCTCGCCGAGAAATATTTCCTTGTGGTCCAGAACGGTGTGAAGGCAGGAATGAGGATTCCTATCCACAAATGGATGAATGCGGTCGGCGGCGGCAACAAGGTTTCCATCGGAATGACCGGGGAATGCGAAATCCAGATGAACTGGGAAAAGGGGAACAAGGTGGCCAAGGAACATGCCCAGCTTTTTATCGACCATGAAAAGGGACTGCCGGTCATCAAGCCGCTTGCAACCGGAGTGCTTTACAATTCGCGGGCTGAACTGCCAGTCAACAGGACTGCTGTCCTTTCCAATGGAGATACCTTCAAGATTGGGGACACTATTTTCAAATATGAAGAAAACTGACAGAAAACATTATCCTGATTATTATCATAACTGAATGAAAAAAGTATTTTTATTATGTATTCTGGTGGCTGCAGCCATGGAACTGATGGCGCAGACACCTGTGGACCACTTCAATGTGGGGCCTTATGTGGTAGACTATAACGGAAAGGGCGATGTCAAGTACCGTCTCCGCGACAACATTGACCTGTATGAATTCTTCGAACTCCAGAAGGATACTGTGGTCATTTCCAAGGTGTCGGGGGAATCTGTCAAAAGCGCGGTCCAGATATCTGCGAGGTATGGCTCGTCCGTGTCATCTTCCAATGAGCTCGGAGTTGACTGCGTATGGAAGAGGAACATAGCTCCAAACCTTTATTTCAATGGCGGACTTTCACTGCTTTGGGGATATCATCAGATGGAGAATGGCGACCGGTCCGGGATGCGCAACCTGTTTGAGGCGGGCATCCCTCTGCAGATTGAATTGGGCAGGCTTGACCGCAAATGTGCCTCTTTGTATGGCATTGCCGGTGTAATACCTTCATTCTATTCCACGAAAAACACTTTCCGTCGTCTTTTCACCGGGAATGCGGATGTGGAGGGTATTCTCGACGGCTGCGGCTTCCTGCTATCCCCTGTCCTTGAGTTCGGAGGGAACATACCGGTCGGAGGAACAGTCGTCCGCATCGGTGTCTATGGGGAGTATAAGATCAACTGCACTTCGGCCCCGTACGGCAGCTGCCGGAGTGCAGACAACAGCATGTTCATAGGAACCAGAATCGGAGTCGTCCTCTGACATGGCCTGATAGGGAAATTATGGAAAGGAAGATGACATATGAGTGGGGTGACGGTGTATTTACCTTGCTTTCGTGGTTCAGGAAAGAAAAGGTGCAGAATGCCCGGATTCTCGTTGCCGGTGCCGGCGCATTGGGCAATGAGGTCATCAAGGACCTGTCCCTGTTCGGTGTGGGCCATATCTTTGTGGTTGACTTCGACCGCATCGAACTCAGCAATCTCACCCGTTCCGTCCTTTTCCGGGAAAAGGATGCCATGGTACATGAATATAAGGCGAAGATTGCGGCAGAACGTGCCATGGAGATAAATCCGCAGATAAAGGTGACACCGATTGTCGGGAATCTTTTTTCTGATGTCGGCCTGGCCCTGTACAGGTCCGTTGATGTGATTATAGGATGCCTTGACAGCAGGCTTGCCAGATATCAGCTCAACCGTATGGCGATGCGTGCCGGAAAGACTTGGATTGACGGCAGCATTGAGAATCTTACTGGGGTGGTGAAGGTGTTTACGCCCGGGATCAACTGTTATGAATGCGGCCTGTCAAGAGAAGAGTTCAATATCATAATGCTCCGCACCGGGTGTGCCGATGTGGTCAGAAACCAGACCTCGATGGGCAGGGTCGCCACAACTCCTGTCAGTGCCTCCATCATAGGTGCCATCCAGGCACAGGAAGCGTTGAAGATGATTCATCTGGATGCATACGGAGCGGACAGCCTGCCTTTCACTACATTGCAGGGCAAGATGTTCCGTTACGAAGGGCTGACCAATTCCACAGGAGTCTACAGGCTTTCATCCTGGAAAAGGAACTGTCCTTCACATGGGGTGTGGGAGCCGGTCATTGAGGCCGGAAACCTTTCGGCTGACATGTCTGTCAGGGACGCACTTTCTTCCCTCGGAAAGATATGTGGTTCAGGGACTGTGGAGATAAACATGATGAACAACAAGTTCATAGAGGCCATAGTGTCGGATTCTCCTGAGAAAGAATTCAGGGTTATGGTCCCTGAATCCAGACTGGATGAAACCGTTTCAGGCGATGCGGAAATGCGGAGGCTGAGCTATAAGACCATATTCCACAAACGCTTCTTTGAGAACATAGACGGCTCGTTCCCATATCAGGACCTTACCTTGAGGCAGATAGGCATACCATATTACGATGTCATCAAAGTGACATCCGGCAAGGGCGAGTTTTTCGTGGAGTTGTCCGCTGACAAGAAAATGTTTGAATGATGGCCGGTTCCGAAATACCCTCCGGGCTGAAGGCGGAAGTCCTTCTTGACTATATTCCTCGGGAAAGGCGCAGGTTTGAAATCTGCGGCTCCCATAAGCGGAATGCCTATCATGATATACTGGATATCGCTTCCGGGGAGGACGGGACATGTGACATTTCCATAGGAAGGGACGGGCTGTATGATATTCTTCCGGAAGGCCTCTTCCACCCTGTCGACCGCTTTGAGAACATACCTGCCAATGAGTATCATGAACGTTTTGAGGAGGAATGCGAGGCGCAGAAGACGGAAGAGGCGGAGGCACGGCATTTCTTCAGGCCGTTTGACGCTTTTCTGGCCGAACTCGGCAGTGTGGCGTACGGCTTCGGGCAGAAACATTATTCGGACAATGATGTCCTGTGCGGCATCCTGTGCGATTCGATGCCGGAGATATACAGGAACAACCGTTTTGTGGCCAAGGCCATGCCGTTCGTCCCCATGTGCAGCAGAATTAGGGGAGACAGGACTTTGTTGAGTCTGATACTGAGGAAGATATTCTATGATGAGAGCCTGCGGATGGACATGGACTGCGTCCCGGAGCTTCTCAGGGATGAGAGTCCGCGCTATTGCTCCTGTCTGGATGAACAGCCTGCCGATGGAGAGGAGACATATCTGGGAAACGAATTCATTGAAGATATCCTGACATACAGGATTCATTATTGGAATGGGGATGAATGTGATTCCGATTTTCTGTCATTCGTGTCGGAAATCAGGGTTTTCGAGGATTTTGTGAACGACTGGTTTTCCGGGATTGAATCGGCGGTACGGTTTGATGTCAGCACCGATTCGCTTCCTGTCAGGCTGTCCGATGACATGATATGCAATTATCTGAATTATAATACCAACATATAGACCGATGTCCAGGAAAGTAACATGGAAAAAGGGCATGAGGCTCAGTGCGGAGATCTTTGATGCCGCCGACAATGCGAAAGAAGAGTCATTGTCACTCGTGTCCATGCTGGCTTCTGCCGGAAGATCCGGCCTTTTTGCCGGACCGAAGCCGTTTGAACTGACACTCAATATCAATGACAATGTTCTGGAAGTGGCGTCGCTGTCCTGCCATGGGGTTACGGAAAGCGGCAAGGTGATTGATGTTGAATTTGATTCCAATTATTCACATACTTTTGACACGAGGCTCGGCATACCTTCCGGCAGCGGGGCGGATGCCTGGCTCCTTGTCCTGAAGATGCACGGCAGGAAATGGAGGGAAGTGGACGAGATGTATTCGGAATCCGAATATACGTTTGAACTGCAGGGCGAAAACACCAGGATTGATGCGGATTCGCTGCCTGTCGGCCGTATAGTCAACCGTTATGGCTGGAGGCTGGACGAGATGGACTTTGTCCCTCCGTGCCTGTTTGTAAGATCGCATCCGATGTATCAGAGACAGTTTGAAGAAGCGTCGGAACTTCTGGGAAAGATTTCCGGGAAATGCCGTTCGTCGGAAAACTGCGTGGCAAGGACCTTCCTTTCGGCAGTGTGGCCGGCTGCGGACAATGTGCTGATAACTTTTGATAAGGAGCGCGACATGCTCACTCCCGACCGCCTCTATGCGGGAATCCAGCAGTTTGTCAATTCATTTGTCATTGGCTGCAGGCTGGATGAACATATAAATCTGGAGAATCCGGAACCTTTCATGCTGTATGTCCGGAAGCCGTATGACAGGAGGAACCTCCTGCAGGACATAGCCCAGGGGCTGGCCCTCTGTGCGGAGATAGTCCTGAAGGTGGAGACTGTGTGTGCAATGACCGAAGAGAGGAGGAGCGTGCCGGAAGAGCCTGAACCGGAGAAAAAGCCTGAGCCGCAGAAGCCGGTCAAAAACCGTTGGGACGGGATTGAAATCTGAATTTTCACACAATGGCAGGATTCATATGCATACCGTTGTCTGTCTCGCCCGGCAGTTCACCCGTGCTTCTGAGGGAAGAAGGTGAGCTGGAGAAAAGCATTGACAACATACTGGACCTGATAATATTCACACCGAAGGGTTCGTTCAGCGCAGACCCTGAATTCGGGTTTGAATATTGGAACCATGAGTTCTCCAATATGGACATACGCGAATTCAACAACAATTATGTCGGCCTCATGTCTTCCGGCGGTGTTCTGAATGAAATTTCAAGACGGGAGTGTGAAGACAGCATAAGGGAGAGCATTCTGGCATACGAGCCGAGACTTCTGCAGCCCGATGTAAAGATAAGTCTCAACCCGAGTGACAAGGTGCGGAACGGCAACAGGATTTCAAAGTATGAAATGCGCATCACCGTCACCGGGGCAATTGATGACGGGCTCGGAGTCAGACGGCAGTATGAGAAGAGGGTAGCCTTTATGGTGGAGCCCGTGGCACATAAGATCAACATCTGATATGGACAATACGATCCGCAAAGAAATAGAACAGCTTGAAGCTGACCTGAAGAAGGCGGGGCATGACATCAGTGATCCTGTCGCCGGGCTGATTGTGACCGCATTGTTGCATCAGGCGCAGAAGATCAGGGACGAGATTGAGAATATGCCGCAGAAGGTGGCGGACAGGCTGTGTACATATTTCATCCCGAGAAACAAGACAGGAGCGGTGCCTTCCATCTGTCTTGTGAGGCCGGAGCTGAAGTCAAGGAAAGGACTTGAGCCTCATGTTCTTACTTCCGGTACAGTGTTTTCCTACAAGCTGGACGCGAAGCAGACCCTGTCATACAGCCCGCTCTTTGCCAATCTCATAATTCCATTTTCAAGGCTCCACCTTCTGACCCCGCATGTGCTGAAGTGCGGAGAATCTGTCAGGAAAGTCACGACCGGAAGAAAGGGCCAAGTCTGGCTCGGAATGGAGGTCGATACGGAAATAGAGACTTTCAACGGTCTTTCATTTCTGATAAAGGGCACCGGAGGACTCCTGCCGGAAAGGATATCAGTAGGCAACGGCTCTGTCGGGCTGGCATATTCACCGGTATCCCGGACAGAAGACATCCCCATGCTGGAACCATTTGACTCACAGCAGTCCATGGATGTTTTTCTTGAGGTCCTGTCATGCTGGAAGAGTGTCCTGTCGAACATGGAGGATGCGCGGCTGTTTTATATTACCGACAGTCTCGATGACCGTGACGCATTCAAATGCAGGGCCTATCCAAAGGCTTTCCAGCAGATGTTGGAAAGCAGTGAACTGGATTTGTTTGAGAACAATACCCTTTGGGTACTTTTTGACTTCGGGGACGATTATGAGGTGCCTGATGAAATAGAAATCATTCCGAATGCTGTCCCTGTGGCAAATGTCAGCCAGTATAGCGTCACACTGACACAGACATCACCGATGGCAAGGCTTACAAAGAATGACGGCTCGTTTTTCCTCAAGGTGGTGGAGACTTCCTCTTCATCGCACAAGCAGGGATTCAGCATGGTGGACGATGAGGTGGTGATCCGGGACTTTGGAGCCTCATGCTATGACAGCAATGCCCTCTACCGTGACGTACGGAATCTCTATAACCATTTTGTGGATGACTATCATGCCTTTATGGAATATCATGGACTGAAGGACGGGGAACTGATAAAATCGTTGAGGGAGACTGTCAACCGTATAGGCAAGAGCGTCATGTCAGGCCAGGAAGGCAGGGCCATGTTTGACGAAGGAGTCTATGTCATGCGCAATGTCAACCTTGCAGGCCAGACATCTTCCATCCGTGTGTCATATCTTACGACACATGGAGCTTTGGGAAACACGCCCAAGGCTGGAGAAATGATGGAAAACAGAAAGGACGCCGCCCTTGAGAAGGATGTCGCCGTCATAATGTCCGGGACAGGCGGGGAGGACAAGGCTGATGCGGACCGGAAATATGAACTGTTGAGATACTATACCCTGACATCTGACCGGCTTTATACCAAGATGGATATTGACGCTTTCCTCAGGATGCAGCTGCTCAAGGAATTCGGGAAGGACGAAGTCAGGCGTATAGGCTACAATATCACCGTTCAGGGCGCAGGATGCGGCCCGAAACTGGGCAGGGGCCTGTATGTGGACATCTTTTTCAAGGACAGCAAGAATTATCAGAAGGCAAGGTCCGTGAGCCTGGACAGGAAGCTCCGGCAGCTGATGACGGAAAAGTCATGCATATCCATGCCAATAATGGTGAACCTGTCCTGTATGGAAAATTATTGATATGGCATCACAATATTTTACAGTATCACCGGGCTCGAAGCCTGACCCCCAGGTAAAGGATGTGCAGCGCATGCTGAATATAATCCGGACAAGATACAACATGAACTGGGAGTATCTGTCCGAAGACGGCATATATGGCAAGGATACGGCCAGGGCTGTGAAAAGTTTCCAGGTCCATAAGGGGATTGTCCCTGCATCCGGCATGCTCGGGCCGACGACACTTGGCTATATCAGGGATCTTTATGGCACCGTTCCGATGATAAAGGCCGCGTCTGAGGACCTTAAGCCGTATCATGATACGGCCGGTCTGGCCGACAGGTTCATTGTTGTGAAGATTGCCGACATGATTGCCGGATATGTGGAGGGTATCAACGGTTTGATTGAGGAAGAAATCCAATATGTGGCAAGGCACGGGAAACTTGACACAAGTGTTCTGAAGAGCCGTTATTATTCTTTTGTCACACGCAATGATTCCAATATGCGTGAACTGAAGAAAATGATAAGGGATGCTGACACGCCTGGGTATAAAACCAGGAAAAGAAGTACTGTGAAGAAGGCTCGGAAGGCGATGGCGGAACTGACGGCCGAGCTTAAGAGGTTTGATCCGCTTGATATACTTAAAAGGTATGACATTCCCGGAAGAGTCGGGAAATACCTTAAAAACAAGGGCATAGTTTCCGGTATGGATATTAAGACCCTGAAGAACAATCCCATATTGAAGCAGGTTACAGGCAGCCGGCTTCTGACCGTTTTCGGAATGAAGGATATCATGCTGGATCTGTGTTCTGTTGATGAGTGGGGTACGGAAGAATGGAAGGCAAGGCTTTCGGAGCATTTCTTTGATTTTCTGGACGGTCTTGTGATAGGATATGCTTCTGCGGTGATCGCACAGATTGTTGTCGGCCTCGTGGGGACGGCAGTATTGTCTGCAGGATGGATCATGGTCATCGTGGCGCTGGTTGCGGTGGCGATTGCGGCAGGACTCAGTTTCATTATGGACGAGGCCGATGTGTCGTTTTCAAAGAAGGCTGCTGAAGGCTATTCAGCAATACTCGGACATATATGGTTGACATAAGACAGATATATGAGACAGGCCGGCTTTTCGATGGCCATTACAGACTTCTGAAGCCTCTCAGCACTGCAGGCGGCTCAGCGGACGTATGGCTGGCCGCGGATGTCAATACTGTTGACGGGGATCTGGATGTGGACAAGGCTACAAAGGTTGCCATCAAGATATACAGGCCCAGGAACATCATTGATATGGAAGGGGAATTCCAGTTCCGGAACGAGTTCCGCAAGGTGTTCAGCTGCCATCATGAGAACATAATACAGCCCACCTATTTTTCAATATTCCAGGAAACTCCCTATCTGGTGATGCCATATTGCCCGGCCGGCTCATCGGAAAACCTCATAGGCAGGATAAAGGACAGTGAAGGCCTTTGGAAGTATATATGCCAGGTGGCGTCCGGCTTGGCATATCTCCATGAGCATGTGCCTCAGATCATCCACCAGGACATAAAGCCGGCCAACGTGCTGATTGATGACAACGGCAATTATGCCATTACCGACTTCGGCATAAGCGCTGAAATGGGAGGGATGGATGCCGGCTCAGAAGATGAAAGCGGCGGCACATTCGCATATATGGCCCCGGAGCGTTTCGTCGAAGGGACACCGCCGATGCCGGAAAGTGACATCTGGGCTTTCGGTGCGACGATATATGAAATGATATCCGGCGATGTGCCGTTCGGCAATGAAGGCGGCCGTGTACAGGACAGGGATACGGCGGTGCCTCCTCTCGGCCAGGATGTCCCTGAATCAATAAGGCAGCTGGTCTGCTCATGCCTTTCATACGATCCTGCATCAAGGCCGACGGCCCGCGGCATAGTTGACATGGTGATGAAAAGGCGCTATTCAAAGAACAGGAAGCTGGCCGCCATCATCTCAGCTGTTGCCGTATGCGTTTCCGTCATTCTGGTTGTCATCTTCGCGTCAGGGCATGCTTCCGATGTTGAGGAGAATTTCAGTTCCATGTGCGGCAGAGGGGACGCCTTGGTGGCTGCGGAGGCCGATGCGATTGCACGCAACGGAGGTGTGCCGGACTTGTCCTGCATTACGGGGCTGGAGCAGGCCGTGGTCTTGTATCACAATGCCTGCAACGACGTTCCGAAGAATTTCAAGGGAAGGGAGGCGGTCCTTCACAAGGTGGAGC
>JADIMO010000101.1 GCA_017694755.1 Candidatus Cryptobacteroides merdavium
GACAAATCTTTGGGTGCATTCCTGAAGGATGGGTACATTTATTTCCATAAGACATGCGCAAACTGCGGTCGTGAGTACATTACTCGGTTTATCAATGGCAAGGAAAGGAAGTCAAAGAATCCTTCGAAGACCGCAACAGAACTACGGTCGTTCTCCGGTATGCACTTCAGTGTGCTCAAATCGTTCGATGTGCACTTCTTGGTGAAACGAGACCGAAGGACATATCCTCCAGAGTCGTTCCTGAATCCTATGGCATAGAACTGTCTGCCTCGTATTCCGTCTATGCTGTATATGACTTCCGTACAGAAAGATTCAAGGGTTTCAAGACTGATCCCTCTTTCTTCGGCATAACTGATCAGGCTCCTGTTTCTGAATCCGCTCCTAGAGGATATAATGTCAATTCTGCTTGCTTTTCCCTTTTCCTTCGGATGGCTGTATTTGGATAAAGCGACAAAGTCTTTCCTCATGGATGCCAGAAAATCGTATGCCTGAGACCTGCTGCACCCTGCAAGTCTTGTCACTATGTCTATTATCCCACCTCCTTCGCCTGTCCCGAAATCATACCAGGTATTATTGTTTGGATTGACATGGAAAGACGGAGTGCACTCGTCCCGGAAAGGGGAGTAGAACATGTTCCCTCGTCTGTGCTCAGTGGCCTTGCCAAAATGGGACAGTATAAGTTCTATGGGTGTCTGAAGCAGTATCCTCTTCTCTTCTTCTGTAAATGCAGGCATTATTGATGTATTGTAAAGTAAAATCAAATGTTTGTAAAAACTCATCAAAAGGTTATCTTTGTGAAGATTCATCTGAGAATCATCGCAAGTGTTAATAAAAACAGAGGTAAAGTTAATAGAAAATGATGTTATTTCAAAATATTGACTTGCCTTAATAAGCATCGAAGTGATGGAGAAAAAAAAGCAAGGAATGTCCGCAGCGGTTCTTATCCGCTGAAGAATCTGAAGTTTCTGTATGATTTTGCGGCAGAAATGAATCTGACCGTTGGCGATCTGGCTGCCAGGATGGGGCTATCAAGGCAGTCTGTATACTACTGGTTCAAGAAGGATGACGTGAAGATATCCAACATCTATAGACTGTTTGATCTGCTCGGCTACGAGATCCGGTTCAGTCTGACAGATATGAAAGATGAGGCAAACCCAAATGTGAAGGTGACATCCAAACTGTATTCTCCGGAAACACCGAAGAATCTGGATTTCCTTACCATAGCTCTCAATCAGTACCGCATCAACAAGACAGACCTTTGCCGTGACCTGAATCTTGGAGCGACTACGATATATTCATGGCAGGTTCATGATGACTGCTTCATGTCATATATTTTCAGGATTGCTGAGCTGAGAGGATTGAGGTTGAATATTAATATTAACCCTAAGTAATATTATCTTCATCGTTTTAGCCAGATATTTGCAATATCTGACCGCTGCAATTTTGGATAGTTGTATTTTTATTAATAGCTTGTTTCCTTGTTGTAATCAGTAATAACTTCCTTTTGTATACGAAATGATAAAGAATATAATTGATAAGATAATTCAAGATTTAGGAGATGACAGGCCTATTAACGGGATATTGCTAAAAGCTCAAATTGTTGCATCCCGATTGAATAATAAGGAGTTTGAAAATTGGATCAATAATGAACAGAATGGTTATTCTGACGCAAAAAATATTCCGTCTTATAGAGTTCTTGGGGCGATAGTTAAAGCCGACATATTCCGTCCTTATGATGGATTATATAGAAATTGTATAATCCCTCCTGGAATATTCGGTAAGTTTGCGGTCTTGGAATATACAGGAAACATGCAGATGAAAGCACCGGAAATCACTGGAACAACCGAGCAGGAGAGACGGGAATATGTCAGGGAAATGTGGAAGTGCATGCACAACTGCGAAATGTGCGGAAGGTGCAGTATTCTCAGGGGGCGTGATCCGGAGGAATTGTATGCGGACTACATTTCAGGAAAATGCTCATATACCGACGCATCCATCGCCCTGAGGGACAGGGACCGGCATTAGTGGCCGGAAGTCGGCAGGTGTTGGCGGAATGTATATTTATATCCAGAAAATATATGAAAGCGGAAGAAGCCATAGTATATGTACTGGCATCGTCCGGCAGGGGGATGACAGCAGAACAGATTGCAGGCAAGATAAATGCGGAGGGACTGCACCGGCGGAAAGACGGCCTGCCGGTTTCTGTAAAACAGGTTTATGCGGTAGTCCTGGGAAATCCGCAGATGTTCTGTTTCAGCGACGGAAGGATAAGGCTTGTGATATGATAACGTGGATAGCATTTGCCAAGACAATGGGCGGAAAGGATTCCGCCCTCAGGATACCGTTTGTTACCGAACCGGAATTTCTGGGGAGGGCACATGTAACGGCAGACCATATGGCAGGCCTGTCTGAAACGGAACTGATGGACCTTCTGAAGGTCAGCGCACAGATAGCCTGCCGCACTTCGGAACAGTATCAGATGATCAGCAGGGGAGAGGCTGAAATCCTACCTGCCCTTGCGGCATATACCGGTGCCGTATTCAGGAGAATAGCCCCATCCGGCTTTGAAAAGGGTGACTGGCTTTTCGCCCAGGATCACCTGCGCATAATGTCCTCGCTATACGGCATACTCCGTCCCCTTGACGGCATAAGCGCATACAGGCTGGAGGCTACTGCGTCCCTTGACGGACAGAACACGGTCGCAGCTTCATGGCGGCCTCTCCTGACAGAATCTTTCATTTCACTCGTAAAGGATTCCGGAGGTGTCCTGCTTGACCTGGCAAGCGAAGAGATGAGACTCTTCCTTGACTGGAATGCCGTAATGTCTTCCGTGAGGGTTGTCAGGCCGGATTTCTACGAACGCCGGTCCGGCAGACTGAAGTCTGTCACCATGTATGCCAAGATGTGCCGTGGCGAAATGGTGCGTCATGTGGTCCTGAACAGGATTGATTCTCCTGAAGAGCTTGCCGGATTCAGCTGGGATGGATTCTCCTATGACCCGTCCGTGAGCACTGGGGACCACATGGTATTTGTGCGCGGCTGAGCCGCAGCCGCAAGACTCCGGCAGCCATCAGTTATGTAACAAAAAATTAACCCGTCCCCATTGCGTAGAAACCGCCGGCGAACCGTACTATTCATGTAACTGTTTTACTGAACGGCATGAAATTCATTGATACGGAACTGATGGAGAAATATCTCCAGGGAAAGGCGGACAGGGAAGAGCAGGACAGGGTACAGATGTGGCTCATGCTCAATCTGAAGTCCCGTTCGGCGGATGGGGATTTCGAAGAACTCATGGAAAGGATACCAGCCGTGAATGACCCGGCTGGCAAAGAGCGTGTCCTGTCCAATCTGAAGACAATAATAGCGGCTGACAGCAGGCAGAAATCATATGTCAGGCGTCAGAAACGTAAAAATATCCTTATCGGCTCAGTGATGGCATCCCTTTGTGCCGCACTGGCCGTACTTGCATTTTCCTTTGCCTCCATGCGGAATGACATGAGGCAGATTGCATCATGGACAGAAGTCACTGCAGACTATGGGGAAATAAGGGAGGTCGTCCTGCCTGACGGTTCCCATATATGGCTGCACAATGATACCAGGGTGGTCTATCCTGATACCTTTACCGGCGGCAGGCGCCAGGTATTTGTATCAGGTGAAATATATGCCGAGATTGAATCCGACAGTCATTGTCCTTTTGTCGTTTCGGCAGACAATGTAAATGTGATCGTGAAAGGGACAACTTTCAACATGAGGTCATATCCGGAAACTGACAATGTGGAGCTGACTCTCATTGAAGGTGATGTAGACCTGGAATATACGACATCCTGGGGAAAGGCTTCCCTTGACGTGAAGAAAGGCGAGACTGTGGTGGTGAATCTGACTAACGGCGGGATAGACAAGTTCATCCATGAGGACTATGTGAGCTGGAAGGACCGCAGGGTGCTTTATTTCAACGACAAGACCCTTTCTGAAATTGCAGCAGAACTCGAGCATGAATTCGGTGTGAGGATCGTCATATCCGACAGGGATCTCGCGTACAGCAGGCATTTCGCCTCATTCGTTAACAACGAATCCGTAACGGATATACTCCATGCCCTCTGCGGAGAGGAAGGTACTGAAATCATTGAAAAGGATTCAACAATCTATATATCAACAACTAATTAACACATTATGTTTCATCACCTATTATTAGCAAAATTCCGGCGTGCCGTGCTTTCAGCAGTCATGGCTGTCATTCCTCTGGCCGCAATGGCCCAGAATATAGACATGTCCCTGGAAAAGGTAAGTGTCCGGAAGGCGGTAGAGTATCTCCAGAGGGAATACGGCTACTCCATAAGTATCAGGTCTGATGAGGTGGATATTGACCGTATCATAACCGTCAGGGCCAGCAGGGCATCCCTTAACAATGTCCTTGACCAGATATTTGCCGGTCAGGAGGTCGTGTATTCAATCAGCGGCATGTCTGTTTCTGTAAGATCCTCAAAGACAGTCCAGCCACAGGCACCAGCTCAACAGCGGATCATCCGCGGACAGATTCTGGATGATGATTCCGTTCCGCTTACCGGTGCAAGTGTCATTGAAAAGGGAACGTCCAACGGTGCGGTGGCTGATTCTGACGGGAACTATAGTATCAGGCTTACCACGGAAAATCCGGTGCTCCTGTTCTCATTCTTCGGATTTGCGGATGAAGAGATAGCCGTAGGGAAGTCGGATGAGATCAATGTGAGAATGACTGAACAGACCCTTTCACTTGATGATGTCGTTGTCGTCGGATATGGTACCATGACAAGGCGTGACGTCACTTCAGCCATCGGCTCTTTTAAGCCAAAACCATCTGAACGCAGGGAAGTGCTTTCTGTAGACCAGCTTCTTCAGGGACGTGTGGCAGGTGTGAACATCTCGACGGCTTCCGGAGTCCCAGGGTCTGTAGGAAGGGTGAGCATCAGGGGAATAGGATCGCTTAATGCCGGCAACGAACCGCTCTATGTGATTGACGGGATACCAATCACGACCACTTCCGGTGATACAGGCGCCTGGAGCAACGGAGAGTCAATGAGCGGCCTCGCATCGATCAACCCTTCGGACATAGAATCCATAGAAGTGCTCAAGGATGCCGCATCGGCAGCCATCTATGGCTCACGCGCCACTAACGGAGTCATTATCATCACTACTAAATCTGGAAGGAAAGGTGCCCCTTCCGTATCCCTGGACGCAAGCGTGAGCATGGGCTACCAGCCGAGGACAGACAAACTTGAACTCGCTTCCGGTGACCTTCTGATAGAGGTGTTCAATGAGGGTATAGACAATTACAACAGACAGTACAACCAGAATGTAGAGCGCTATATCAACCCGATGCCGGGCAAACCTGCATACGATTGGCTCGGAGTGGTGCTCAGAAAGGCCTGGTCCCACAATATTGCAGCATCGATATCCGGTGGCACAGACAATGTGAAATATTATGTTTCCGGTACATACAAGCATACTGAAGGGACAGCCGTAGACAACCAGATGGACCAGTACAGTGTCAAGGCCAACATTTCCGGCAAAGTAAAGCCGTGGCTTTCCTTCGGCGTCAATACGATGCTTAGCTACAGCCACAACGACCGCGTCGGCTCAGGATATTCAGGTCTGAATGTCATAAAGGCTGCAGTAGAGCAGTATCCGTGGGACGAGCCGTTCCTCCCTAGCGGAGAGTGGGCAACATCCAAGAATGTCCTTGTAAACAACAATCCGCTGCAGGCAATCAAGGAATCCGACATCTGGATCAAGACCTATAGGGCAATCAGTTCAGCCTTCCTCGAATTCCACATAATACCTGGACTTGATTTCAAGACGAACCTCGGCGAAGATTTCCAGAGCATAGAGGAACATGTCTATTTCTCCTCAAAACACCAGTCCGGATATCCTTCTGAGGACAATCCTATGGGAGGACGCCTTACGGACAGCCGTGCCAACCGGGGCTCCCTTCTCTGGGACAATACCCTCAGCTACAGCAAGTCATTCGGATTCGGACTGAATCTCGGGGCTGTACTCGGACATTCCGTACAGATATACGAATCCTCCTCTGCGACACAGACTGGCCTTGGATTCCCTTCATCGTCATTTGACGTGAATTCCGTGGCTGCCTCATTTACCGATATCTCATCCGGTAAGAGTTCCTATGCGCTGCAGTCATTCTTCGGACGCGTTAACCTCAATTACAGGAACCGTTATGTCGCGACATTTACAATGCGTGCAGACGGCTCATCCAAATTCGCACCGGAGCACAGATGGGGATATTTCCCTTCTGCAAGTATCGGATGGAACATCGATGAAGAGAACTGGTGGAAAGAGAAATCCATGACAATGAAACTCCGTGCAAGTGTCGGAGCCACAGGCAACCAGGGCGGAATCGGAGCCTACGCCTATCAGGCGCTTGCTTCAGGCGGTATAAATTATGGCGGTGAGAACGGCCTCGGACTGACTACGGCAGGAAACCGTGACCTCAAATGGGAAACAGCCACACAGACAAATGTCGGAGTGGATCTCGGCTTCTGGAACGGGGCGCTTTCAGCATCTGTCGACCTCTTCAATAAGGATACGGACAATCTCCTCTACAACAAGCCGACAATGATCACGACCGGCTATACAACCCAGCTCTGCAACATCGGCTCGATGAACAACAAGGGTATAGAACTTGCCCTGGCTGCAAATGCCGGCAAGAACAATTTCCGCTGGCATGCAGACTTCAACATATCCTTCATAAGGAACAGGCTGACAAAACTCCTCGACAACGAGGATGTCATCACACCGAGCAGCTTCCATGGGCTCAAGGTCGGAGAGGAGGTCGGAAGTTTCTATATGATAAAGATGCTCGGAATATATCAGAGCGATGAAGAAGTGCCGGAATACCTTTATGAGAATGAAGGTGTACGTGCAGGTGACGTGAAATACGAAGACTATAACAACGACGGGAAGATTGATGCGGATGACCGTCAGTTCGTCGGCTCCGCAAATCCGAAATTCTCAGGAGGCTTCAACAACACATTTTCCTATAAGGGACTTGAACTGTCTGTATTCTTCACATATTCCTATGGCCAGAAAATATATGAATACTGGAACGGAGGCCTGCGTATGGGACAGGGAACATGGCCTCAGCTGAAGTCTGTGTGCGAAGGCCGCTGGACAGGGCCCGGCACATCAGATACATATCCAAGGGCCATCTACGGCCATGCCTGGAACAGTACCAAATTCGTGAATACCCGTTTTCTGTACGATGCCTCATACATCCGTCTCAGAAGTCTTACACTCGGATACAACCTTCCGAACAGAGTCCTGCGCAAGGCCAATATTGATGCCCTGAGAGTATATTTCTCTGCAGACAACCTGTTTGTCATCACAAAATGGCCTTATCTGGATCCGGAGGTGTCTGTAAGCAACAATGCTGCAACATACGGATATGACTGGCTCAATCCGGGACAGCCAAGGACTTTCACTCTCGGTTTCAACCTCAAATTCTAGTGAATGATGAAAAAGACAATATATACGCTTCTGATGTCTGCGGCACTTGCTTGCGGATGCATGTCCTGCGATGTTCTGGACCGCTATCCTCATGATGCCGTTTCAAGAGACAACGTTTCTGAAGAGGACCTGTCACTCCTGTTCACCGGACTGTACTGCTATTCACAGTACAAGCCTACGTTTACCGGCTATTTCCAGAATGACATGGCCGGAGGGGACTTCACCAGGGGAGGCGGTTCCTCCTATGCCACTCCACAGCTTTGGATAAGGGACTGTATCCTTCCGACGAACGGATGGTCAAGTACTCCGTGGGTCGGATATTATGCATGGCTTTATCAGGTAAATGAATTCATATATGCCGCATCAAAGGCTGAACAGACCGACAGTGTCCGTGAGATGCTGGGAGTCGCATATTATTTCAGAGGGCTTATCTATTACAATCTGACCTCAAAATATGGTAATGTCCAGATTCTGAGGCAGGCCACCAATGAGCAGATTCCGAACTCTCCTGCATCCGACTGCTGGGCCTTCTGTGAGGAGAACCTGGATCTTGCGATAAAGATGTGCCCAAAATTCACATCCAAGAACTATGTGTCTCAGCAGGCAGCCAAGGCACTTATGGCCAGGGCAAAGCTCGGACAGGGAAAGAAGGCCGAAGCTGCAGTGCTGGCTGAGGAGGTGATTGCCGACCCGGCATTTGACCTTGCGGACTTTGACCAGATTTTCCGCGGGGAGGAGAACAGCGAGGAGATATTCACATATTCCAACAATGTCGAGGAAAACGGGATTAATTTTGCCGGCGAATTCTACCAGCCGGCAACGACCTATGTCCCTACGCGTGAGATGATAGACCTTTTCGTCAGTGCGGACAAGAGGATGAACATTTCAATAATGGTTGACGGGGACGAGACTGTTCTGAACAAATACAACAACCTGACTTCAACCAACCCTATTCCCGTAAGCAGGCTGGCGGAAATGTACCTTATTTCAGCCGAAGGCAAAGGCCTGAAGGAAGGGCTTGGACGCCTGAACCAGCTCCGTGCCAAGAGGGGACTTCCTGCAGTGTCCCCAAAGACTGAAGACGAGTTCCTTGATGCGATACTTGCTGAAAGGAGACTGGAATTCCTCGGGGAAGGCTTCAGATGGTTTGACCTGGTGCGTACAGGGAAGTTTGTTGAAACAATGGGAATGGAAGAGAAGTATACCATATTCCCGATTCCGCAGACCCAGATAGACCTTAATTCAAAGCTTGTACAGAACGAATTGTGGAAATAAAAAGACAATAAGATGAAAGGGAAGATTATATTGACGGCACTTGCCTCTGTCCTTCTTGCGGGACTTGTGTCATGTGAAAAGGAACAGGCTGATGTGCATTATGTACCGACAACCCCTATCGGAAGACTTCTGCTTGATGAATGTCCTGAAGTCGCCAGGATTTTCAGGGATACTACATTCCTTATAACGGTAGGCGTGGAGGAAACCGACCTGCATATACAGACAAATGACGGATATGTAAATCAGGTATATATAATCAGGGTAGATACAAATGTGCCCGGAGTCAGAATGGCCGTATCAATGCCCAACAACAGCAATAACATATCCGGCGGATGGAACAGGCAGACACTTACGGATATGGCGACCCGTATGGATGCCCCGGGGGCAAGGGTAGCTGCTATGATCAATGGTGATTTCTGGCAGATGAGCGCCCCTATCAACCCACGTGGACCGGTGCACCGCGGAGGTGTGATAGTCTGGGACCAGTGGGACTATGACGAGGCGTTGTCGCAGCAGGCGCTGAGCTTTGTCGGTGTGCTGGATGACGGTTCCATGATCATAGCTGAACGCTCCAGGTATGAAGAGTACAAGAACCGTCTTCGCGAATGTACAGGTTCCGGTGTGATGATGCTCAGCAATGGTGTATGGCAGGGAACCGCATACAATGCCAGAGATCCACGCTCGTCTATCGGATATACCGATGACGGCATAGTGTACCTGCTTGTGTGCGACGGAAGGAAGACTTTTGGTGCTGCCGGTATGACCTACAAGGAAATGGGATATATATTCCAGACTCTCGGATGCTCAGGCGCAGCCAATCTGGACGGAGGCGGTTCGGCCCAGATGCTCATAAGACATCCTATAGCTGATGTATACCAGATAAGGAACAGTCCCTCCGACGGATCCGAAAGGCCTGTAATAAACGGTTGGACAGTAATCGTAAGAGAACCTTAGTGCCATGAAGACGATATTCAATTGTATGTTGGGACCTGCACTTGTCATGCTGGCTGTGCAGGCATGCGGACGGGATGAAGTACCTTCTGCAGCTGAACTTCTGGAAGATTTCTGTCCTGCAGTTTCGGAAATATTGTGGGATACCACATCGGTACTTGCTCCGGGAGTAAGCTATAATGAAATTTCGCTGACTACGGCAGGAAACGTAATGCAGCATATATGCATTGTGGCCATAGAGCCAGATTGCGGCTATGGACTGAATGTGGTCCTTCCCGACAATGATACGGATATCTCCGGTGGGTGGAGGAGGCAGACACTCACTTCAATGGCAGATGTCCTTGAAGATGAAGGAATGACAGTGGTGGCAATGACAAATGCCGACTTCTGGGACACATCGGAACCCATCAACCCGCGCGGGCCACTGCATAGCTGCGGAAAGGTGGTCAATTCATCATGGGACTACAGCGACAGGGTGCCGCAGCAGGCCCTCAGCTTCGCCGGTATCCTCACTGACGGTACGCCTGTAATCCGTGACAGCTCATTCTATACAGCTATGAAGCAGGAACTTGTCCAGTGCACCGGTGCCGGTGTCATAATGCTTGCCGACGGTGAAGTGACAGAAGATATCTACAATCTGAGGGACCCGCGCACGGCAATAGGCTATGATTCTGACGGTACCATCTGGCTGCTCGTGGCTGACGGAAGGGGATTCTCTGGCGCATCCGGTCTCACATACAGGGAAATGGGGGAGATGTTCCGTTCTCTCGGGTGCGAATCGGCTGTAAACCTTGACGGCGGCGGTTCGGCGCAGATGCTTGTACGCGACCCTCATACCGGTATGTGCCGTATCGCAAATTCCCCGTCAGACGGCAGAGAAAGGCCGGTGATAAGCGGGCTTGCAATCATTAAAAAATAACAGCAATGAAAAGGATATATACAAGAATACTGCTCTGTGCATTGGCCCTTACGGGCATTGCCGCATGCGAAAACGGGACTGGCCTTGAGACGGAGACTCCGGCACCGAGACTGATTTCCATAGTGCCGGGCACCGGATATTCCGGATGTACTGCCATTATTTCAGGAGAATATTTCTCTGAAAATCCAGAAGAGAATACTGTGACTGTCGACGGTACGGAAGTGCCGGTCAGTGCTGCGGCAAGAAACAGGCTGACACTCACTATGCCGGAGCATTCTCTGGGGGATGTTGAAGTCAGGGTGTCAGTAAATGGCAAGGAGGCTTCAGGCGCACTGGAATTCACATATGGCGAACTTCCGGAAATAGTAATGTCGGTATCGTCTGTCATACCATCCTACGGATATCCCGGAGATATTGTGACCATATCCGGAGAAAATTTCAGCACATTCCCGGCCGACAATATCGTGACTTTCGGAGGAACTGAAGCGGAAGTTGTGAAGGCAACTGCCAATTCACTTGAAGTGATAGTGCCTGAACACGGGAGGGGAAATGTTGAAGTTAAGGTGACTATGGACGGCCAGACTTCCAGTGTGCCTTTCAGATATGTCGAACTGCTTGTCGCATCCAACCAGCCTGTTTCTGGGGCGGAAGGTGTGGAAGTCACAATCAGTGGCGAGGGCTTCAGTGAAGTGCCTGCTGAAAATGAGGTTACCATAAATGGTGTGGTTGCACCGGTCATTTCCTCTTCGCTGGAGGAACTTGTTGTGACTGTTCCAGACAATCCTGAAGGCACTTACAGCTTTGCTGTCACTGTCGGCGGGAGGACGGCGTCCGGAGGAGAATTTACATATTCCGGCTGCTGGAGGGTTGAAACGGTACTTGGAGTCCCTTCCGGAGTGACAGGAAATGTAGAGGGTACAGGTTCTGACGCACGAATGTGGTACGGACAGGAAATTGTCCGCAGGAGTGACGGGAACTATCTGATGACATTCCGCAACAAAGACCACGGAATCTATATGATGACATCAGACTACATGTTCACCAAGCTCGTCAACCAGACAGACAATGCGATGCTCACCGGCGCTTACCCGTGGGGATGTGCCCTTGATTCGGAAGAAACTCTCTATATTGCGGCCAAAGGAACAGGAAAACTGCTTGCATATACCAGCGGAGGCGTGCTTTCCGAATATGCTGTAGAGAATCTTGTGACAACAGGAATGAATCCTATGGACGTGGCGATTGACAGCGATGACAATATCTATCTCCTGCTGAGGGGAAACAGCGGTACAGGAAACGGTTCTGTCGTAAAAATCAGGGACGGGGCAGTTCTGGACAGGTATGACCTCACAGGAATGAAACTGTTTGATACAATGCTCCTGAGCCATGACGGGTCAAAGGTCTTTGTATTCAGCAACGGTAACGGATACATAAGGATGATCGACCTGACGACAGGGGAGAATACGGTTGTAGCCGGAACAGGTACAGCACACAGCAATGCTGACAACTACACTGACGGCGAAGCAGGAAACCCTCTTACCGCAACAGTGCGTCAGGTGGAGGGTGCGATATGTGCGGAGGACGGTACCGTATATTTCTGTGATATAGCCGGAGGAGGTACGCTCAGGGAATTCAGACCGGGTCCTGATGGCAATTATGCGGCAGGAACAATCACAACTATTGCCGGAAAGGCCTATGACACATCCAAAGGACATCAGGACGGCCTGAGTACGGTAGCGAGATTCGTATATCCTAACGGAATCTGTTTCGCAGAGAATGAAAAGACCATCTACATGATAGACGGTACTGCAAATGTGACAATAAGAAAAATATACTACAGATAATGAGACCAATTTCAATAATAATGACAGCCATTGCCGCAGGAGCCATCATGGCCTCCTGCAGCGGTGACAAGTATGTGGCATCTGTGACGGAACTTCAGCTGGCCAGCGTTTCACCATCATCAGGATATTCCGGAGGCATAGTCAAAATCCTCGGAAGGAATTTCAGCGGGGAATTCGGTGAAAACCATGTGCTTGTCGGAGAACTTGAGGCTCAGGTACTGGAATACAATGCCTGGGATCTGACAATCGTGCTTCCTGAACAGGAGCCGGGAATCTATACCATAACAGTCACTACCCCGAAAGGCACAGTGACAGGCCTTCAATTCGAATATAAGGAAAAGCCTGAGCATGAATACATCCTTTCAACCATAGCCGGAGGATCTGTCGGCTTTGAGGATGGGAACGGTTCTTCTGCCAAGATTCACCAGCCGGAAGGTCTTGCCATGGACCGCAGCGGAAATCTCTGGATTACGCAGCGCGGAACTTCCGGATGGGCCATCCGCAAGATGGACAGGAACTATAATGTGACAACGGTGGCCAGGACCGAACTCCCTTGGCACTGCTGCTTTGATGCTGAAGGCAGTTTCTATTTCACAGCCAAGGACAAGAAGGCAGTGTACAGGATTGCCTCCGACGGCACACTTTCTACGGTTGCATTCACGGGAGGCGAACTGGATAACCCTATGGATGTCGAGTTTGACGGCAATGGGGCCATGTGGGTGGCCAGCAGGAACAACAACAAGGTCTATAAGGTGTCAGGAGGAGTGGTTGTGAAGACATACGACATAACATATCCTACATGTCTGTCCCTTGATGCTGAAGGACGCATGTTCATAGGTTCCACTACAGCCGGATACATGTACATGGTCGAAGGGGACGGGGAGCCTGTAGCTATAGCAGGCAACGGCAGCTATGCCAAGTCGGAAAACCCGAACGGCAATGCCGGAGACACGTCGACCGCAAGTGTCGGCCAGACCAACGGACTGTATGCAGCAAAAGACGGTTCCATCTGGTTTACAGATATCTCCAACCAGATAGTGCGCAGGCTTACCCCTGATGACTCCGGAGATTTCACCAGAGGAAAGATAGAGACAGTAGCCAGTGGCTTCTACCCGTCGGATGTATATGTCGCAGACAACTGCATGAGTGCCTATGTCTCTTCTGCGACTTCCCATACAATCAGACTCATAGAAATTTTCTGAGCGGAATATGGATATGCCTTCAGACAAACAGCTGATACGAAGCATAAGGCATGGTGACAGCAGGGCCTTCGAAGAACTTTTCAGAAAGTACTATGACAGGTTCTACGCCTTCGCCTGTGCATTGCTCAATGATGGGGATGCCGCTGAAGACATACTCCAGAATGTGTTCCTGAAATTGTGGGTCGGCAGGGAAAGGCTGGATGAGGACCGTTCCCTATCCAACTATCTCCTTGTCAGTATCCGCAATGAGATCTATGACTATCTGTATCTGAAATACAACCAGTCGGTCGTACGCTGTGATCTTCCGGATGTCGAGGACAATTCCGGAGACATAGAGGCCAATATGATGGGAAAGGAAGCCTCCCGGACAATAGAGGGCATTGTCCGGGCCATGCCTCCCCAGAGACGCCGGATCTTCCTGATGTCGCGATACCGGCATCTCTCCTCAAGGGAGATAGCCGAAGCTCTGGGACTGTCCGAACGTACGGTCGAACGCCATATTTACCTGGCCCTCAAAGACCTGAAAAACACATTATCATGATTATCGGTAACAGATTGATTTCGCTTGCCGCTGCCTTTTTCATGGCAGCTTCATGCTGCAGGCCAGCAGCAGAAAATCCGGATATCGTACCATTTCCGCAGAATGTGGAACTCAAGTGTGGTGCCTTTGATGCCGCGGGTGCGGATATAAGGTATACCGGCGATGCCGATACTGCGGTGGCGGCACTTGCCATGCGTTTTGCTGACAGGCTCTCGCTGGTGACAGGACAGGAAAGCCGTTTCATATCCGGGCACAAGGGGAAGGGAGTGAACCTTATACGTGACACTTCACTTTCCGGTGAGGCCTATGTGCTCGAAGTGGGGAGGAGGCGTGTCATTCTGAGGGCCTCTTCGCTGCGCGGATTCAACTGGGGGCTGCAGACATTCAGACAGATGCTTCCTCCTGCAGTCTATGGCGATTCGCTTGCTGCCGGGGAGGACTGGTCAGTACCGTGCTGCAGGATATCTGACAGCCCGCGCTTCGGATACCGTGGCCTGCACCTGGATGTGGCCCGCCATTTCTTCGGTGTGGATATGGTGAAGCGCTATATCGACATTATGGAAATCCATAAGCTCAACACCCTTCACTGGCATCTTACCGATGACCAGGGATGGAGGGTGCAGATAAGGAAGTATCCGAAACTTACCGGCATCGGCTCTATCCGCCGGCAGACCCTTGTAGGACATCTTGACAGCAGCAGTGTATATGACGGGAAGCCATACGGCGAAGGCATGTGGTATACGCAGGACCAGATAAGGGAAGTCGTCTCCTATGCGGCGGCAAGGGGAATAACTGTCATTCCTGAGATTGACCTGCCCGGACATATGGTGGCTGCACTGGCCGCATATCCAGAGCTGGGATGCACGGGAGGTCCTTATGAGGTGTGGCAGAAATGGGGGATTTCAGATGATGTCCTCTGTGTGGGACGGGAGTCCACAATGGAATTTCTTGAGGATGTCCTTTCGGAAATATGCGAGCTCTTCCCTTCGGAATATATCCATATAGGAGGGGATGAATGTCCTAAGGTACGCTGGGCGCATTGTCCGTACTGCCAGAAGAAAATTGCTGAGCTGGGCCTTAAGGATGACGGGAAATATTCTGCCGAACATTATCTCCAGAGCTATGTGTCGGAAAGGATGGAAAAGTTCCTGGCTGAGCGCGGCCGCAGGATTATAGCATGGGATGAAATCCTTGAGGGACAGATATCGCCAGATGCGACAGTGATGTCATGGCGCGGGACAAGCGGAGGCCAGGAGGCCGCAAG
Organism: Candidatus Cryptobacteroides merdavium; assembly: GCA_017694755.1. GTDB lineage: Bacteria > Bacteroidota > Bacteroidia > Bacteroidales > UBA932 > Cryptobacteroides > Cryptobacteroides merdavium. The sequence goes on from JADIMO010000101.1 coordinate 15,497, forward strand.
GCTCGGGCATGATGTGATAATGACACCATACGAGTATCTCTATCTGGACTATTACCAGTCAGAGGAGAGGGAGAACGAACCCCTGGCCATAGGAGGTTATGTCCCTGTGGAGAAATGCTACTCATTCGAGCCTTTTACCGCAGACATGACAGACGAACAGAAAGCCCATATCCTCGGTGTGCAGGCAAACATGTGGACCGAATACATCTCCGGAGACGACCATCTTGAATATATGCTTCTCCCCAGGCTTGCCGCCCTCAGCGAAGTCCAGTGGTGCCAGCCGGGGAACAGGTCGTGGGAACGCTTCCTCGGCAGCGCCCCGGAGCTCTGCGCCAGATATGATGCCGCCGGCTACACCTATGCAAAGCACATTCTCGGTAACAGGGAATAAACAGCTGGAAGAACTGATTGAAGAGGCTGTGTCGTAATTAAAAATTACGGTGCAGCCTCTTCGGCGTGTTAGAATTGATAAAATGCAAGGCATTGGGAGTGAGGGCGACAGGAGTTTACTCCCGCAAATGACTTAGCCCGAATCCCGATAATAACTCGGCAGTTTGCAATTATGACAGACCGTCATTTTTCGTATATCGCAGAAAGAGAACAACAAATTTACTGCTCTGCCGGATCTTGTCGTCAGGCAATAGTTTTTATGGATGAAAAACGCTAACTTCGTCCGTCACCGGAATTATATTATGGAGTTATGGAGACATTCAGGATAAGGAAGTGGACGGAAAATGATATCGGATCACTGGCAAGTCATCTGAACAACAGGAAAATATGGGATAACTGCCGTGACTCCCTTCCATATCCATATACGGAAAAGGAAGCGGAGGAATTCATAAGGTCCGCTGAGGGACAGGAAGAGCAGGGAAACTATTGTGTTGAGATAGGCGGTGAGGCAGCCGGCAATATCAGTTTCACAAGAGGTTCTGATGTGGAGCGTTTCAGTGCGGAGGCAGGATACTGGCTTGCCGAGCCATATTGGGGCAGAGGCATTATGACAGAGGCCCTGAAACGGACGA
>JADIMO010000102.1 GCA_017694755.1 Candidatus Cryptobacteroides merdavium
GAAGCCGAGAGCAATGCAAATGCGGAAGCATTTTGACTGGTTCATTCCGCGACAGACAGAAGACTTCATGTCTTATGGATGTTGCGGGATGGGCCAGGCATACAAGCCGTCAGGCTTGCATTGCCGAGGCGCAACAGTATAAATCTGAATATCCCGGCGGCTACATCCCATACACCGAAGTCGCAGCCGGGGCCGGCTCCTTACCCCATCTTTCGGCAATATAATCCAAAGTGGAATAAAGTTCCTGCGGGTCGGTGAGGGTGACAAGCTTCAGACGAGTTTCCTTGAAGTCAGGCAGTCCCTTGAAGTAGCAGGAGAGGTGGCGGCGCATTTCGAGTATGCCGACCTTTTCGCCTTTGAATTCAAGAGATTTGGTCAGGTGTCTTTTCGCCAGGTCCACCCGTTCCGTCACGCTCATCGGAGGCAGAAGCTCCCCGGTGTCGAGGTAATGCCTTATTTCGCGGAATATCCACGGATGCCCGTATGTGGCGCGGCCTATCATTATGCCGTCCACCCCGTAGCGGTCAAAGGCCTCCTTTGCCTTTTCAGGAGAGTTGATATCCCCGTTCCCGATGATGGGGATGTGCATGTGCGGATTCTCCTTGACTTTGCCTATCAGGGTCCAGTCTGCTTCTCCTGTGTACATTTGGCAGCGGGTTCGTCCGTGGATGGTGAGGGCCTGTATGCCTGTATCCTGAAGCCTTTCGGCTAGTTCGACTATGATTTTCGAACTTTCATCCCATCCGAGCCTTGTCTTGACCGTCACCGGGAGTTTCACGGCGTCCACGACCATCTTTGTGATCTGCACCATCTTGTCCGGTTCACGCATCATGCCGGAACCGGCCCCGCGTCTTGCTATTTTGTTGACAGGACATCCGAAATTGATGTCCACAAGGTCAGCGCCCCTGCCTCCGGCTATTTCGGCCGCATTTTCCGCCATTTTTGCTGCCTCGACCATGGCCTCCGGGATGTTCCCGTATATCTGGATGCCGATAGGGGCTTCATAATCGTATGTTACCAGTTTTGCAAGGGATTTTGCCGCATCCCTTATCAGCCCGTCGGAGGAGATGAATTCAGTGTACATCATGTCCGCCCCGAATTCCTTGCATACCGCCCTGAATGATGCATCTGTCACATCCTCCATCGGCGCCAGGAAAAGCGGCCTTTCCCCAAGTTCTATATTTCCTATTTTCATTCAGTGAATCTGCTTCTTATCATAAGGCTTGCCCCATTTGTTGCAAGATTGCGGGGCGGCCTCATTTGAATTCATACAAGATGCTGCCTTTCAGCATGGTATTGATGTGCACATTCTGCTGATGGCGGGTGCAAATTTAGGAAATATTTTGTACCTTGCAGATTCTTGTTCATTTATTCATTCAATAACTTAATCATTTATCGTTATGAAAAAGATTCTTTTGCTTTCAGCCGTTGTTCTTATGGCGGCTTCGTGTTCTGTGGTCAACAAGGCTCAGGTGGAATCGACTTCGGTTTATACTCCGGCTGTTGAAACGACTACAATGGCCACGCTTGATGTGTCTCCGAACAAGATTTCATACCGTTATGTGCCGGACAGAAAGTCAGCCAAGAGCCTTTCTCCTGCACAGCTTCTTCAGAATGCAATATATGCTGCCCTGCAGGAAAATGGCAATGCCGATGAACTTGTTGAGGTGAATTACTCGATTGCAGTCAAGAGGGTGTTTTTCGGCAAGAGAATCCGCAGTATAAGCCTTTCCGGTTATCCGGCCCGTTATGTCGATTTCAGGGAGCCTACCGGAGATGATCTGAAGAATGTCGAGACCCTCAGCCGCTCAAAACTGCTCCGGACATCAGATCCGAAGACGCTTGAGCTGCATCTTGACAAGTAACCGGATCAGTTGGCCTGACGGTCGCATACATTGTTGCATTCCGGTTACAAGCTATTGCACTTCGGCAAAATATTTGCTATGCTTCCCGCTTCTTCGTATATTTGACAGATTTATAATTTGACATTATGGCAAAGAAAATTTCAACAGTCGGGGTACTTACTTCCGGCGGAGATGCGCCGGGCATGAATGCGGCCATCAGGGCCGTGACCAGGGCATCCATATATAACGGATGGAAGGTCATGGGAATATACCGTGGCTATGAAGGGCTTATCAACGATGAGATAGAAGAGCTGACTTCACAAAGTGTCAGCAGTACCATCCAGCGTGGAGGAACGATACTGAAGACAGCCCGTTCACAGGATTTCATGACTCCTGAAGGCAGGCAGAAGGCATATGACAATGTATGTGCGCATGGTATTGACGCTCTCATCGTCATCGGCGGAAACGGTTCCCTTGCCGGAGCGCAGGTCTTCGCTCAGGAATTCGACATGCCTTGCATCGGCATTCCCGGAACCATTGACAATGACCTGTACGGCACGGACTCCACAATAGGTTATGACACTGCCTTGAATACCATCATGGAGTGCGTGGACAAGATCCGTGACACGGCTACCTCGCACAACAGGATATTCTTCATAGAGGTGATGGGCCGTGATGCCGGTTTCCTTGCCCAGAACAGTGCGATAGCGGCAGGTGCGGAAGCAGCCATCATACCGGAGGACAGCACTGACATCGACCAGCTGGAGCAGTTCATCAGCCGCGGATTCCGCAAGAGCAAGAACAGCAGTATCGTCATCGTTGCAGAGAAGGACGGAGGTGCAATGCACTATGCAGAGCGTGTCCGCAAGGAATATCCTCAGTATGATGTGCGTGTCTCCATCCTCGGCCATCTCCAGAGAGGTGGCTCCCCGAGCGCATTCGACCGCATCCTTGCCAGCCGTCTCGGCACCGCCAGCATCGAAGCCCTCAAGGAAGGCCAGCGCAATGTGATGGTGGGCATCTCAAATGATGAGATTGTCTATGTGCCTTTCAGCCGTGCCATCAAGAAGAACAAGCCTATCGACAAGGAGCTCATCAATGTGCTGAATGTCCTGTCTATCTGATTTCAGAAATTTCTGAAAATTTCGGATGATGCCGGACGGCATCTGTCAGAAATAGGAAACATGACGGGGATGATCCGAAATTCGGGGTCATCCCCGTCATGTTTTTCCGTAAGGTCAACCCTCGGCCCGTCTTTCGAATATCCGATTCTCAGATGTCTATAAATCATGAGAATTAAAGAGAAGATATTTTAGAATTATACAAGATCATTTGCCAATAGGTGAAATAATTGTTATTTTTGGCATATTATTTTAAGAG
>JADIMO010000103.1 GCA_017694755.1 Candidatus Cryptobacteroides merdavium
GGTCAGCGGTCAACGGATAAGCTTCGCACCGGCAGTCATGTATGGATGTCTTACTATTGACCATTCCCCATCATAAGTTTCGACCAGGGCGGAAAGAGACTCCACCCAGTCACCCGAATTGAGATAATGTATGCCGTCTATCATCCTGTTTTCCGGATAATGTATGTGCCCGCAGATGACCCCGTCACATTTCTTCGAACGGGCCAGGTCTGCAAGCATCCCCTCAAAGCCGGAAATGAATGACACAGCCTGCTTCACCTTGTGCTTGAGGAACTGTGACAATGAAAAATAGGGTTTTCCCTGCTTCAGCCTGTATCTGTTGTATATTCCGTTGAACCTGAGAAGGACATTGTAGCTCACATCCCCGAGCTTTGCAAGCCACTTCATGTTGGAAGTCACTGTGTCGAAGACATCCCCATGGGTCACGAAATATTTCCTGTCGCCGCTTTCAAGGATATAGTCCCTTACAATGCTTATGTTCGCAAGTTTCAGAGGGGCCAGATTCTCCAGAAAATCATCATGGTTTCCCCTTATGTATATGACTTCGGTATTGCAGTTTTCCATCATCTTCATGACGGTCTTGAAAAAGCGGGTATATTCAGGTCTCCACCCCTTCACCCCTGACTTTTTCCGGAGCTGCCACCCGTCAATTATATCTCCGTTGAGAATGAGCCTGTCGCAGTCCACACTGCCGAGGAACCAGGCTGCCTCGTCCACCTTAGCATGTCTTGAACCTATATGGACATCAGATATGACCACTGTTCTGTAATGAGGTCTGTTTTCCATAAAAATATCATTTTTCACATTCCGGAGACTTTCTTCCTATGGAACTGTAGAGAAACCCTGCCCCCTCCATCTCGGCCGCATCATAGATATTCCTTCCGTCAATGACGAACGGACGGCGCATGTTCATCCTGATCACCGGCCAGTTCGGCATCCTGAACTGTTTCCATTCTGTAAGCAGAAGGAGGACATCGGCATCCTGAACCGCTTCATACATGTCGGAGGCATACTCAACACTGTCTCCGAGTCTCCTGCGGCATTCATCCATCGCCACCGGATCATATACCTTGACATGGCAGCCTGCATCGAGCAGGAGGCTTATGGTGACAAGCGAAGGCGCCTCCCTCATGTCATCGGTCTCCGGCTTGAAGGCAAGTCCCCATAAGGCTACAGTCAGTTCCGCAAGATTCCCCCCGCAAGCCTCGGAAAGCTTTCTGAAAAGGATTCCTTTCTGTCTGTCATTGACATCCTCTACGGCCTTGAGCACCTTCATCTCATAACCGGCCTTCTCTGCCGTCCTTACCAGGGCCTTGACATCCTTCGGGAAACAGCTTCCGCCATATCCGCATCCCGGATACAGGAACTTGTTGCCTATACGGCTGTCAGACCCTATGCCGCGCCTGACCATATTTACATCGGCACCGACAAGCTCGCACAGGTTGGCTATGTCGTTCATAAAGCTTATGCGCGTAGCCAGCATTGCGTTGGCCGCGTATTTTATCATTTCAGCCGAAGGGATATCCGTGAATATCACCCGGAAATTGTTCAGAAGAAAAGGCCTGTAAAGCCTCGACATCAGCTCTCTTGCCCGCTGAGAATCCACTCCGACCACCACACGGTCAGGACTCATGAAATCCTTCACGGCGGCTCCCTCCTTCAGAAACTCCGGATTGGATGCCACATCGAATTCCAGATTCAGCCCCCTGAGGCCGAGTTCATGCCTTACAGTCTCTTTCACCTTCACGGAAGTACCTACCGGCACCGTAGACTTGGTTACAAGCAGAATATATCTGTTCATCATCCTGCCCACCGATGAAGCCACTTCAAGAACATGGGACAGGTCAGCACTCCCGTCTTCGTCAGGAGGAGTGCCCACAGCAATGAAGATTATTTCCACCGAATCTATACACGAGGCCAGGTCCTCCGAAAAATCAAGTCGGCCCTCCCTATGGTTCCTTTCCACAATATCTTCAAGTCCAGGCTCATATATGGGAAGAACACCGGAACGGAGCATCTCCACCTTCTTCCTGTCGACATCAACGCAAGTGACAACGGCCCCCATTTCTGCAAAACAGGCTCCGCTCACAAGCCCCACATATCCTGTACCTACTACTGCTATATTCATCAGACTGTCCTGAAATAAAAACATCATTCCGGAATACCGCCGGAACGCCCGCTCCCTTCACGGAACGGTCACTGCCCGAGCATCCCGGAGAATTCCTTCACACGCTGCTCCTCCGAAAGCCTGCAGACAAGCATCTTCCCGTTCTTCTCAGCCACCACATAGCCGTCAAGGCCTTCCACCGCAACCGGACCGGACGCATGCACGATGCAGTTCCGGCATTCTGACAGCACCACTCTGTCACCCACGACTGCATTGCCGTCGGCATCGGTCACCATATGATCTTTCACGGCACTCCAGCTTCCGAGATCACTCCATCCGAATTCACCTGAAATCACATATATGTCATCGGATTTCTCCATGACTGCATAGTCTATCGAAACCTTTTCGCATTCCTTGAAATGCTCAGACAGCACTTCCTTTTCCTTTTCAGTATAAAAAGAAGGCGACATCGCGTCTATGACTCCGTATATTCCCGGGGCATGCATGCGCAGCTGCTCCTCGATGGTCTTCACATTCCATACAAAAATGCCGGCATTCCAGAAATAGTTGCCTTCAGAAAGATAAGTCTCTGCCGTCTTTCTGTCAGGTTTTTCCTTAAAGGCCAGCACTTTCACGACTTTCCCCGATTCCTTTCCGGAGGCACAGACATATCCGTACCCCGTTTCAGGCCTGTCCGGCACAATTCCGACAGTGACTATGGAAGCGGAAGAAGAAGTGAATGCAAGAGCTTTTCCCATCGCAGAAGAAAAAGCCTCCGTATCCGCGACAACGGCATCAGAAGGCGTAACGATAACGTTGGCATCAGGATGCCTCATGGCTATCTTGCGGCAGGCGTATGCTATGCATGGAGCCGTATTTCTCGGCTCCGGCTCGGCCAATATATGCTCAGCCGGAATATCCGGCAGCTGTTCCTTCACCGTATCCACATACCTTTCCGATGTCACCACCCAGAAATTGCCGATGCCGCTTACGCGGAGAAACCTGTCCACCGTCATCTGTATCAGAGACTTCCCGACCCCGAGAACATCAATGAACTGCTTTGGCATTTCCGGTGTACTTGCAGGCCACAGGCGGCTTCCTATGCCCCCGGCCATTATGACCACATGAGTATCCATTACAAGCATTCGTTTACAAAGGTGTAAAGTTACCATTTTTTCCGGAAATTCATCGCTTATGAAAAGAAAACAGACTGGGGCCGGACCGGAAAAATCAATCAGAGCAGATGAAACTGAAAAGGAGCCTGACCCCATGAAGAGTCAGACCCCCCTCCCTTATCATTTCCGATGCAGCAGAATCAGAACGCGAGGCCAAGCCTGAAGCCGCAGTTGTTCATGCCATTGATGCTGAATGCAGAACTTCTGTTGGTGGCATAACTGTAATAGAGAGCGAACTGGAACCCGAAGTTGCTCTTGTTGAACGGATGCCATGTGAATCCGATTTCAGGCGAAGCATAGAAGCCCCAGTTGTTGTCGTATGCCGCCATCGAGCCGAAATAGTTGTACTGATCGGAATAATTCGCACCGAGCCTGGCTTCAACATACGGCTCGAACTTGGTCCATGTGAACCTGTATCTGAAAGTGGCTCCGAACGGCAGCTGGAAAAGCGAATGGTACATGTCAGTATTGACGGCACCGCCGTCAAAATAATATGTCTGCCTTCCGAAGTACTCATTGTTGGTGCCGTAGTTGACAAACAGACCGACGGCTATGCGCGGCATCAGATAATATCCGCCCTCCGCATATGCACCCCAGCCCTGTGCACTCTCCGCATATGAGCTTCCCGGAGTGGCATTGAACTGCCACCCGGCATTTATATACCACCTCTTGCCCACCTGGGCATCGGCAGTGACAGCTGCAGTAAAAAGCACGGCTGCCGCCAATATGATATTCCTCAACATTTTCATAACACTATCCTCTTGAAATAAAATCCGTCAGACAAATCTTTCTTCAGCTGTCCTGTCATTTGGAAAATACATCCTTTGACTGGGAGAATGACTGCGCAATGGCCTCCTCGAGTCTGGAAGTCACATTTCCGGACACCAGACTGCCGTCAAGGTAGCTGTTCCATACCACGGAAAGGTGCACGTCCCGGTCTGTCTCCGCATCACCTGTCAACGGGGTAAGATCCACCATTTCAGTAAGGTAGGAATGGGTAGAGTATGAATACGACACCGGATATGAATACGGTGCCCATCCTCCGTACCAGCCTCCCCACCATGAAGGAGACCAGTATCCCGGATATCCCCACCACCAGTACGGGTCAGAAACAATCTGTGTAAAATAATGCGTCTCCTCTATGTAGCTTATCTGGATGCCGAGGTCCGCGTCTTCCTTGGTGCCGGCCTCTGTATATCCGAGCGAATTCATCTGGTCCCTGTAGGTCCGGATGATGTCAGCCACCATGGGTGATTCGCTTGCCTTGACATAATTGTACCTTCCGGAATCCATTATGAGGATGCTGTCAGCAACTATGTATGAACTGTATTTTGAAAAATCGGATGATGTATCGTAGGCAGTATAGACGAAATAGTTGCCGTCCGTCTCCGACATGTCAGGCTCCTTGCGGCACGCCATGAGCGCTGCCGCGGCCACTATGAACAACAAGATCTTTTTCATGACAAATGTTTTTTCTGTTTACTACAATGACATGCCTTCCACAACACGTGAAAGCGCATAAGGGACAAGCCTTCCGTCAAGCCGCACGCTCTCTGAATTGAAGTTCGGCATGACGACGGCATAGGCATAGCCGCTTTCCCGGTTCATCGTGATGTCCACCCTGGCACTTATGCCTACCCCGGTGACATTCATCGAATACCTTATGTTTCCTTTCTTGTCCTCGGAAATCCTCACACCGGAAATCGTGCCGTCGACTGTCACGCCTCCGACACCGTTCGGTCCTGAATAAAAATACGAAGGCGAAACCTGGACCACGGCCCTGTCACCTTTCACCGAAATGAAATTGGTGGTGGAATTGACCTGTATCCTGACTCCACGCTTGAATGTCACGGCATCCGCCTCCAGCACAAAGCCGGCGTTCGCCATGGCAATGCGGGCCTGTTCCCCTTTCAGGGAATCAGCCACATCATAGACCGCCATGCTTTTCATCTGTCCCTGACGGAAAGCCTCCATATCATTTTCCCAACGTGTTATCCGCTCCTGCCGGGTTTCCTTGTTCCGGGCTGACCCGACTAACCCCGCTGATATAAGAACCAGCATCAAAATCAACCGTTTCATAATCTGAACTTGTTTTGTCCAGTTAAATCGCAAAGTATGCGCCATATTGCATCAGAAGGCATGAAATATTCGAAATATTCTGCGGAAGGAGGCAATTCACCGACGGAATCAGATGAATTCCTCTCGGTCACGGATGTCCCTTATGCGAAGCTGGAGATTGGCAATGCCCCTGTAATAATTCTCCACTATGGAATAGCAGATGTCCACAGGATTGCCTGTCTTTATATGGTCGAAATGTGAAGACTTGTTGAATGCAATGGCCGAAATATGCCTGTACGGCTGCTCCTCCTGGATGAGTTCGAGCTTCAGGTGGCTGCCTTCCGCACCGACCTTGCGGCCGTTGCCGTTGTCATATACATTTTCCGTCATGAAGACAGGAGCGTTGTTTCCGGGGCCGAAAGGCTGGAACTGCTTCAATATGCGGAAAAATTTCGGAGTGATCCTTGAAAAGTCAAGTTTGGAATCGATATAGATGACAGGCGTGAGCATCTCTGTACTGATGGTATCTCCGATGCAGGCATCTATCCTTCTGCAGAACTCACCGAGATTCTCTTCCTTGAGTGTGAGACCTGCAGCATAAATGTGCCCGCCGAAATTCTCCAGAAGGTCGGCGCAGTTCTCTATTGCGCCGTACAGGTCGAAGCCCTG
>JADIMO010000104.1 GCA_017694755.1 Candidatus Cryptobacteroides merdavium
GATTTTCCCTGATTCTTTGGTGAAAGCCTCGAAATCCGCTTTCATCAGACGGATGTAGATGGAATGGTAGTTTTCCCGTCTGACCGAAAACCTGTATCTCGGATAGGCCTCCTTGAGCCAGGTCCTGACCAACTCGATGATTTCGGGTGCGTGCTGCCCCTCGTAATTGCGCCCTTTCCAGCGGTATTCGTTGTACACGTATTCGGTGTATTCCCTTGCCGTGGCCCCCGAATAATCGCATTCATATCCGGTAGAGGTCGCGGGAATGTCCGTCTTGTCTTTCCAGACTTCAAAGAGTTTTTCAAACTCGGTGTTCACCTGCTGCATGACCGTTGTGTCGCCGCCCTTGTCGGGATGGTTCTGCATGGCCAGGCAGCGGTACTCTCTTTTCAAGTCCGCCAATGAGTGTATGTTCTGAAAATAAGTCATAACCGCAATATTATTAAGCCCCGGCGAGGCGGTTGATGAAATACTCCTGCCGGTCAAGGTCAGGACCGGGGTTGAGACAGGCAGCCTCCATGTCATCCTCCCTCAAATCATCCAGTTCCTGCAGCTCACGCAGGTGCCGGAGTTCGGAATCCAGGTGCTCTTGTGCTTCTGTGCCGTTGCAACCGCATGAGTTGCAAATCAGGCTGATGATGTCCTTTTGCATATTATTCTTCGTTGTCAGGGTTATATTCGTTATGGATTTTCCGTTTCCGGTCATAGTCCAGACCCTTCCACCAGCCATCCGCAGTACCGTATTCTGATTCCTGTGGCTTGTTATCTGGAGAATGTCCTGTCTCAGCAAGATTAAGAATCATGTCTTTTTGCTTGGAAGCCAGGGAGGACCACCAACCATCCATTATTTTTTTGAATTCATCTTTATGGCAGAAATCCGTATGGCTTTCGCATTCTCCGCACCACCGGCCATCCGAATCCTCATCCACATCGCTGCGGAACTCATTGGTGTTTGCGTCTATCCATGCCTGGATTTCTATTTCCATTGAACCGCAGGATGCACATACAAGGATTTGCGATTCTCCGGGCTGCTTCCTGAACGATCTGCCGTCGTAAAGGCTGGCCGCCCGTTCCGCCAGTTTTTCCCTGTAGCGGTCCGTCAGTTCTGCATAGAACCGTTCGGAGGCCCCGAATACTCCCTTGTCCGTCATCCGGCACCATTTCTCCCAGAAGTGACGGTGCATGTCCCCGTACACGGCCTTGCATTCTTCCTCGCTCCAGGTGTTCCACATATAGTAGAAGAAGCTGGATACTGCATTTTCCGCTTGATATTTCATCCTGCTGTCTTTATTTGAGGTTGTACATTCTTGCAAAATGGCCGTTCACTTCGGGAATCCTCTTCTTGTAGTAGGGCTGGTTGTCACGGCACCAGTCCGCCAGTTCCCGCTTGTTCCTGAAAGGCTCCCTCCAGCTTCGGCCGTTCATGATCATTTCCACCTGCGGGGCCAGTTCCCTGATGAAGTCTCCGACAGTCCATCCCTCCCGGATATGTCTGTCCATATTGACTTTTGTTGCCATATTGTCTTTCGTTTTTAAGAGTTTCCGTTTGTCTGTTCAAGTTGCAGCAAGGCTGCATCGTACATCTGGTTGAGCCAGTCGATGTTGCTGGCACCGAGCTCGTAGGGAGTACTGCAGGCCACTTCGCATCCGCTTTCCTTTTCCCATGCGAATACCGTCAGGCTGCTGTCCGTGACTTTCAGGCCCGTTACCCGGCATTCATGGGGATCTCCGTTCTTGTCGAACCGGATGACCCATACAGGGTCCTCATCGTCGCCGGTAAATGTGAGCTCTTTCAGGCCGTGGGAGTAAAGCAGCTGCCTGATGCTCTCTATTATGTCCTTCCGCAGCTCTTCAATCCTGCCGCTGAAACACATGGCAGTGTATCCGTTCCTGCCTTTTCTGCCCCGCTCCGTGAAGGACAGGATCTGCATGTCGGGGTGACAGCTGAATTTCCAGTCTGTCACCTCGTCGTCATCGCAGGTGGTGTGGATATTGCCGCCCAGTACCAGGCCGCAGTTTTCCCTTACCGTTCTTTCCGCCTCGTCGCGGTCCTCGGCCACGACATTGTAGGTGCCCTCGAAGGCGTACCTTACTTTTACATCATACTTTTTCATAATCGTTTATTTTATGATTCGGTTGTTGTTTCCTTTCCAGTTGTCTGTCCTCTCCCGAAGGCCTCCGGAGATATTCGGTAAAGTTCCGGCAGATTCAGTCTTACCATCGGATATTCCACCCATCCGCTCATGCGCCTGTATCCTGTGTCTTCGGCGAGGTTGTTCCTGATGAGGAATTCCATCGCTTCAGGGTTGTTGTTGACGTCAACGAAAGCCCTGTCCGGAATCCCGGATGCCGGACACTCTTCCAGATTGACGGTAAGCACCGTATATGTCCCTCCGTCATCCGGTGTCTCCAGCATCAGTGCCGGCCAGCCGTTCGGGTAGAATCCGGGTACAAGCCTCAGTGCCTTTCCATGATACCGGAACGTCCTCTCAGGCGTGTCCGTCTCTGTCCGTATGACCCTGAAGCTGTCCTTGCCTTCAGTAAATGTCATCATAGGATATGACACATCGCTGTAGCTGCCGTCTTCATGGCGGCAAAGGTGCTCTTCCCCATTGAAGAGTATGATTGCGTATTCCTTTCCCATAATCTTGTATTTTTAGTTGTCATTATTCCGTCTTACGAGGCTACAAGGTTTACAGTGCCGCCGAAAAAAGAGTCGCATTCGACATAGACGCGCTTGATGGAATATGCGTATTCCGTTTCATTGTCCAGCCGTAATCGGAAGCCGTGACGTCCGCTGAACCCGAGTCTCAGCCTGACATCCTGTTTCAGTTCCATTCCAAGCAGGCTTCCGCCGCCGAATATGGAACTGAAGATGCCGCAGCGGTTGCCTTTGGGAATAATGACTTCCCCAAGCGAGAATCCGGCATCATAAAGTTCCTTCAGGCTTACCTTGCCTATATAGGTCAACAGGTTGGCACCGCAGCAGGAATTGATAAGCTCTTGGTAGAACTGTTCGTAGGATACCTGCTCTTTGCCGTTCCTGCTCTTTCGGTTCGGGAAACGTCCGTAAGCCTTGTAACCGTGGTCTGTCAATAGTTTCTTCACTCTCGCCGGATTGAGATTCAGCGCGTCCACCATGTCACCGAAATAGGAGCCTTCGTAACGGTAACTTCCGCCCTCGTACCAATGGGAATTGATACAGTCGTAGTCGGACAACATCTCCACCCGGACGGGTATGTCATCCGTATGCCTTATCAGTTCCGTTATCACGT